>CAZWAX010000015.1:0-29093 GCA_964631985.1 uncultured Polyangiaceae bacterium | reverse complement strand
GCTCGCCGTTGGCGCTCTGCTGCGGGTGCGCTACTAGGAAATCCATGGCCAAACTCTACGACGACATCACCCAAACCATCGGCCGGACGCCGCTCGTGCGCCTCAATCGTGTGACGGCCGGGAGGAACGTCCGACTCTACGCCAAGCTCGAGTTCTTCAATCCGCTGTCGAGCGTGAAAGACCGGATCGGTGTGAACATGATCGACACCGCCGAGCGTGCCGGCCTCATCACCAAGAGCTCGGTCATCGTCGAGCCGACGAGCGGCAACACCGGGATCGCGCTGGCCTTCGTGGCCGCAGCCCGTGGCTACCGGCTGATCCTGACCATGCCGGAGTCGATGTCGCAGGAGCGGCGTGTGCTGCTGCGTCTGCTCGGTGCCGAGCTCGTGCTGACGCCGGCGCAGCAAGGTATGCGGGGCGCTATCGCAAAGGCCGAGGAGATCGCC
The DNA here is from genome assembly GCA_964631985.1 of uncultured Polyangiaceae bacterium. Taxonomy (GTDB): domain Bacteria; phylum Desulfobacterota; class Binatia; order UTPRO1; family UTPRO1; genus UTPRO1. The sequence continues at coordinate 28,647 of CAZWAX010000015.1, read as the reverse complement.
GGCAACACGCCGAACTCGTTCATTCCGCAACAGTTCCAGAATCCGTCGAATCCCGACATCCACCGCCGCACGACAGCGAACGAGCTGTGGGACGACACGGATGGGCAGATCGACGTGCTGATCTCGGGTGTCGGCACCGGAGGCACGATCACCGGCGTGAGCGAGATCCTGAAGCAACGGAAGCCTTCTTTTCACACGGTCGCCGTCGAGCCGGCGGCGTCCCCGGTGCTGTCGGGCGGAGCCCCCGGTCCGCACAAGATTCAGGGCATCGGCGCCGGCTTCGTCCCCGAGATCCTCAACACGAAGATCATCGACAGCATCGTGCAGGTGAAGGACGAAGACGCCATCAAGACGGCGCGCGAGGTGGCACGTCTTGAAGGCATCCCGTGCGGTATCAGCAGTGGCGCGGCGACGTGGGCAGCCCTGCAGGTCGCCGACCGCCCCGAGATGGCGGGCAAGTTCATCGTGGCCGTCTTCCCGAGCTCTGCCGAACGCTACCTGAGCACCAGCTTGGTCGAAGGGCTGTGAGCGTTCGCGTAGCAGGGCAGGCAAGGCGATGAGCGAGATCGCAGGCCGTCGCGCGCTCATCACGGGAGCGGCGAGCGGGCTCGGCCTCCTGATGGCGCGAAAGCTCGCGGCCGGCGGCGCCCACGTGATCCTCTGGGATCTCAACGCTGCCGGTCTCGAGACCGCGCGCCGCGACCTCGAGGCCGCCGGTCGCAGCGTCGAGAGCGACGTCTGCGATCTATCGTCGCGTGAAGCCATCGAAGCCGCGGCGGCGCGCGTGCTCGCCCGCGGCCCCGTCGACATTCTCATCAACAACGCCGGTGTCGTCACTGGAAAGAGTCTGCTCGATGCCTCCCCGCGGGAGATCGAGCTCACCTTCGATGTGAACGTGTTGGCGCTCTTCTGGACGACGCGCGCCTTTCTCCCCGGGATGCTCGCGCGCAACAGCGGACACGTGGTGACGATCGCCTCGGCGGCGGGCATCGTCGGGATCGCGAAGATGACGGACTACTGCGCGAGCAAGCACGCCGCGGTCGGGTTCGACGAGTCGCTCCGCCTGGAGCTCCGGCGCCAGGGCAGCAAGGTGACGACGACCGTGGTCTGCCCCTTCTACATCAGCACCGGTATGTTCGCGGGCGTGCGCACGCGCTTTCCCGCGATCCTCCCCATCCTCGATCCGGAACGCGTCACCGATCAGATCGTCGATGCCATTCGTCGCAATCGTCGCCGCCTCATCCTGCCGAGTGTCGTGCGGACGACCTGGCTCGGCCGACTTCTTCCCGTGCCGGCGTTCGACGCGATCATGGAGTTTCTCGGCTTGAACCACAGCATGGACCAGTTCACGGGTCGCGCCGGGCACTGAGCGGCGCGGTACCAGGAGATCCGCATGCACGTCGGCATGGGCATCATCTTCCAGGGCCAGGGCGAGGGCCGGACCGATCGCAACGTCTATCGCAACGAGCTTCGCCTCGGCGACCTCGCCGAGCCGCTGGGCTTCGAATCGCTCTGGGGCGTCGAGCATCACTTCACCGACTACACCATGTGTCCCGACGTGCTGCAGTACCTGAGCTATTTCGCGGGACGCACGCAGCACCTGCAGCTTGGGTCGATGGTCGTGGTGCTGCCGTGGCATCAGCCGGTGCGGGTCGCCGAGCAGGTGCTGGTCCTCGACCACATGTCCAATGGCCGCTTTATCCTCGGGATCGGGCGGGGTCTCGGCCGCGTCGAGTTCGAGGGGTTCGGGGTCAATCAAGAGGACAGCCGCGCGATCTTCGTGGAGGCGGCGCAGACGATCCTCGAAGGCCTGGAGCGGGGATTCGTCCAGTACGACGGGACGTTCGTGAAGCAGCCGCGTCGCGAGCTCCGACCGCGACCCTTCAAGTCGTTTCGCGGTCGCACGTACGCGGCCGCGGTATCGCCGGAGTCATCGGAGATCATGGCGCGACTCGGCATCGGCATCTTGATCATCCCGCAGAAGCCGTGGGAAGTGGTCACGACCGAGCTGAACGCCTATCGCCAGGTGTTTCGCGAGGTGAATGGCGTCGAGGCTCCGCCGCCGATCGTCGGTGGCTGGACCTACTGCGACGAGAACGCCGACCGAGCCGAGGCCCATGCGCGACAATACATCGGCGAGTACTGGCGGTCGGTGGTGCGCCACTACGAGTTGATCGGCGACCACCTCACCAAGATGCGCGGCTACGAGTCGTACAGGCCGGTCCAGGAGATGACGAGCGCGCCCGGTGGGCTCGACGCGATGGTCGACTTCTTCCTCGCCCTGCAAGTGTGGGGCACACCCGAGCAGTGTTACCGGCGGATCGTCGACATCCAGAATCGCACCGGAGCAGAGGCGTTCACGGGCATCTTCAGCTACGGCGCGATGCCCTACGACCTCGCCGAGGCGAATCTCCGGTTGTTCGCGGCGGAGGTCATGCCCGCCCTCAAACGACGCGTGCCGATCGAGGATCAGTTGATCGCGCGCGCGGGGATCGGGCAATCCGCGGACGCCGCGGCGTTTCGGTTGCCGGTGTAGCGGGCGCGATCACTCGGCGCGAAGCTGGACGTCCACGCCGGGATCACCCTCGATGTCGGGCTCGACCGGTATCCAGGTTTCGACGGTGATCCGTCCGGCCTCGATGCCGCTCATGATCGTCAGGCGCTCGCGGACGGCCGTGCCGCGGTTGCGCGCGAGCTCGGCGAGCACGTCGAGGGGTTGCGGGGTACCTGCAGCCGTCAGCTTCTCGAAGTCGACACGGCTCGGCGTCGGGATCAGGACCGCGCGGAGCGCGGTCTGCCGGCCGAGCAGGCGGGCGACCTCGGCGATGCGCTCCTCGCCCTCCGGTCCGAGCGCCGCGCTGCCGGAGGGGAAGGGTACCGGGCGGAGATCGAAATGCTCGCCCGCGTCCTTTCGAAACATGCCGCGCAGGAACCCGAGGGGCCCGCGGATCGTCCCGAGGAGCGCGGTACCGAGCGCTTCGCGCAACAAGCTCCCGACCCGGTACTCGGCCGCCGCGACGTCGCCCTCGATCGGCAAATTGAGGTGAATGTCGCCGCGCGTGTCCTTCATGAGGGCGAGCGCGACCGAGAGGGGCGCGCCGATTCTGGCCTCGACGGTGTCGGTCCCGGCGGCCCGCATCGCGAAACGCGACAGCACGAGATCGGTGTCGGCGTTCAGCTTGCTGCCGGCGAGACGGATCGCCGACGCGACGCGCGCGAGGCCGGACTTCACCTCGTAGCCGAGCGCCGGCGCCAGGTACGGATTGAGTGGCGGCAGCAGCAGGCGGTCGACTCGGGCCGAGAGCGTCGTCCCCGCAGGGTCGATCCGACCCTGGACCTCGAGCGGGGACAGCTCGTCGAGGGCTCCGTTCAGCACGAGGCGCTCGGTCCTGAGCGGGCCGAGCGCGATCCCGTCAGCCGACACTTTGAGATCGGTGAGGTCGATGCCGTATGCCTTTGGCAGCGTGCTGTCGTAGAACTCGATGCGGCCGCCGTCGACCGTCAGCCGGTCGAGGCGGAGCCACGAGGCGTCGATCGAGGTGCTGGGTGTCGCGATCGTCGTGCTCGTCGACGACGTCCCCACGGTGAAAGGAAAGATCCCGTCCGCACGGCGATGCACCATGACGTACGGCCAGACGGCGTTTGCCTGCGAAACGTGCACGCGGAGCGGCTCCATCTGGCTCTCGGCAATCGTGACGTCGAGACGCTGCCACGCCAGCACCTCCTCCGGATGCGGCGCGACCGGCGCGGTGCTCGCGTCGGTCGTGCTGAGCGTGCCGCGGAAGGTCTGGCTCGATTCCGCGAGGGCAAGGTCGACGGTGCCCGTTACGCGGCCCTTGGCGAACCGCATTGGCACGCCCGCGATCGGTGCGGCCTCGATCAGGTTCAGATTCTCGAGGCCAAAGGACAGAGAGGTCGTGGCGCCGCCGGTGCGACCGTCGAGGGTGATGCGTCCGCCTGCGAGCATGCCGGCGAAGCTGAACGTCACTGCGTCAGGTGGGAGACGGATGATGCCGCCGGTGAGCGGGATGACGACCTCGGGGGTGGCCAGAACGTTCCGGAGCGTCGCGCTGCCCTTGCCGAGCGCGACGCGATCGAGTGTCGTCGTCCACGAGGAGGGCTCCGTGTCGGGAGAGCCGGTCGCGAGCGGGACGTACAGTCGATCGTCGTCACGGAGGACGAGAGCCTGGTAGTCGTCGACCTGGATGGCGCCGAGGTCGGTGCGTTGCTTCAGAAGGTCGACGGCCAACGTCGGGATACGGACGCGTTTCGCTCGCAGCATCGGTTCCTTCGCCCACGGCTCCGTCAGCGCCAGGTCGTGCAGGGCGAGCTCGGCTTTGAGCCCGTGCTTCCGGAGCGCGTTCTTCTCGACCCTTCGTTCGTACGTGACGGTCGCATGCATCGTCCCGGACGTGCGTTGCCAGCCGAGCGGGACGTAGAGGAGGGCCCGGGCCAGGGACGCGTCGGCGGCGACGAGCGTGGCCGTGAGCCGTGACGAGTCCGTCCCGGTGTCATAGCTGACGTCGAGCGTGAGGGGCTCGTCCTCGAGGCGGCTCTCGACGTGGAATGCGAGGCCGGCGGTGCCGTCGCTGGCCAGGACGAGATCGCGGGAGCTGGCATCGTCGAGGTAGAGCGAGGTTTCGAGGGCGGGGGTGACGGTTTCGTCGTGGAACTCGATGCTGCCGTTCACGACGCGGAAGAGCCCGATGCGAAGCGGCGTGGGAGGCCCCATGTCGACCTCCGTTCCCGATGTCGTGGGGGGCGCGTCGGCCCCGAGCGCGGGAAAGAGAGCCGCCAGATTGAAGTCGCCGGGGCCGGTACGCCGGAGCGCGATCCAGGGGCGGCGCAGCACGATGGCGTCGAGCTGGCGTTCCCCGTGCTGCAGCCAACGCCGCAGGGCGACGTCGACGGCGAGCGCCTGGGCCGTCACCACGGCGGGCGCACCGGCAGCGGGCGCGAGCGCCAAACGATGGAGCACGACGCGTCCACGGAGAGGGTTCCAGCTGATCCAGCCGACCCGTACGTCAGCGCCGGTCGCGGCCGACAGGCGTCGCGTCAGCAGCGGAGTGAACAGCGTCGGCGCGGCGGCGATCCCGCCGGCCACGAGCGCGATGACGACGGCGACCGCGATGACGAGCAACCGCAATCGCCGGCGTGGGCGTGCCTGACGGTCGGACGTCGCCGCGCGCATGCCCGCTATCTCACAGGAGATGACGTTGGAAGCAATTCACTGGTGAACGTGCGGGTGTCCCGAGGGTTGACAACACGGCGAGCCCCCGGAAGTAAGGGCGCCCATGGGAACCTTCACGACTCGCTACGAAGACGGCATCGCGCTGGTGGCGTTCGACCAGGGCGGCATGAACACCTTGTCGCGCGCCGCCATCGAAGAACTCGACGGTGTCGAGGCCGCGATCCGCACCCAGCATGCCAAGACCCCGCTCGCGGGCGTCGTGCTCAGCGGCAATCGCTATGGCCTCGGCGCCGGTGCCAACATCGGCGAGCTGATGGAGGGGAGCGCGGCCGACTTGGCGACGTTGATCGATCGCGGCGACGCCGTCTTGTTCCGAATCGAGGAGAGTCCCGTTCCATGGGTTGCCGCCGTCGATGGCGTCGCGCTCGGCGGCATCTACGAGCTGGCCCTGGCCTGTCGGGCGATCGTTGCGACCAAGCGGTCGTCAGTCGGACTGCCCGAGATGGGGCTGAACATCTTTCCCGGCCTCGGTGGTACGCAACGCCTCCCGCGCCGCGCTGGCCTCGTCAACGCGAGCGATCCGGTCGGTGGGGATGCGGCGCTTTCGGTAATCCTGCAGGGTAAGTCGCTCCGTGCCGAGCAAGCGCTCGCGATACACATGATCGACGCGGTCGTGCCGGATGGGGAAGACCTCCAGACCTTCGCGGTCCGATTCCTGCGTGAACAGCTTTCGTCGCTGCAGCGGCCGGTGCCCGATCTCTCGAACGCGGCGCAGATCGCCCCCATGGTCCTGCCGACCGTGATGAAGGCCACCCAGGGGCGTCAGCATCCGCGTGCGCCCTTCGTCGCGCTGGAGGTCGTGACCCAAGGGGTGGCCAAGCCGCTGCGCGACGGCATCCAGCTCGAGCGGGATCGCTTCCTCGAGGTCGCGACCAGTGGCGAAGGCAAAGCGGGGATGCGCTTCTTCTTCACGCAGCAGCGCGTCACCAAGCTTCCCGCCGAGCTCGCGAAGGTGACGCCGCGTCCGATCCGCCGTGTCGGGATCGACGGCTTCGACGGCTACATGGGGAACGCCATCGCGTTCCTGGCGAAACGCGCCGGGTTCGAGGTCGTCGGCCACGTGCCGGTGCCCGACCTCGCCGCCAATGCTCCGGGTCGGATGCGACAGAAGTACGAGCCGCTGCTGAAGCGTGGACGCATCGACGCCGCGGCGGCGGACGCCGAGGTCGCGTCCGTGATGGTGGCGACGGATCTGTCGGCGCTCGCCGATTGCGATCTCGTGATCGAGGCCCGCAAGGAGGATCCCGACGCCAAAGCCGCCTTCTACAAGGCGCTCGCCCAAGTCGTGCGACCCGACACGATCGTGAGTTCCAACAGCAGCTCCATGGGTCCCGGTTTCCTCGCCGAGTATTTCCAGGCGGGTGGCGGCAACCCGGCAAACTTCGTCAATCTCCATTTCTTCAGCCCGGCGGAGCACCCGCAACGCGCGCTCGTCGAGGTCGTTCGGACCGGGTCGACGCCTCCCGAGGTGCTGGCGGCGCTCCATGGCTTCGTGCGCAAGATCGGGAAAGTGCCGGTGATGTTGCAGGACGGCTCTCCCGGCTTTCTCGTGAACGCGGCGCTCGCCGAGTACTTCCGCGAGGCCGAGGCGCTCTATCGCGAGGGGACGCCGCTCGAGCGCATCGACCAGGTGATGCGGGAGCGCGTGTTCCCGCTCGGCCCCTTCGAGGTGGCCGACCAAGCGGGAGTCGACGTGGCCGCGGGTATGTTCGACGTGATCGCGCGGACGGCACCGCCGCCGACCGCCCCGCTCGTGACGCGGCTCCGCGATCGCGGCCGGTTCGGGGTCAAATCCGGCGGCGGATTTTACGAGTATACGGGGACCACGAAGGGGGCGCCGTGGAGCGATCTGCCGGCGCTGGCGGCTCCGCGGGGAGCTCGCGTCGCGGACGCCGACGAGATCGTCGATCGCTGCGTGCGCTCGATGTACCAGAAGTCGCGCGAGCTGCTCGGGCGTGGCATCGTCGCCTCGAAAGAAGAGAGCGATCTGGCGTTCGTCTATGCGCTCGGGTTCGCGATGTACCTCGGCGGACCGTTCTTCTACGCCGAGCAGCGAGGCTGGTCGTGAGCCGCTTCACCGTGCACGCCGAGCGCGCGCTCGCCGGCGAGGCGCCGTCGCGGGCCGAGTCCCTCGCGATCCTGCGGGCGCCGGACGAGGACCTCCGCGAGCTGTTGCTCGCAGCCTACAGAGTGCGCGAGCGGCATTGGGGTCGCACCGTGAAGCTCTGCATGCTGCGGAACGCCCGGAGCGGTCTCTGTCCCGAGGACTGTCACTATTGCTCCCAGTCGGCAGTCTCGACGGCGGCGATCGATACGTATCGCCTGCTCCCCACGGACGACCTGATTGCGGGCGCGCGCGCGGCGGCCGGGCGTGGTGCGCGACGCTACTGCATGGTGACGAGCGGCCGTGGTCCGAGCGCGCGCGACATCGGGCAGATCAGCGCGGCGACGCGCGGGATCCGTGCCGAGCATCCGGATCTCGAGATTTGCGTGTCGCTCGGCATCATGGACGAGGGACAGGCGCGCGAGCTCAAGTCGGCGGGCGTCGGCTGGGTGAACCACAACCTCAACACCAGCGAGCGCTTTCATCCGGAGATCTGCACGACCCACACCTATGGTGATCGTGTCGGCACCATCCGCGCCGCGAAGAGCGCCGGTCTCGCCGTGTGCTGCGGCGGCATCATCGGGATGGGCGAGACCGACGAGGACGTCGTCGACCTCGCCTTCGCGCTCCGTGAGCTCGGCGTCGATTCCCTGCCGTTGAACTTTCTGCTGTCGATCGACGGCACGCCGCTCGCCGACGTCGGTCAGATGCCGGCGACGCGTGCGCTACGCGCGCTCTGCCTGATGCGTTTCACCAATCCGGCGAGCGACATTCGCGCCGCCGGCGGCCGGGAGCGGAACCTCGGTGCATGGCAGGGCCTCGCGCTCTATCCTGCGAACTCGGTCTTCATCGAGGGCTACCTCACGACCCCGGGGCTCGCGACGCAACCGACGCGCCGGTTGGTCGAGTCGATGGGCTTCGCCATCGAGGGCGAGGTCGAGGTCGTGGACGACGCGGCGGGCGTTCACGCGTAATATCGATAGATGACCTCGGCGACGCATGCCGGCTTCGCCTGACTCTCGACTTCGAAGCTGAGGCCGATCGTGACGCTCGCACCCCCAGCGATGGGTTCGTAATCGGCGAGCGTGGCGCGCAAGCGCACCCGTGACCCCACCGGCACGGGGCTCGGCAGGCGCATTTTGTTGAGGCCGTAGTTGACGCCCATGCGCACGCCTTGGACCGTGAGCACTTGAGCGAGGAGGGCGGGCGCGAGAGCGATCGTGTAGTACCCGTGCGCGATCGGGCCACCGAAGGGCGACTCGCGTTTGCAGCGCTCCGGGTCGACGTGGATCCATTGGTGGTCATGGGTGGCCTTGGCGAACAGGTCGACCTCACCTTGGGTGACCAGATGCCAGTCGCTCGTGCCGAGCTCCTGTCCGACCAGCGTTTGCATCTCCTCGAGTCCGTGAACGGTGCGCATGGCGATCCTCCTCGGACCCCTCTTAACCTGCGCCACCTGATCCAGACCAGACCAGCCGGGCTGTCTTGACCCTCATGAGGTCGCGTGAAATACGGGCTCGTCTTTCCACCCACCCTCGATCTGGAGGTCACCATGTCGTTGACGTCGACGCTCGCGTTGGTTTCGATTCTGTTCCTCTCGGTGGCGACCGCGCAGGCCGCGGATCCCACGACCAAGCCTTCTCCGGGCAAGAACCCGTCCGTGCTGATGAAGACATCGGTTGGCGAGATCACGATCGAGCTCGACCAGCTCCAGGCGCCGATCAGCGTCAAGAACTTCCTCGACTACGTCGATGCCAAGCATTACGACGGCACTATCTTTCACCGCGTGATCCCAGGTTTCATGATCCAGGGCGGTGGCTTCACGCCGAACATGCAGCAGAAGGCGACGAAGGCCCCCATCAAGAACGAGGCCGGGAACGGCTTGAAGAATCTGACGGGGACGATCGCCATGGCCCGGACGGGCATCGTCGACAGCGCGACGTCGCAATTCTTCATCAATGTCGCGGACAACGCGCAGTTGAATCACCGCGACGAGTCGCCGGCAGGGTTCGGATATGCCGTCTTCGGGAAGGTGACGGCCGGCGTGGACGTCGTCAAGAAGATCGAGGGTGTGAAGACGACGGCGCGGCCGCCGCACCAGAATGTACCGGAAACGCCGGTCGTGATCGAGTCGGTGACGCGCGTCGCGCCGTAGCGATCCCGACAGGCGATCCCCGTCCATGGGTCGTTGGAGCATCGCGCGCGTCGACGACGTCCACGTCGTCACAATGACCTCCAACAAGGTCAACGCGATGAACGACGATTTCTTCACCGACTTGCAGGCGGCGATCGCCGAGCTTCAGAGCTCGGAGGTGCTGCCGGTCGTCTTGACGGGTTCGGGGCGCTGCTTTTGCGCGGGACTCGACCTCCGTCGACTCTATGACTTCGACCGGGTGACGCTCGCGAGCTTCGTGGATCGGCTCGACGCCACCGTGCTCGCTTGGTTGTCGTTGCCGCGGCCGACCGTGGCGGCGATCAACGGGCATGCGATCGCCGGCGGCTGCGTGCTGGCCCTCGCGTGCGATCTCCGGGTCGCGGTCGATCGCGAGGCGACGATCGGCTTGAACGAGGTACAGGTCGGGGTTCCGTTCCCAGCGGTGCCCTTGGCGGTGACCCGCCATGCGCTGTCGCCCCCGCACGTACGTGAGGTGCTGCTGTTCGGGGCCCTCTATGCGCCGGAGGAGGCGAGAGCTCGGGGCCTCGTCGATTTCGTCGTGCCGGCGGACGGCGTCGTGCCGCGTGCGGTCGCGCTGGCACGCACGCTGGCTCCCGACACGCTCGCAGCCTACGCCGCCCTCAAGGCCCAGCTCCTTGCCCCGATGCTCGCGGCGCTCGAGGAATCGCGCGAGGAAGTGAATCGCGGGTTCCTCGACGTTTGGTTCTCGGACGAGGGGCGCCGTCGTCTCGGCGAGGTGCGCGCGCGCCTGCTTCGGCGCTCCTGAGAAACGGTCGCGATGGCAGAGCGGATGGGACGAGCGATCCACCGCGGACGATGGACGGCGGCGCTCGTCCTGGTCGCGATCGTCGTGGGGTTCGCCTATGCCTGCGGGGTCGTGTTGCAGCCGACCGCGCCCGCTCCGACCCGGCCGGCGCCGGCGGGTTGGTCGCCGGCGAACCTGACGATCGCGTACGTTGGTCATGCGTCCGTGCTCGTCGACTTCGGAGGCACACGCATTCTCACCGATCCCGCGTTCTTCTCGCGCATTGGTCTGACGCTGGGTCCGCTGACCGTGGGGCCGAAGCGCGTCGTGGCGTCGGCGCTCGCCCCCGAGGATCTGCCGGCGCTGGACGCCGTCGTCGTGACGCATGCGCACCTGGACAGCCTCGATCTCCCATCGCTCGGGCGGGTGACGGCGGCGCCGTTGTTGGTCGTGCCGAAGCGGACCGAGGACGTCGTGAGCGGTCTCGGCTTTTCGCGGGTCGTCGAGCTCGGATGGGGCGATCGCGTCGAGACCGGTGGGGTCACGATCGAGGCGGTCGAGGTCGAGCATTGGGGGAAGCGCTGGCCGTGGGAGGAGTGGCGCGGCTACAACGGCTACGTGTTCGGCAAGGGCGACGTTCGTATCCTCTTCGCGAGTGACACCGCCTATACCCCGAAGCTCGGCGCGCTCGGCCGCGCCCGGGGTGTCACCGTCGCCATCCTGGGGAACGGCGCATACGATCCGTGGATCATGAACCATGCCGATCCCGAGCAGGTGTGGCGCATGTTCGAGGAGAGTGGGGCGGCCTACCTGATCCCGGTGCATTGGGACACGTTCCGCCTCGGCAAGGAGCCGCTCGGGGACGCCATGCGGCGGCTTCTGGCGGCGGCGGGTCCACGAGCCGATCGGGTGGTCATCCGGGGCATAGGGGAGACCTGGGCGATGCCGTTGCCTTGAGCGCAATTGCCGGCATGCTCGGGGCCACATAGAGTGGATCGACTAGTCGGGCTCACACCCTGAGGAGGACACATGGCAGACAAGAGCAAGGACTCCCCCGAGATGTCGCCCGAAAAGGCTTTGGGGTTGCTCTCCGAGGTTCGGAACCGCCTCAGCACCGTGGCGTGGGCGCTGCACGGGATGCATCACGAATCGGAGCCGCCCGGGCCCGACGACCTCGCTGCGGTGGAGCAGCTGGTGAGCGACACGATCGACGGTCCCTTGCACGAGGCCTGCACGGCGCTGGGGACGCTGCTCGGTCTCGATGCCGACGACGCCAACCTGACCCGGCACTGATCGTGACGGCGCCGCCCGGTCGCCACGCCCATTTGCTCACGCGCGAGGACACCGTCCTCGTCGTGATCGACGTTCAAGAAGCCTACCGCTCGGTGCTCTTCGAGTACGAGCGCATGGCAGCGTCGGTTGCGCGGGTCGTGCAGGGCGCCGTGGCGCTCGGCGTCCCGCTGCTCGTGACCGAGCAGTATCCCAAAGGCGTCGGTCGCACGGTCGCCGAGGTGGCACAGCATTTCCCAGCCGGGACCATCGCCATCCCGAAGATGAGCATGAGTTGTTGCGGCACCGATCAATTCATGTCGACGCTCGCGAAGCTCGGACGGCGTCAGGTACTGATCGCTGGCATCGAGGCCCACGCGTGCGTCAATCAGACCGCGCACGACTTGATCGCCGCCGGACTCCAGGTCCACGTGGCACACGATGCGACATCCTCACGACGGCGAGAGGAGTACGACGTTGGGTGGGCGAAGATGCTGCAGGCGGGCGTCGTGCCGGCGACCGTCGAGAGTGCGCTGCTCGAAATCCTGCGCACCGCCGAGATCCCCGAGTTCAAGACCGTGCAGCGGCTCATCAAATAGGGTCAGTCGTAGCACCCGAGCAGACGCGAGATGACCAGCCGTTGCACCTCCGAGGTGCCTTCGCCGATCTCGAGGAGACGCTGGTCGCGGTAGAAGCGCGCGACCGGATACTCTTCCATGAGGCCGTACCCGCCGAAGATCTGCACCGCGGCGTGGGTCACGCGCCGCATGACTTCCGACGCCCAGAGCTTGGCCATGGCGGCTTCCTTGCGGAACGGACGCCCTTGGTCGCGCAACCAGCAGGCCTTGTAGAGGAGATTGCGGGTCGTCTCGATTTCCATGGCCATGTCGGCGAGCTTGAACGCGTTGGCCTGAAACTGGCTGATCGGTTTCCCGAATTGCTGGCGCTCGCGCGCGTAGGCGAGGGCAGCTTCGAACGCTCCTTGCGCACCCCCGAGCCCCATGGCGGCGATCGAAAGACGTCCGGAGTCGAGCGTTTCGAGCATCTGGTGAAAGCCTTGGCCGCGAGTTCCCAGCAGGTTGTCACGCGGGACGCTGACGTTGTCGAAGTAGAGCTCGGCAGTGTTGGAGGCGCGCCAAACCAGCTTGCGGTGCATCGGACGGGTCGTGAATCCCGGTGAGTCCTGCTCGACGATGATGCAGCTCACCTCTTTGCTGCCGTCGGGTCGGGTTCCGGTGATGCACTGGACGGTCGAGCCCGCCGTCATGGGCGATCCGGCGTTGGTGATGAAGATCTTGCTGCCGTTGATGATCCAGCGATCGCCTTCGAGGCGCGCCGTCGTTTTGCTGCCACCCGCATCGGATCCGGCGGAGGGTTCGGTGAGCCCGAAGCCCCAGAGCTTCTTCCCGGCGCAGAGGTCCGGCAGATAGCGGCGCTTCTGCTCCTCGGTTCCGAAATAGTAGAGTGGCCCGATCCCGAGGGAGTTCTCCGCCGCAACCGTGGCGGCTTGGGAGCCGTTCACGCGCGCGATCTCCTCGACGGCGATGATGTACGACAGGTAGTCGAGGCCGTGTCCGCCGTACTCCGGGGACACCGTCATGCCGAAGAGCCCGATCTCCCCCATGGCCCGGGTGATCTCGCAGGAAAACTCCTCGCGTTCGTCGAGCTCCAGCATGCGCGGAGCGATCTCGCGCTCGGCGAAGTCGCGGACCGTCTGGCGCAGCATGTCTTGTTCCGGCGTCAGGTCGAAGTTCACGCGGCGGACGATAGGGTAAGGCCGATGCCCTCGCAAGCTTCGTGCTTGACTTCACGAGCCGATTGACCCAGCGTCCTCGTAGTCACGCCGGCCGCCATGGCGCACGCACTGGAGCCACACGTCCTCGAGGCTTTTCAGGCCGACACGCGACGAATCATGTCGCGTCGGGTGCCGGGTGGAATCGCGTTCTTCGTTGCGTTGGTTGTCATCGCGGGTCTGATCGAGTTCTCGTACTACCCGGAGCGATGGCGGCCGTTGCTCGGCACCTTCGGTCTCGAGATCGTGCTCTGTCTCATCGGGCTGACGGCGATCTACGGGCTCGGACTGCAACGTTACATCCTCGGCGTCATCATCGTGGTGACGAGCTCGATCGCGTTCTGCGTCAGTGGTTACGCGGTCGCGGCGGGCGCAAGTGGCGACGCTCTGGCGTTCGCCTTGATCATCTTCATGACGGGAGTTCCCCTCATCTATCCGTGGGGTGCGTGGGGTCAGATTCCGTTCGTCTTCTTCACCTTCGCGGCCTTTCTGACGGCGATCGCTCTGGGGGTACGGGGCGAGCTGCCGTTCCCCTATGCGCTCCTGAGCGTCGCCGGCGCCGGTGCCAGCTCGAGCATCGGAGCGCTGCTCCTCGATCTCCATCGGCGCGCGATCTTCCACCAACGGCTCCTGCTGGCGCGGACCCGTGATCAGCAGGCGGCGATGTTGCACGACGTCACGCGTACCGTGACGGCGACGCTCGAGATCGAGCAGGTGCTATGGCGCGTGTGTCAGAGCGTGCTCCACGCGCTGCGTCTACAGCGATTGTGGTTGGTGTGGCGGCCGAGCCCGGACGGTGAGCTGCAAGCGTTCCTGGCAGAGGGCGACGGTGATCGGATGAAGCTCACGCCGTCGACGGGTGACCCCGCGCAATGGGAGACGGTCCTCAACGTGGCGTCCGATGCTCGCCCGGAGCTCCTCGAGCCCGATGCCGAAGATGTGCGTGGTCTGGTGGAAGCGAGCGGGTCGGCTCCCACGCGTATCCTTCGGCTTCCGCTCCAGTACCAATCCGAGCTGGTCGGGATGATCCTCGCCGATGCCGGCGTGGGGTCCCGGCAGCTGGAGTCGAGCTTCGTCGATACCGCGGCCACGCTCGGCAACAGCGCCGCCATGGCGATCGGCAATGCTAGGCTTTTCGCCCTCGTTCTGCAGCATCGGGCCGAGCTCCAACAGCTCTCGAACAAGCGGCTCGACGTAGTCGAGGAAAGCTTGCGACGCATCTCGCGCGAGCTCCACGACGGCACGTGCCAGGCCTTGATGGCGATCAAGCTCGATTTGGCACTGCTCGAACGTCACGTCCCAGCGTCGGACGGCGATCCGCGGTCGGCGTTGCGGTCGATTCGAGCCCAGGTGCTCGACGTGGTCCAGGGGGTACGGCAGATGTCGCACCTGCTGTATCCGCCCGCGCTCGACGATTTCGGCGCCGTCGCGGCCATCGAATCGATGGCCGAGAAGTATCGGGCGACGTCGGAGCTGCAGGTCCGCGTCGATTGTGCCGATGTCGCCCTGCGCTTCGCGCCGGCGATTGAGCTCCTGGTCTTCCGGATTTTTCAGGAAGCCATGATCAACGTGGTGAAGTACGCGCAGGCTTCGCGCGTCCAGGTGCGCCTTGCGCTCGAAGAGCAGGCGATCGTGCTTGAGATCAGTGACGACGGCGTCGGATTCGATTCCCAGGCCTATTTCCGGACCCCAGCACGAACAGTCGGGCTCGGTCTCATCGGAATCCGAGAACGGGTCGCCCATTTTGGAGGCGTATTTCGCGTCACGTCACGGCCGGGCCATGGAACGCGAATCTTCGTGAGCGTGCCCGCCCATCTCGTCGAAGGGGCGCGTATCTCTGCTGCGCGATGACCGGTTGACGTGATTTCAGAAGATGCAAGGCAAAAAAAAGGAAGCGCAGAGCCTCGCGCTTCCTGGTGCGGATGGACCAGATCGGTGGTCAGTGCTTGTGTTCGATCTTCTTCCCGTACGTCACGTCGCCCTTGTCGACGCGGAGGGAAAAGCCGCATTCCGGGTTGGTGCACACCCACGCTTTGAACACGACGGTCGCACCTTCCTGGCCATAATCGGACAACGGTATCAACAATCCGTTATTGCACTTCTGGCACTTTGGCAGCTCCATCTCCACGCCTCCTTTACGACTCCAAGCGCCCCACGGAAGGGCACCATATAGTAGCCGTTGTCGGAAGATCAAGGCGCGAAACGGTGGTTGGAGGTGCTGATCCGAGGGCTTAGATGTGTCGCCACGTCCGCAGCCAGCGCACGACGAGTGGGGCGGTGAGGATGAGGACCAGCGGCAGGGTGCCCAGATGCCAGAGCAACCAGTGCTGCGTGCCATCGGTCGGGCACGCCGCGCGCAACACGGTCGTAGCGAAGAGCAGAGCGGCGCTTCCCGCATACATGGCGGCATCCGCGACCCGCACCGGGGCGCCTCGCCGCACGGCGATCAGCAGCATGGCCCATGGCGGCACGGCGAGCGCGACGGTTCGGATACTGCAACGCCAGGGGTCGTTCATGGGGTGACCAGCGGGCTGGAGGGCGAGGGCTGCGGCCGCCACCAGCACGACCAGGAACGCGCCCCCGGCTTCGAGGCGGCCCGGTGCCCGACCCGGTACGGCGCAACGGAGGGCGAGCAGGATCATGCCGATGGTCGCGGCTATCAGCGCCGTGATCTCGATGGCGAAGCCGAGCTCGCGAAACTTCTGCACGAGATCTGGGCGGGGCGAGATGGAGGCGACGAGCGCTCCCGCCCCGGCCCAGCAGACGAAGAAAAAGGCCATGCGGAAGCGGATGGGCCAGATCCGCCGCACGGGGGCGGACGAGTCCACGAGGTGATCGACGAGGGCGACGTGATGCTCCGGAGTCACCATGGCGTTACGGGCTCACTTTCCGAAAGGCTGCTCTGAGGGCGAGGTAGGCGCGGTGGGCCCGCAGTTTGAGGGCGGTCGGTGTCGTGCCGACACGCGCGGCGGCTTCGCGGATCGACAATCCCTGGATCTTGAGGAGCTGCACGGCTTCGCGCTGCCCATTGGGCAAGGCCCGTATGGCCGTGGCGAGCTCGGAGCCGAAGTCGCGGGGTGGCGGGTCGGGAAGCGACTCGGGTGCGCTTTCGGTCAGGATCTCGTAGCGATTCCGACGTTGCCAGCGCCGTCCGTGATCGGCGACGACGTTGCGAGCGATGGCGAAGAGCCAGGGCTCGATGGGGCGCGGCGGCTGATAGGTGTGTCGCGCCCGGTGCAGGGCGAGAAAGGTATCCTGGTAGGCGTCGGCGAGATCCTCGCTGTCTCTGAGCCGGCGCCTGAGGAACCGTACGAGGACGGGGCCGAGGTCGTCCAAGAGCGCCCGGTAGGCCGTTGCGTCGCCGTCCTGCACGAGGGCCATCCACATGGCGCGACGGCGACGAGGGTCGGTCGGCATGTCTGGAGCGTTGCGCCGAGATGCGTCGGCGGCGAGAGGGCGTTCGATGGGGAGACCGTTGGTCACCGACATCCGGGATGCCTTTCGAGCCTATGCTCCTTCGCTATCGACAACCAGTGTGTCTCGGGAAAGTCAACGTGAAAAGTGGGGTCAGGCCGATTCCGGCACTTCGATGCGCGCGGCGCCTCCCGGTCGCAGCGCGACCGTTGGCGACGGGGGGCATCGAAGGCACGAGGCCTTTCGGGGCGGCCCGTCCGTGGTGGAAAACCCCCCGGAACCCGGGCAGAAAGAACGAGCATGGCGATCGCGCGGCCCTATCTTGGTCACGGCGTAGGTCTTCGGACGGTCCACTACCCCGAGGTGCTCGCCGGTACGGCGCGCATCGATTGGTTCGAAGCGATCTCGGAGAACTTCATGGTTCGAGGGGGCCGGCCGCTTCGGGTGCTCGAACAGGCGCGTGCGATCGCTCCCGTGGCCCTGCATGGGGTTTCGTTGTCGCTCGGGTCCGTCGATCCCTTGCGTGCCGAGTACCTCGACGAGCTGGCGGCGCTCGCCGCCCGCGTGGAGCCCGTGTGGATCTCCGATCACCTGTGCTGGGGAAGCGTCGGAGGCCACTACGCCCACGACCTTTTGCCGCTGCCGTACAGCGAAGAGGCGTTGACACACGTCGTCGCCCGCATCGATCGCGTTCAGGAACGTCTCGGGCGCCAGATCCTGATCGAGAACGTGTCGAGCTATCTGACCTATGCGCACTCGACGCTCCCCGAGTGGGAGTTCCTCGCCGAGATCGCCCGCCGGAGCGACTGCGGCATCCTGCTCGACGTCAACAACGTGTTCGTGAGCGCGACCAACCACGGGTTCGATGCGATGGCGTACATTGCGGGCGTGCCCGCCGACCGTGTCTGTCAGATCCATCTCGCCGGTCACAGCGACCACGGAACGCACCTGCTCGACACGCACGATGCGCCGGTTCGTGCGGAGGTGTGGGCGCTCTATCGCGCCGCGCTCGAGCGTACCGGTCGCGTGTCGACGCTCGTCGAGTGGGACGAACACATTCCCGCATGGGCGGATCTCGTCGCCGAGGCCCAGCGCGCACGCACGGTCGAGGACGACGTCGTGGGGCCCCATGCTGCGACTGCCTGACCTCCAACGGGAGTTCTTCCTCGGGATCACTGGCGCGCATGGGGTCTGCGATCACGCAGGCGAGGCGTCGCCCTTGACAGACGCGATCCAAGATCAGGGCGGGCTCGCTCCGGCCGAGCGCCTCGCCATCTATGCGCGGATGTATCGCATCCGGCTGGTCGAGGCGCTCGCCACGGACTATCCACGCGTCGCGACGATTCTGGGACCCGATCCCTTCGGTGAGGTGGCGCGCCACTACATCGCTGCCGTTCCGTCGACGCATCCATCGCTCCGCTGGTTCGGTCGCGGGTTTGCCGACTTTCTCGCGGCCCGCGAAGATCCCAGCCAGCAGGCCTTCCTCGCCGATCTGGCCCGCCTAGAGTGGGCGCGACTCGCCGTCTTCGATGCTCCGGACGCCGACCTGCTCGCCGTCGAGACGTTGCGGCGGTTGCCGGCCGACGGCTGGGTGAGTCTCCGGCTACGGCCGATACCAGCCCTCGAAGTGTTGCATGTCGGATGGCCGGTCCATCGGATCTGGGATGCCGCCGACGGGGATGCGTCCACGCCATGGAGCCCCGCAGACACGTGGCTCCGGGTGTGGCGTCAAGGGGACCAGGTGTTCCAGGCCACGATGGACGCCGTCGAGCACACTGCCCTCCGGCACGTACGTGCCGGGGACGACTTCGGAGAGCTCTGCGTCGGCCTCGCGACGGTCGTACCGGTCGACACGATCGCGGCGACCGCGGGTGCGCTGGTATTGCGGTGGATCGAGGATGGACTGCTCGGCGCAGACGCGTCACCTTCCTGAGCCTCGCCGTGTCGTCGTGCTGCTGCTCGCGACACTCCTCGTGGGGTGTGCGAGCGGTCCGGATCCATTGACTACCGTTCGTTGGAGAGAAGCACGCCATCGACGGTTGGACGATGGCGTACGTGTGCGAGCGTGGGCCGTGCCTCCAGCCGACGTCCGATTCGGCGCTCGCGGGCAGCGGCTGGACGCGGTGACGCTGCTGGCAGCTGGTACGCCGAATGGCGATTGAGCTGCCCGGGCCCCCGCGCTATGGCTGCTGCGTTGCCGTCGCAACGTAGGGGGGAGGGTCGCCGTGAAGGACGAAGACATTGCGCAGCTCGCCGTCAACACCATTCGTACGCTCGCCATCGACGCCGTCCAGAAGGCCAATTCGGGACATCCCGGGCTTCCAATGGGTGCCGCTCCGATGGCCTACGTGCTCTGGCAGCGTCACCTCCGTCACAATCCACGGAATCCGCATTGGGCGGAGCGTGACCGTTTTGTCTTGTCGGCGGGTCACGGCAGCATGCTCCTGTACTGCCTCCTGCACCTGACCGGTTACGATCTGACGCTCACGGATCTCCAGGCGTTCCGCCAATGGGAGAGTCGCACGCCCGGACACCCGGAGACGTTGCTCACCCCAGGGGTCGAAGCCACCACGGGTCCGCTCGGACAGGGAACGGCGAACGCGGTGGGCATGGCGATGGCCGAGCGCGCGCTCGCGCATCGCTTCAACCGTCCGGGACACACCATCGTCGATCACCGGACGTACGCGATCGTGTCCGACGGCGATCTCATGGAAGGTATCTCGGGGGAGGCCGCGTCGCTCGCGGGTCACCTGAAGCTCGGCAAGCTCATCTACCTCTACGACTGCAATCACATCTCGCTCGACGGACCGACGTCACTGGCGTTCTCCACCGAGGACGTGGGCGCGCGCTATGCTGCGTACGGTTGGCAAGTGTTGAAGGTCGCGAACGGAGACACCGATCTCGCAGCCATCGATCGGGCCATCACCGAGGCCGAGTCGGATACGACGCGCCCGTCGATCATCGTCGTGCAAACCACGATCGGTTTCGGCTCGCCGAAGAAGCAGGGCACGGCCGAGGCCCACGGGAGTCCGCTTGGGGCGGAGGAAGTCGCCGCCGCGAAGCGTACCCTCGGTTTCGATCCCGCGCAGTCGTTTTTCATTCCGCCCGAGGCGGGGACTCATCTCCGTTCGGCGGTGGAGCGCGGGGCGGCGCAAGAGAGCGAGTGGACGGCTCGTTTCACGAGCTACGCAACCGCTCACCGGGACCTTGCGGCCGAGTGGAGGCGCGTCCAGGCCGCTCAGCTGCCGGCCGAATGGGACAAGGGGCTCCCGGTTTTTGGAGAAAAGGACGCCCAAGCCACGCGGCAATCGTCGGGCAAAGCCCTGAACGCCATCGCCGCGCGTATGCCCGAGCTCCTGGGCGGCGACGCCGATCTCTCGGTCTCCACGAGCACTGCCCTGAAGGATGGCGGCTCGTTCGACGGACAGACGGGGGCGGGCCGCAACATCCACTACGGCGTCCGCGAGCACGCCATGGGGGCGATCGCCAACGGCATGGCGTACCATGGCGGCGTCCGAACCTTCGTCGCGACGTTCTTTTGCTTCTCCGATTACATGCGACCCGCGGTCCGGCTGGCGGCGTTGAACGAGCTGCCCGTGGTGTTCGTGTGGACCCACGACTCGATCGCGCTCGGCGAGGATGGGCCGACGCACCAACCCGTCGAGCACCTCATGTCGCTGCGGGCCATGCCGGGTCTGGCGGTGATGCGCCCAGCGGACCCCAATGAGACGGCTGAGGCCTGGCGCTTCGCGATCGCTCGGAAGCACGGTCCGGTCGCCTTGGTGCTGAGCCGCCAGAAGCTGCCGGTTATCGACGCCGGCGTTGCTCGCGGCGCGGCGCGAGGCGCCTACGTCGTCGCCGATCCGCCCAAAGACCAGCCGGTCGCCATCGTGATGGGTACGGGCGCCGAGGTCCACGTCGCACTCGCGGCGCAACGCCTGCTTGCGGGTGAAGGCATTCCCGCTCGCGTGGTGTCGATGCCGTGCTGGGAGGCGTTTGCCGAGCAGGATGCGGCGTATCGTGCCTCGGTCCTTCCACCGGCCGTGCGGGTTCGGGTCTCGGTGGAGGCCGGAGTGACGCTTGGTTGGGAGCGGTGGCTCGGTGATGGCGGCAAGGCGGTCGGGCTCGATCGCTACGGCGCCTCGGCGCCTGGCGAGGTCAATCTCGAACGCCTCGGATTCACGGCCGAGAACGTTGCGCAGCAGGTGCGATCGCTGCTCCGGAACGGGCCTGGTGGTCGCGGATGATCATCGCCATCGGGTGCGATCATGCGGGGTTTCCGCTCAAGGGGCGGGTGGTGCGCGAGCTCGAGAGCGCCGGGCATCAGGTCGTCGACTGCGGCGGCTTCGACACGACGCCGTCCGATTACCCGGATTTCGCGCGGGCCGTCGCAACGGCCGTCATCGAGGGCCGTGCGGAGCGCGGCATTCTGGTTTGCGGGAGCGGCGTCGGTGCTTCAGTGGCTGCCAACAAGGTCACCGGCGCGCGCGCCGCGCTTTGTCACGACACCTTCTCGGCGCGACAGGGCGTCGAGGACGACGATCTCAACGTTCTTTGCCTCGGTGCCCGGGTGATCGGCGTCGAGGCGGCGGCGGAAGCGATCCGCGCCTTCCTCGGGGCCCGCTTTTCGAATGCCGAGCGACATGCCCGACGGGTCGCCAAGATCCGCGCGATCGAGGCAGATGCCCGCGCGGGGAAGTTCGATGTGCCGTCGGTGCGTTAGGCTAAGCCCGTAGCATTCGCGGAGCGACCAGAAGACTCGCCAGGATCGGCAGCCCGTAGTAGGCCGCTCGATAGATGAGAATGGCGACGACGGCTTGTTCGAACTGGACGCCGAGGGTGACGAATACGGCAGTCATGGATCCCTCCATGATGCCGAGCCCGCCCGGGACGAGTGACGCGATCGAAAAGAACATGCCGATCGCGAAGCCCGCGATGACGGCACTCATCGGGATCGGTGTCCCGATGGCAAGGAAGGCGCTGTGCAGGACGAGCAGCGTGAAGATCCAGTCGAGCACGATGTAGAACGTCGGTGACAGCATGTCGTGGGGACGCTGTAGGAGAAAGTCGAACCCGACGTTGACGTTGTGCTGAAAGCGCATCAGGGTCGCCCGGCGGGGTCGGTGGTGCGGCGCCACCCGGCGCAGCACGCGGTCGATGAGGCGGGTGGTGCGGAACAGCAGTCCACGACGCCAGGTGCGGTGGAGCAGCGCGACGCAGGTCGCGATCACCACGAGGCCGAATCCGACCAACAGGATGCCAGCCGCCGCGAGATCGCGGCCGACGAGATCGTGGGAGAGGAGCAGAAGCACGAAGCCCCACATCACGAAGACCAAGAGGACGAGATTCGTCAACAGCGTTTGCACCAACGAAATCAGAACGGCGCTGCCGGCCGGAATCCCGCGCCGTGCGAAGAGATACATGCGAAGCGCAAAGCCCGAGAGCCCGCCGGTGGAAAGCAAGTAGTTCGCCGTGTTCGCGACCAACGTGATGCGGCACATCTCGCCGAAGGGGAGGGCGTAGCCCGCGGCACGAGCGATGCCCTGATACGACCACGCCATCGTGAGGTAGCTCCCGAACGTCGCCAATGCGGGGAGGGCGAGGAGCCATGGATCGATGCTCCGCGCGGTGCGGAGGAGTTGATCGATGTCCGCCCAGATGACGAGACCGATCAGAACCGCCGCGCCGAGGACACCCAACCACGCCACCCACCGACCTTGTGTCGGGTCGTCCCCCGACCCGGGAAGCGCACGAACGTCCCCGGAGGTAGCCGGCTGGCCTCGCTGCGGCGTCGCAACGATCGCTACGTTGCGCGCCGGCATGTGATTGCGCGTGTCCACGACGACCGTCGCGCCAACCAGGCGGCCACGCCCGCCGTCGGCACTCCTCCGATGCCCCCGACGATGGTCGACCCTACCACCTGTCGCAACCCCGGGTGACCGGTCGTCGAGGTACAGAACACGAGGGCTGCGCCCATGGCGGACGCGGTCAGGAGCGTCGCGATGGATGCTGCTTGGTGGGGGAACCACCGGAGATCGAACGCCAGAGCGCCGAGGACGAGAAGGAGCCCGCTTCCGAGCAGCCAGATCTCGGCCGGCAATCGTTGCCGGTAGAACGTGCCAGCGATCGTCGCCTGCGGAACGCCCGCGATCGCCACGTCGTCGATGCGGAGCGTGCCGCCTCCGATGCTTTCGATGGGATGACGGATCGAGAGATGCTCGAGATGGACTGGTGCCGTGCCCCGTCGTCCGAGGCGCCGCGATTGCCATCGATCGCCGAGGTCTCCGCCGACGCGCACGATCGGACGCGGTCGAACAAGGTCCCCATGGGGGGGTCGCGGTCCGAGGGCCGCGAACGCGCCGAGGAGCAACAGTGCGACGACGACGGCTAGCGCGGCTGGCGGGTCGGCGACCAGCCCGAGTGCATCGAGGAGGATAGCGCCTGCCAGCACCAGCCCGGCGACCGCAGGGCAGAGCCACGTTGAAAGCGCCTCCTCCACTGCGGCCGGGAGGCTGCCCCGTGACCGCAATCGTGTTGCGCGCTTCGCTTCAGCCATGCGGCATAGTACGTGGAAAGCTGCGATCCCGGCAAATTAGGGGCGTACGGTCACTCGGTGTTCTGCAATGAATCACCCCGCCGCACGTCGCAGCCGGTATCCCGGGGCCACCGGGACGGTCACGAGCGGGCGACGTGGAGCTTGATCACGCCGCCAGCGAGCCAGACCCTCGCGAATGTGATCCGGATCGAGATCGAGCGCGTGACAGATGTTCTCGAACGAGAAGATCCAGGGGTCGTCGTGAGCGTCGAACCACTCGCAGGTCTCACCGAAGAGACGTCGTCCTCTCCGATTGGTTGCGAAGGCGTATCGTTGATAGCTGCGGACTGCTTCTTCGAGGATGGCGAGCACGAGACGGCGCTCGCGCTCGAGAGGTATCGTTCCAGGTTCGTTCGTCATCGCGGGTCTCCTTAGGAGGCAAGTCGTGGTGCGGTGACCGCTCGCTCGAGCACGTCACCCAACACGGCTGCGTCGAAGGGCTTGGAGAGAAGCCAGGCCCCCCGTTCGTGGGCTTGCGCCGCCAGATGCTCGTCGGCGAAAGCGGAAATGAGGACGACGGGTAGCTCTGGGAGGTCGCGCCGAAGCTCAGCCACCAGCTCGGTGCCGAGAATGAGCGGCATCCTGACGTCGCAGATGACCAGATCGTAGACGTTGCGGAGGCAGCGCTCGAAGCCCAACAGGCCATCGGTCACCCACTCCGCGGCATGGCCCAAGTGCGTGAGCACTTCGGCCAGGTACCGACTGAAGATGGCGTCGTCGTCGATCACCAAGATACGCATCGTCGAAGGGGAGCATGAGCAACGGCGGTGCCATGTCCGACGCCATTTGGGATCAGCTACTTAGCGCTGAAGGCGAGCTGACCCATCTGCTTAAAGGTCGCAGCGGATCGTCCGCAACAGTCAAAACAT
The DNA here is from genome assembly GCA_964631985.1 of uncultured Polyangiaceae bacterium. Classification (GTDB taxonomy): domain Bacteria; phylum Desulfobacterota; class Binatia; order UTPRO1; family UTPRO1; genus UTPRO1. The sequence continues at coordinate 4,432 of CAZWAX010000015.1, read as the reverse complement.
GCAATGAAATCAGGGAAGTACGGCGCTGCGTCCGTATGACGCGGCAGGGGAGGCAGAACGCCTCAGCTGGTGCGCAGCCCATAGCGCCGAAGCATGCGCTGCAACGAGCGCCGTTCGACGCCGAGAATCGTCGCGGCGCGCGAGATGTTCCCCCCGGTCTCTTGCAGCACGTGGGCCAGGTAGCGTCGCTTCACTTCCTCGAGCGTCGGGTGGCCGCGAAAGAGCGTGGCATCGGTGTTGCCACGAAGCTCAGGGGCGAGATCCTCCTGCGTCAGCACCTGACCGTTCGCCAAGGCGACAGCGCGCTCGATGCAATGCTCGAGCTCGCGGATGTTTCCCGGCCATGGGTGCTCGGTCAGCAGGTGCAATGCTTCGGGTGTGATGTGCGCGATGATCTTGTTGCTGCGCGCGGCGTGGCGGCGGACGAAGTACTCGGCGAGGAGAGGGATGTCCTCTCGCCGATCGCGGAGCGGAGGGAGCGTGATGGTAACGACCTTCAATCGATAGAAGAGATCCTCGCGAAAGGTCCCTTGCCCGACCAATTGCTCGAGGTTGCGGTTCGTGGCGGCGACGACGCGCACGTCGACGTGAATCCACTCTTGCGCTCCGACCCGCTTGATCTCGTACTCCTGCAGAACGCGGAGCAGCTTCGCCTGCATCGATGGACCGATGTCGCCGATCTCGTCGAGGAATATGGTCCCGCCGTTGGCTTCCTCGAACAGGCCCTTCTTGTCTCCGACCGCGCCGGTGAAGGCACCGCGCACGTAGCCAAAGAGCTCGGACTCCAACAGGGAGTCGGTGAGCGAACCGCAATCGACGGCGACGAAGCGGCCGCCCGCACGGTCGCTATGACGGTGCAGCGCCGCCGCGATCAACTCCTTGCCCGTGCCGCTTTCCCCCTCGATGAGCACGGTGCTCCGAGATGTCGCGACACGCGCGACGGTGCGGTACACCTCGACCATGGCCGGACTCCGCCCAACGACGACGCTGCTGTCGACGACCGGGGGCCCGCCGTCGGGCTCGGCTTCCGAGACGTGTTGCTCCGTGAGGGCGCGCCGGACGGTCGATTTGATCTCGTCGAGGTTCATCGGCTTGCTGACGTAGTCGAACGCCCCATGTCGGATGGCCTCGACGGCCGTCTCCACCGACCCGAACGCGGTCATCACGATCACTTGCAGCGCGGGCTGGCGTTTCTTCAGGGCCTGCGTGACCGCGATGCCGTCCATCTCCGGCATTCGGACATCGGTGATCGCGAGGTCGAACATATCCTCGGCGGTACGCTCGAGAGCGCGCTTGCCGCTCTCGCAGGCCTCGACGCTGTACCCTTCGTCCTGGAGGACTTCGGTCAACAGCTCGCGAGTGACCGCGTCGTCGTCGATCACCAGGAGGCGACGTGTCACGACGAGGCTCCGCCGCCGATCGTGATGTCGACGGTCGTGCCGCCGCCGAGGCGACTGTCGACCCGCACCGCTCCACCGTGGGCGCGTGCGATGTCTTGGGTGATCGTGAGGCCCAAGCCGGTGCCGCGCCCGATCTCCTTGGTCGTAAAGAACGGCTGGAAGATATGCTCCAGGTCCTGCGGGGCTATGCCCTTGCCGTCGTCCGTGATGCGAAGCCGGAGACCGGGCGGACCGCCGTTGCTCTGGTGCGCCTCGGCCCGGACCCGAATGTGACCGCCGGGATCGAGTGCATCGACCGCGTTGGTGAGGACGTTCAAGAGAATCTGCTGCAAGCCCCGCGGGTCCGCGGCGATTATCGCGGGCGCGCCGTCCAACTCGCGCGCGACGGCGATACCTTTGGCACTGAGCGCCGGGGCGAGGAGCGCGAGGGTCTCGTCGATGAGCTCGGCGACCGCGACGGAGCGCCGCTCGAGCGAGGGCGTGCGCGTTTGGTCGAGGGCGTTCCGAATGGCCTGGCTCATCACGCGTACCTGTGACTCGATGATCGCGAGCTTCTCGCGGCCGTCCTCGCTGGTCACCTCCTTGGCGAGCAGCTGCGTATACCCGAGGACGGAGTTCAGCGGGGTGCCAAGGTCGTGCGCGATTGCAGCCGTCATTTGTCCCAATGCCGCGAGACGTTCCGCGCGTCCGAGCTGCTTCTGGACGTGCCACAGCTGCTCGTTGATGCGCTGGAGCTCAAGGTTTTTGGCGGCGATGTCGGACGTGGCCGTGGCAACTCGACTCTCCAGCTCGTCGTTGAAGCGGCTCAGGCGATCCACGAGCTCGCGTTTTTCGTGGTCGGCGCGCGCGATCGTCTCCAGCATGCTGTTGAAATGGTCACCGAGCTGCTGCAGCTCGTCACTGCCGCGAAGCTGAACGCGAGTGTCGAGGCGACCGGCACGCGCGGCGTTCATCGCATCCACCAGCAAACCGACCGGTCGCGCGATGGTCCGGGTGAGGATGACGCCGAGCACGCCCGCGATCCCGAGCACCGAGAAAATGGCCAACAGCAGTGCACGCTGCGCCTGGATGTTCGCCAGTCGCTCGACCTCGGCGAGCGAGGCCTTCACGCGAATGGCGCCGATCACGCGCTGGCCGAGGTGAAACGGTGCTACCGCGAGACCCAGGTGCGAGCTCCCGGGAAGGAGCTGCCAAATGGGTTGGTCGAGCTCCATCGCGAGCCGATCGAGTGCGATCGGCTCGGTTGGTGTCGCGCGACCCGAGCTCCCGAGCAATCGCCATTGGTCACGGACGGGGAGCAAGATCTCGATGTCGGCGACGTTTCTATGCGTTCGCGCGAGCTCGGCGAGGCGATGATGAAAGTTGCGCAAGTCGGTGCGACCCCAGAGGGAGCCGAGCAGGATGTCGATCTCCTTCGCCAGGGTGAGGGCACGCTCTTGGAGGTTGCGCTCCGCCAGTCGCGTCGACAAGCGAATTTCGAGTGCGGTCGCCGCCGCGAGGACGCAGACGACCGACAGCACCAGCAGGACGATGAGCCGCAGCCGCAGTGAGCGCCAGGGGACAATTCGCATCGCGCTGAATCATACCAGTAGGCCGGCTTGCCCGATATGCAGGCATGAGCTGCCGGGCGAGGCCGCCCGGGTGTCTGGCGGGTCCGTCACGGTCCGGGCGAGGCGATCTCGGGCCGCTCGCCGCGATAGACATGACGACGGAAGAACCCCGCAAAGCTCCTCCCGGCCACACGCTGAACCGTGCCGAGGAAGCGTCCAGTCGAGACCACGCCGCCCTCTCGTGCGAGACTCCGGACGACCGCGTCGAGCCCGTGGAGCGTGCCGGTCGCGGCGCGGATGCGCCGGTCGAGAGCGTGCATCACGAGGGGCGCGCTGTTGTTGAGCAGGGCGGGTGCGGCCGAGCGGGTGAAATCCTGGCCCCAGGCGCCATGGTCGGCAAAGAGATCAAGCGCGCGCCGATAGTCGACTTCCGACAGGGTGCCGAGTCGCCGCGGCAGCTCGATCGAATAGTACTCGGCGAGCCCCTCCGTCACCCAGTGCGCGTCAGCGGCAGGTCGGAACGGCGCGGCCACGTGAAACAGCTCATGGAGATAGGGGCTCGTGCCATCGGAGGAGCGCACTGGCCGTCGTCCGTGCATGTAGAACGATTCTTCTCCGCTCAAACCGCCACGCCACATCGGGTCGGGTCCGAGCACGACGAGCAGGCGGGGGAGCGTGCGGTCGAACAGCACCGTGAGGGACGGCAGCGTCCGCGTGAGCAGCTGGATGGCACGGTCGACCTTGTGTGTGACTCCTGGGGCCCGCGCGATGGTCACGGCCGTGCCGCCGATGTCGACGTCGATCCGCTTGATGTGACCGAGGAGCAGCCAGCCGCGTGGGTGGTCGAGTCGGTGGTGGCGCGTCTCGACGACGTATCGGTTGGGCCCATCCGACGGAAAGACGGTCGCCGAGTCCCAGTGCTCGGGCAGACGAAATACCAGTCGGGCTCGCGATTCCGGATCCGGCTCGACGTCGCGTCGAAAGAGTGCTGCGCTTCGCGGAAAGAACGCCGTCGTGCGCGACAGGATCCAACCGTCCCCGGCATAGCTGTCGAACCCCTTGTTGGCGGTGCGCCGATGGTTGACGCGGGCGACGTAACGGAGCTCCGCGTACGGCCCCATAGGCCACCAGAGAAGCTCCCCGCGGCGACGCTCGAAGGTTCCAGTGCCCGTGAACTGCTCGAACCGTCCAGGATCGAAGCGCAGACGAATGCGCTCGATCTCGTCGATGCCGGCGAGGTCCCACCGCACGCGAGCCCGCTCGGGATCAGCGGCGTCGATCTCGATCGTGTAGGTGACGGCGAAGGTCTCGCGCGCGGTTTCGGCGGCCGCGTGTGGTGCGCCCTGAGCCCAGAGCATCAGCGTCATCGCAAAAATGCCACGAAACGCCTTCTTCAGCTTGACACTCCAGATGTCGATTGATAGCCGAAACAATCTGTTATCGAATCTCAGGCACGTAGCTCAGTGGGAGAGCGCTTCCTTG
>CAZWAX010000014.1:24546-29594 GCA_964631985.1 uncultured Polyangiaceae bacterium | reverse complement strand
CTTTCGTGCCATTGCCGACGAGGTCGGGGCGTTGCTGATGACGGACATGGCGCACTTCGCGGGGCTCGTGGCGGCCGGCGTGCATCCCTCGCCGGTGCCATATTGCGAATTCGTCACGACCACGACGCACAAGACCCTGCGCGGCCCGCGCGGCGGGCTGATCCTCTGCAAGGACGAGCACGCCAAGCGCCTCAATTCGTCGGTCTTTCCCGGCAACCAGGGCGGCCCGCTCATGCACGTGATCGCGGCCAAGGCGGTCGCTTTCAAGGAGGCGTTGGCGCCCGAGTTCAAGGTCTACCAGCGACAGATCGTCGCGAACGCCAAGGCCCTGGCGGCGAGCCTCATGGGGCACGGCTTCCAGCTTCTGACGGGTGGCACCGACAACCACCTCATGATGATGGATCTCCGTGGCAGCGAGCTGACGGGCAAGGTCGCCGAGCAGACGCTCGACCACGCGCGCATCACCGTCAACAAGAACACCGTCCCGTTCGACCCGCGCTCCCCGATGGTGACGAGCGGAGTACGGATCGGCACGCCGGCCGTGACCTCACGAGGCATGCGCGAGCCCGAGATGGCGCTCGTCGGTGATCTGATAGCTCGCGCGCTCACGCACGTCGGCGACGAGACCGCCCTCGGCGGTATCGGCGACGAGGTCGCCGCGCTCTGCTCGCGGTTTCCCATCTACCCAGATCGGCGCGGGGCCTGACCGCCGGTGAAGTGCCCCTTCTGCCGCGACCTCGAGAACAAGGTCATCGATTCGCGCTTGTCGAAGGAGGGGGACGTCATCCGGCGGCGCCGGGAGTGTCTCCAGTGCACCCGGCGGTTTACGACGTACGAGCGCGCCGAGGAAGCGTTTCCGCTGATCGTCAAGAAGGACGGCCGTCGCGAGCCCTTCGATCGGATGAAGATCGTGGCGGGCTTGAAGCGCGCCTGTGAGAAGCGTCCGGTCGGGATCGAGGCGATCGAAGCGGTCGTCGATCGGATCGAGCGTGGTCTGCAGGAGCGGGGCGAGAAGGAGTTGCCGAGCTCCACGATCGGCGAGGCGTTGATGCGCGAGCTGCACGGCCTCGACAAAGTGGCCTACGTCCGCTTCGCGTCGGTGTATCGCTCCTTCGAGGACATCGGCGAGTTCATGGAGGAGCTGGAGACGCTCCTCAAGGAGCGCCGTGGCGACACGCAAGGCCGGAAGCCGAAAGAGCGCTGAGCGTTCCGCCGACGTGCGCTGGATGCGGCGGGCGGTCACGCTCGCCACCCGCGCCCTCGGACGCACGAGCCCCAATCCCGCGGTCGGTGCCGTGGTCGTCAAGCGAGGACGCGTCGTGGGGGAAGGGTGGACGCGGCCCGTCGGCGGGCCGCATGCGGAGGTCGTGGCGCTCCGCCAGGCAGGGGCGCGCGCGCGTGGGGCCACCCTCTACGTGACCCTCGAGCCGTGCGCGCATCATGGTCGCACCCCGCCGTGCGCGGACGCGGTGATCGCGGCCGGTCTCGCCCGGGTGGTGGTCGCGGTCGGCGACCCGAATCCGCTCGTCCGCGGCCGCGGCATGCGTATCCTTCGACGTGCCGGCATCGAGGTCACGACCGGCGTGTTGAGCGACGAAGCGGGCGTGGTCTCGGCATGGTTCCGTCACTTCATCGTCCACGGACGTCCGTTCGTGATCCTGAAGCTCGCGGCGTCGCTCGACGGTCGGATCGCGACCGCGCGCGGCGAATCACGCTGGATCACTGGGCCGGAGGCACGGCGGTGGGTTCACGAACTCCGCAATCGCGTCGACGCCGTCATGGTGGGCGCAGGCACCGTCCGCGCCGACGACCCGTCGCTCACGTGTCGGGTGCGGGGCGGACGCGATCCACTGCGGGTCGTGGTCGACGGCCGGCTCGGCATCTCGCCCAGAGCGCGCATGCTTCGACAACGCTCCCGGGCCGCGACGCTCATCGCCACCACGCCCGCAGCATCCGCAGCGCGCGCCCGGGCGCTGGTGCGCGTCGGCGCCGAGGTGATTCGGGTCGGCGGACGCGGCACGCGGGTCGCGTTGGGGGCGCTCCTCCGGGAGCTCGGCACCCGCGGTGTCGTCAGCGTGCTCCTCGAGGGCGGGGGCGAGCTTGCGGCTGCGGCGGTACGGGCGCGGCTCGTCGATCGGCTCCTGATCGTGTCGGCTCCGGTGCTGCTCGGCGGTGACGGTCGTGCCATGCTCGGGGCTCTCGACCTCCGTCGGCTCGCCGCGGCGCCGCGCCTCGTCGATGAATACGTGACGCACCTAGGGCCCGACCTGCTCCGGGAGGGGACGGTGGCATACTAGCGGGGAGCGGTTATAGTGCCCGCCAATCCGATGCTTTCGCCGATCGACGAGATTCTCGCAGACGTCCGTGCCGGCCAGATGGTGATCCTCGTGGACGAGCGCGAGGGGGGCGACGGCGCGCTCTGTGTCGCGGCGGAGCGCGTCACGCCGGACACGATCAACTTCATGGCGACCCATGCGCGGGGACTCATCTGCATTGCGCTCACCGAAGGGCGCATGCGACGGCTCGGCATTCCACTGTTGGGAAGCCCGCTGGCTCCGAACCGCCAACCGGCGTTCGGCGCGTCGATCGAGGCCCGGACCGGCGTGACCACCGGCATCTCGGCGAGCGACCGCGCACGCACCATCCGCGTGACGGTCGCTGACGGGTCCGGTCCCGGCGATTTGGCGATGCCGGGTCATGTTTTTCCGATCCAGGTGCAACGCGGCGGTGTGCTGGCGCACAAGCGTCATCCCGAGGGTGCCGTCGACCTGATGCGTCTCGCGGGGATGCGGCCGGCGGCGGTTTTCTCTACGGTGCTCTGCGAGGACGGGTCGGTGGCGCGGCGTCCCGATCTCGAGCAGCTCGCGCACGAGCGCGGCCTCCGCATGACGACCCTGGCGGCGCTCGGTGCGCATCGGCTGCGGAGCGAGCTGCTCGTCGAGCGGGCCGTCGAATCCGACTTCACGACCGCGAGCGGCGGCCGCTTTCGCGCGATCGTGTACCGGAATGCCGTGGATCGGCACGAGCACATGGCGCTCGTGAAGGGCACGTTCAAGCCGAGCGACGTACCGCTCGTGCGGGTGCACTCGCAGTGTCTCACGGGCGACGTCTTCCAATCGGAGCGGTGCGACTGTGGCGAGCAGCTGGATCAGGCGCTGAACGTGATCGACGCGCTCGGCCAAGGGGTGGTCGTCTACATGCATCAGGAGGGACGCGGGATCGGGCTCGCGAACAAGATCCGTGCCTATGCCTTGCAGGACCAGGGGCGCGATACGGTCGAGGCCAATCTCGAGCTCGGGTTCGAGGAGGATCTCCGCGACTACGGGATCAGCGCCCAGATTCTGCGCGATCTCGGGCTGCGGCGCGTGCGCCTGCTCACCAACAATCCTCGCAAAGTTCTCGGGCTCCAAGGCTACGGCATCGAGGTCGCGGAACGGGTGCCCCTCGAAGTCCCGCCGCGGAGCGGCAATCTCGCGTACCTCCGGACGAAGCAAGAGAAGCTCGGGCATCTGTTGACGGGCCTCAAGCCCAACTGAGTCTCGATCGATGGCACGGGAGCTGACGGGGCCTCTCGAGGGCCGTGAACTGCGCTTCGGTATCGTGGTGTCGCGCTTCAACCGGAGCGTCACGGCGCCCTTGCTCGCCGGGGCGCTCGAGGGACTCGCCGCCCACGGCGTGGCCGACGACGAGGTCGTCGTGGCGCACGTGCCGGGGGCGTTCGAGATCCCCTTCGCGGCGGAGGCGATGGCGCGGGTCGGGAAGTATCACGCGATCATCTGCCTCGGCGCGGTGGTTCGGGGCGAGACGCCGCATTTTGACTACATCTGCGCGGAGGTGACGCGCGGGGTCGGGCGGATCATCGCCGAGTATCGCCTCCCGGTGGCGTTTGGCGTCCTCACGACAGACACGATAGAGCAAGCGCTCGCCCGGGCGGGTGAAGGGCACGGCAACAAGGGGTACGAGGCCGCGGTGACCGCGATCGAGATGGCGCAACTGGCCCGCCTCCTGGGATGACGGACCACGATGGGAATGCGACGCAAAGGACGGGAGCTGGCGCTGCAAGCGCTCTATCAAATCGACCTCTCCGGCGAGGAGGTGGGTTCTTCGCTGCGCTCTTTCTGGGAGCACTGCGATGCCCCGTCCGACGCGCGCACGTTTGGCGAGGATCTGGTGGGGGGCGTGCTGGGCGAGCGTCCGCGTATCGACGAGCTGATCGCGGCGAGCTCCGACAACTGGCGCGTCGATCGCTTGTCGCACGTCGATCGCAACATCCTGCGCGTCGCGACCTACGAGCTCCTCTGCCGGCGCGACGTCCCCGCGAGCGTCGCGATCGACGAGGCGATCGAGATCGCGAAGCGTTTCGGTAGCGACGAATCTCCGACGTTCGTGAATGGCGTCCTCGATTCCATCGCCGTCTCGGTCGGCGCCAAAGAGCGCCAGCGCGCGCTCTAGGCCCGCCGGCATGGAGCACCGCTACGATCCGAAGACCGTCGAGCTGCGCTGGCAGGCGCGCTGGGCGGCCGAGAGCACCTACGAGGTGCGCACCGACCCGGCCCGTCCCAAGTACTATTGTCTGGAGATGTTTCCGTACCCCTCCGGCCGCATCCACATGGGGCACGTCCGGAACTACACGATCGGCGACGTCATCGCCCGCCAGCGGCGCATGCGGGGCTTCAACGTGCTGCACCCGATCGGCTGGGATGCCTTCGGTATGCCGGCGGAGAACGCGGCGATCGAGCGCGGCGCCCACCCGGCCGCGTGGACGCGCGACAACATCGCCTACATGCGCGACCAGCTCCGTCGCATGGGCTTCAGCTACGATTGGAGCCGCGAGCTCGCCACCTGCGATCCCGTCTACTACCGATGGGAGCAGCGCTTCTTCGTCGCGATGCTCGCCCGCGGGCCCGCCTACCCGCGGAAGTCGGCCGTCAATTGGGGCGAACGTTGCCAGACGGTCCTCGCGAACGAGCACGCCGAGGACGGGAAGTGCCTGCCGTGCGAGTCGGCGATCCCGCGCCCACGGCCGGTGCAGTGGTTGCCGCCCATTC
>CAZWAX010000014.1:0-24536 GCA_964631985.1 uncultured Polyangiaceae bacterium | reverse complement strand
GCGTGATGCCCGCGTCGTCCTCGAAGGGCAGGGGGCCGACGAGCTGCTCGCGGGTTGTGATCGCCTCGCCGGCTGGCCGGAGAAGGTGTTGGTCATGCAGCGGCATTGGATCGGCCGCAGCACCGGTGCCGAGCTGCGCTTTCCCCTCGACGGCCGCGATGGCGAGATCCGGGTGTTCACCACGCGTCCCGATACCCTGTTCGGCGCGACCTTCGTGAGCCTCGCCGTCGAGCACCCGCTCGTCAGCGAGCTGTCGCGCGGCACGAGCCACGAAGCGACCGTCGCCGCGTTCGTCCGGAAGGTGCGCGCGCAGACGCCGGAGGAGCGCGCGGAAGGCAAGGACGGTGTCTTCGTCGGCGCCTGGTGCCGGAACCCGTTCACCGGGGAGCGCCTGCCCATCTACGCGGCGAGCTTCGTGCTCATGGCTTACGGGGCCGGCGCCGTCATGGCGGTGCCGTGCCACGATCAACGCGACTTCGAGTTCGCTCGTGCGCACGAGCTCCCGCTCAAGGTGGTCATCCAGCCGGAGAGAAGCGCTCCGCTCGAACCGACGCGCATGGAGGCCGCCCACGAAGGTCCGGGCCGGCTCGTCGGTTCAGGCGAGTTCGACGGTCTCGCAAGCGAGGACGCCAAGGCGCAGATCACGGCCGCGGCCGAAGCGCGCGGGTTCGGTCGGGCCGCGACGCAGTATCGTCTGCGCGACTGGGGCGTGTCGCGACAGCGCTACTGGGGCACGCCCATTCCCGTCGTCTACTGCGATGCGTGTGGCATCGTGCCGGTGCCGGTCGCGGATCTACCGGTGGTGTTGCCAGTCGATGCCGAGTTCACGGGATCGGGCGGATCACCGCTCGCCAAGCTCGAACACTTCGTTCGGGCAGCCTGTCCCGCGTGCGGCGGTCCGGCCCGGCGGGAGACAGACACGTTCGACACGTTCATGGAGTCGTCGTGGTACTTCCTGCGTTACACCGCGCCGGACGACACCACGCGCGCCTTCGACCCCGAGGCCATCCGCTACTGGCTCCCGGTGGACCAGTACATCGGCGGCGTCGAGCACGCGGTCCTGCATCTGCTTTATTCGCGCTTCTTCACCAAGGTGCTGCGCGACCTCGGCGAGATCCCCGACTGGGAAGCTGGCGGCGACACGATCGAGCCCTTCGCAAACCTGCTCACGCAGGGCATGGTCATCAAGGACGGCGCCAAGATGAGCAAGTCGAAGGGGAACGTCGTCGATCCCGACTACCTCGTCGAGCGCTACGGTGCCGACACCGCGCGCTTGTTCTCGATTTTCGCCGCCCCGCCCGAGCGCGACCTCGATTGGAGCGATCAGGGCGTCGAAGGTGCGTCCCGTTTTCTCCATCGCATCTGGCGCATCGTCGCCCGCGGAAGGAACTGGCTCACGGGCGAGCTCGCGCCGTCGTCACCGGACGCCAGCGAGGCGGCCCGGACGCTCCGCCGCTTGACCCACAAGACGATCGCTCGGGTCACGGACGACGTTGAGCGGCGGAACCATTTCAACACCGCCGTCGCGGCGGTGATGGAGTTGGTGAACGGCTATGCGGAGCTCGTGCAGGAGGAGGCCCCCGCCGATCCGGGAATGCGGGCGGCGATCCATGAGGCCGTGCGGACGACGATCGTGTTGTTGGCCCCGTTCGTCCCGCACGTCGCGAGCGAGCTCTGGGAGGCGGTCGGTGACGGACAGCCGCTCGACGCGACGCCTTGGCCGGACGCCGATTCCTCGGCATTGGTCGAGGACACCGTGGAGCTGGTCGTACAGGTGAACGGTAAGGTCCGCGGGCGGTTCACGGCAGCACCCGACACTCCCGAGGCCGAGTTGCTCGATCGGGCCCTCGCGGATCCGAAGGTCCAAGCGCAGATCGCTGGTAAGCCCATCCGGAAGTCGTTGGTCGTTCCGGGCCGTCTGGTCAGCCTGGTCGTATGACCCACCGCGGGGGCCGCGTCACGCGGTGCGTTCCGACGCTCCTCTTGCTCGTTCTGGGGCTGGCGTGGGGATGTGGCTACCAGTTCGCTGCCGGCGGGCGTGCGTTCGATGCGGACGTGCGCACGATCGGCGTCCGCACGTTCGCCAACGAGACCCGGGAGATCGGTGTCGAAAAGCGCCTCGCGATGGCGATCGAACGCGAGTTCGTCATCCGCGGTCCTCTCAAGGTCGCGCAGCCGGACGAGGGTGATCTCGTGTTGACCGGGATCGTCAAGTCGGCGGAAGACCGCCCGGTGGCGTTCAACCGTGACGACGAGGTGCTCATCTATCAGACGGTCCTCGCGCTCGATCTCGACCTGCGGCGTCGCGATACCGGCAAGTTGATCTGGAAAGTGCGCGGTCTCCGCGTCGCCGACGATTACGAGAGCGTCGCGTCGGTCGTCGTCACGACGTCGTCCGACTTCCGCAAGTCCACGCTGAACCCGGAGGATCTCGGAGGGTTCACCGATGTCCAGTTGGCGGAGTCGCGCCGGCGGAGCACGCTCGAACGCATGATCGGGACGCTCGCGCGCGACGTCTACGACCAGATCATGGAGGACTTCTAGGTGGCAGGGGGGGGCAGCGGAGTGCTCTACCTACTGGCGGAGGAGCGTCGCGGCGACTTCGATGGCTGGCGGGCCGATCGCGCGCTGGCCGAGATCCGGCAGGGTCTCGAGCGCAAAGGATCGGTCGCCGTGCACGGCTATCACGCCGGCGAGTGCGACGTCGTGGCGCTGGCCGACGCGATCGAGACGCCGTCGCTGTTCGGCGCACGGACGTTCTTGATCGTGCGCGGGGTCGAGGGCTTGAACGAAAGCGGCCAGGAGCGGCTCGCCGCGGCGCTGGATCGTCAGGCGCCGCAGGTGACGCTCGCGATCGTGGCACGCGGCGGGGACATGCGGCGGCGGTTCTTTGCGCGCTGCCGGGAGCTCGCGACCCGGGTCCCGGTGGACCATCCGCGTCTCTCCGAAATGCGTGGGTTTGCGGACGCGTTCGCCCGCGACCGAGACCGCGAGCTCAACGGCGATGCGCGCGAGCTGCTGTTGGAATGCGTCGGCCGCGATCTCCTGTTGCTGGCGAGCGAGCTCGACAAGCTCGCCGCCGCGGTGAGCGGGCGCGTCGTCGGCGTCGACGACGTGCGACGGGTGAGCGCACCGGGGCGCGAGCACGGCAACTTCGAGGTGGCGGACGCGCTCTGTGCGCGTGACGCTGCCGCGGCCACGCGTCTCCTGGCGTCAGCCCTCGACGAAGGCGCGCAACCGATCGCGCTCATCGGGGCGCTGGCGGCGAGCTTGAAGCCGCTCGTGGCCGGTGCCGAGCTGGTTGCGCGTGGGAGGAGCGTCGACCAGGCGTTGCGTGAGCTCGCGGTGGCGCCGTATCAGCGCATGGCGTGTCAGCGTGGTCTGCGAGCGTACCGTGTCGGTGAGCTCCGACGCGCCTTCAGCGAGCTCGCGGACATCGACCTGGCGAGCAAGAGCGGGGGCGACGGCCGGGCCCTCCTCGAGCTCTGGATGCTCAGGACCTGTGGGCGCGGCGATCGCTCACGTGTCGCGCCCGCTCGGCCGTGAGGCCACGCGGGGGCGCCGGCTCAGGCGCTGGCCGTGAGCTTCCGGACGGCGAGGGTCAGGCGGGAGATCTTTCGCGACGCGGTGTTGCGGTGCAAGACGCCCTTGGTGGCCGCCTTGCTGATGACGCGCGTCGCGCTCAGCAGATTCTCCGTTGCTTCCGCGGTGTTGCCGGAGGCGATTGCCTCACGCAGCCGACGGACCGAGGTGCGAACGCGCGAACGGATCGCGGTGTTGCGAGCCTGACGCTTGACGCTCTGACGATGGCGCTTTTGTGCGGATGGGTGCTTGTTCACAGTGGCGGCGCTTCTAGCAGCCGACCCCACGGTCGTCAATGAGCGAGAAGGGTCGGATCGCGCGCGCCGCCGGCCTGGTCGGCGGCCTGACCGTGATCTCGCGGGTCACCGGACTCGTGCGCGACATCGTGGTCGGCTACCTCTTCGGCGCCGGCACCGGTGCCGATGCGTTCTTCGTCGCCTATCGCATTCCCAATCTTCTGCGCCGCTTGGTGGCCGAGGGGGCGGCCACGGCGGCCATCATTCCCGTGTTCACGCGGTATGTCACCGTCGGCCCCCGCGCCGAGGCCGACCGCGTGGCCCGCGTGATCTTCACGATGATGGCGCTCGTTCTCGCCGCGATCACTTTGCTGGGAATCGTCTTCGCGGGGCCGATCACCACGCTGTTCGCCCCGGGGTTCGCGACGGTACCCGGGAAGCTCGAGCTGACCGTCCAGCTGACCCGGCTCGTGTTTCCGTACATCTTCTGCATCGGCATGGTCGCGGCGGCGATGGGCATGCTGAATGCGCTCCGCGACTTCTTCGCGCCGGCGATGTCGCCGGTCGTGATGAACGTGGTGATCATCGCCGTCACGGTCGCGCTCGCTCCCTGGCTCGGCATCTACAGTCTCGCGGTCGCGGTGCTGCTAGGGGGAATCGCCCAGCTCCTCTCGCAGCTTCCCGCGCTCCGCCGCCTCGCAATCCCGCTCACGCCGCTCTGGGCGCCGCGCCATCCAGCGGTTCGACGAGTCGGGGTGTTGATGCTGCCGACGGTCTTCGGCTCGGCGGTGTACCAGATCAACGTGGTGGTGAGCACGATGTTCGCGTCGTTGCTGCCAGCGGGGAGCGTGGCGTACCTTTGGTACGCGGAACGACTCTTCGAGTTTCCGCTCGGGGTCTTTGCCGTCGCGCTCAGCACGGCGGCGTTGCCGAGCTTCGCGACGCTCGCGAAGCAAGATCTCTCTGCGTTTCGCGACACGGTCGCGTTCGCGCTTCGACTGGTCAATCTGATCGCACTCCCCGCGGCGATCGGTCTCGTTCTCACCGCCGAGCCGCTCACGTCTGTCCTGTTCATGCGCGGCCAGTTCACGGCGGAGGATGCCGCGGCCACGGCGCTTGCCGTTCGGTACTACGCGGTGGGGCTCTGGTCGGTCGCCTGCGTGCGGGTCCTGGTGCCGGCATTCTATGCGCTGGAGGATACGCGTACACCCGTGGCCACGGCGTTTGTCGCCTTTCTCGCGAACCTCCTCTTCGTGGTGGTGCTGATCGGACCCCTACCATCGCCCCCGGACTCGATCCTCGGGCAGGCAATGGCGAGCGCATCGCGCGCCATCGGACTCGCCGACCTCCGCCACGGGGGTCTGGCGCTTTCGACTTCGCTCGCGGCCACGGTCAATCTGGTGCTGCTGGCGGCCATGCTCGGCCGGAAGGCCGGGAGCTTCGCGTGGGGCTCGTGGCTCCGGTCGACGCTCCGGACCCTGCTTGCGTCGGCGACGATGGTGCCGGTCGTTCTTGCAATCGTGTCGCAAGTCGAATGGTTCGACGGATCCGTGTCGCTGCCGGTCCGCGTCGGATGGTTGTCGATCGCGGTCGCTGGCGGTGCCGCCGTGTGCGGCCTGGCGCTCAACCTCGCGGGCGGAGCCGAGGTCGTCGCGTTTCGTCGGGCGCTCGTCGCGCGTTGGTCGCGCCGGGGCACGCGGCCCCCATCATAGCGACGGGTCGGGGTCGTGCTCGCGCTCGGCCGCCTTCTCCGCGTCCCACAGTGCCTCGAGCTCTGGTTGCGGCACGGTGTGGATGTCGCGCCCGGTCGCGGCGAGGACCCGTTCCATTCCACGGAAGCGTCGGGCAAAGCGGGTCAATGCCTCGCGCAGTGCGACCTCGGCGTTCTGATCCGCGAGCCGCCCGACACTCGCGAGGGCGAAGAGCGTGTCGCCGAGCTCGTGTGCTACGCGGGTGGCGACGCCGGTCTGCAGGGCTTCCTGGAGCTCGCCGATTTCTTCGTGGACTTTCGCCATCGCGGCCTCCGGTGTCGACCAGTCGAAGCCGACCCGAGCCGCTTTCTCGCCGATGCGATGCGCCGCGTGCAGTGCCGGCAGCTCGCGGGGCAGGCCGCTCAGGATCGAGGTGTCGGTGCCTGCCCCCTTGCTGGCACGCTCGGCCGTCTTGATGCGCGACCAGTTGCGCAGCACTTCGGCCGTGTCGGTGACGGTAACATCGCCGAAGACGTGCGGATGGCGGCGGACCATCTTGTCGATGACGCCGGTGAGGACGTCCTCGATGGTGAAGCGATCGGCCGCCGCCGCCATGTCGGCTTGCATGATGATCTGGAGCAGGAGGTCGCCGAGCTCGTCGCGGAGGTCGGTGGGGTCGTCACGGTCGAGGGCATCGAGCGCCTCGTACGATTCCTCGAGCAGGCAGCCGCGAAGGCTTTGCGGGGTCTGCTCACGATCCCAGGGGCATCCATCAGGTCCGCGCAGACGACGGACGACATCGACCAACTCGTGGAAGCGGCTCATGCGCGCAACGTTCCGGGGGACATGCCGATTGTCAAACCGTGCCGCAATCACGGCTTGCGACAGCCCGGACGCGTCAGTAAGTTGGCGGTCATGGCGCGGGTGATCGTGTACACGACGCAGATGTGCCCCTACTGCGTTCAAGCGAAGCGTTTGCTCGGCGAACGCTCGATTCCGTACGACGAGGTCGACGTCTCCGACGATGCGCTCCGCGAGGAGATGATCCAACGTGCCGGCGGCCGTCGCACCGTGCCGCAGATCTTCATCGATGGCGCGCATGTCGGCGGATACACCGAGTTGCGCGCCCTCGCCGACAAGGGCGGGCTCGTCGGCTTGCCCTGACTGAACCGCAGCGGACGGGAAGCGATTCCCTCGCGAGCTACTCGCTGAAGCTGACGTCGACCTGGAGCTCCTCGCCGATCGCCTGGAGTCTCTTGCCGAGGGCCCCCGTGTCGACCTGCTGCGGAACGTCGAGATCCATCCGCATGGTGTAGATCGGGGTGCCGCTTTCCGGTTCAGGTCGCGATTGCGTGGTCATGGCCGCGATCGTGACGGCGTGATCGGCAAGGCACCGCGCGATCTTGGCGACGATTCCGGCGCGATCGACCCCGATTGCCTGAAGACCGTAACGGCGCGCGTGGGCGCGCGTTGCATACGAGACCGGTTCGCCTTCGAGCGGGCGGAAGAAGACCGTGAGCCGCTTCTCCCATTCGAGGCGTTTGCAGCCGGACGAGAGCCGCTGCCCGGCGTCGGGGCTCGCCGAGGAGAGCAACAGCAGGACCGCGAACTCGCTGCCGAGAATGGTCATGCTCGAATCTTCGAGGTTGCAGTCGCACTCGTAGATCAGCTCGGCGAGATCCGCGACGATGCCGGGCCGATCGCGTCCGATCGCCGAGAGGGCGTACCAGCTCTTCATGGCGACGCGCATAGCGGCCGGTACCGCCGGGGTCAATTGCCCGTCGTCGGTGCGAGATCGAGACCGCCGAGGAACGCGAGCACGGCCGTCGTGAAGAGGGCCGGCATCTCGATCGGCAGATTGTGCCCAGCCTCGGGTACCATCACGAGGCGCGAGCGCGGAATGCGACGCGACAGGATCACCGATCCGCCCGGTGGTGTCATGCGATCGGCCAGGCCCTGCAGGATCAGCGTCGGGGCACGCAGCGCACCGAGCTCCTCGGTCCAATTGTACGCTCCGAACGCGCGAGCGCTCGCGGCATAGGCGGCCGGGTCGTTGGCGCGGGTCTGCGCCGCGAGCGCGCGGACTATCTCGGGATGGGCGGCGGCGAAAGCGGGTCCGAAGCCGCGTGGGTCGGGCTCGCGATCAGACGGCCCGAACCCGTTGCGCTCGACCGAGTCCGCCAGGCGATTCCACGCCGCCGTCGCTTTCGCGCCCACCTCGCTCGACGTGCTCGCGAGGACCAGACCGAGCGTGCGGTTGGGGTGGTCGAGCGCGAACCGTTGCGCCACCACGCCGCCGCCCGAGTGACCGACGATGTACCCCGCCCGCTCGCCGACACGATCGAGCAGGCCGGCGAGGTCGCGGGCAAAGAGCTCCGGGGAGTAGGGGCCCGCGGGTTTCTGCGAGCCGCCGGCGCCCCGGAGATCCCAGCGGAGCACGCGGTAGCAGCGCGCCAATGCCTCCACGTGGGGGGCGAAGAACTCGAGATGGCCGCCGAGGCCATGCGTCAGCACCACGAGCGGGCCGGTATCGCCGGCCAGCTCGTAGCGCAATCGGATTCCATCGACGCTGGCCTCCACGCGTGCGTCGACCCTTTAGCCCAGGCCCTTGCTCCGGGAAAGCTACCGAGCGTTGGGCGTCAGGCCGAGTCGGCGAACGTCAGAGGTTGCTTCCCGGCGAGCAATCGCCGGCGCGCCGCGGGACTCCGACTGGCGGTCGCGACGCGCCAACGCCACGCGAGCAACGCGCGTCGCAAGGGCTCGTGCGCGAGGCCCAAGGCATCGCAGACGTTCACGAAGGAGTAGAGCCAACGGCGGTCGTCCGACAGAATCCAGCGCTCGGCCTCGCTCGGGCGTATGGGAGAGCCCCCGGTACCGACCACTCGCTTCTGAAAGACGACGATTGCGTCGCAGAGTACCGCCAGGAGGAGTCGACGTTCGGGTTCCGCTACCTCGAGCGCCCGGGAAGTCTCGGCAAACTGCTCGGGCAGGAGCGGGAACGCGTCGTCCCACTGATGATCTCCGCGATGGAGCGTCGCGGTGTTCGACATGGCGTTATCCTCTCTGTCGAGAGGTACGTCCGGTCGCGCCGAGAAGTTTCATCGAGGCGTCGAGATCGCCAAGCGCGGTGCGTCACCGGGGTGATCGCCGTCCCAACACCCAGAGGCCGATCGAGAACACGTAGGTGCCGAACGCCGACATCCAGAGGAACCAGTCGAGCTGGCCGACGAGTGTGAGGCCAACCAGTAGGTACGCGAATTCGCGACTGGCGAACGCCTCGAAGAGTACCCGCTGCGCGGTGTTCGGGGACCGCCGGATGACGCAGAGATAGACCGTGGCCATGGCGAAGAGGACGCCGACGATCAGGATCAGTCCGAGGGCGGCAATCGTCGGGTCGAGACTCCGCTGATAGAGGCCGATCGCGATCCCGCCAAAAAGGAACAGGTGCACGAGGTTGTCGCCGAGGATGTCGAGGCGGGCGCCGAATGCGCTTTCCCGGAAGGTGAGGCGAGCGATCTCTCCGTCACAGCCGTCGACGATGGTCGAGGCCAGGAAGAGCACGGCCCCGACCATTGCCGAGGTCGGGGTTCCTCGCGCGAAGCATGCGCCGGCGATGATCCCGATGCCGATCGATGCGATCGTCACCTGGTTCGGTGCGATGCCGGTCGGCAGCAGGAGCCGGGTCAGTGCGCGTGAGATCCGGCGGTCGACGAGGCGCGTGAACCAGCCGTCGCCGCTTCTGCCGAGACGGCTGAAGAGCGCGTGCTCCGCTGCGGCGCGGCCCGGCGCGTCGCCGGCCTCGAGCAGCACGGCTCCTGCGGGTGGCACCCAGGGGGCGACGTCGGTCGGGGGCTCGAGAACGCCAGAGGGCGTCAAACGATCGTACCGTCGTACGAGATCCTCTCGAGCGCAGCGCCACAAGACGGTCGGTCCCGGTGCAGCGACTGGAGACGCGGGATCGGTCGCTACGAGCCGGGCCACGGTATCGGCATCGACGACGGTGGTGGCACGGGTGACCACGATCGTCGGAGCGGCTGCGGAGAGCCAGCTCGCAGCCGGTTGGTTCCACGCTATCGCGACCTCGGGCAACCGCAGGGGTGTCGCCGGAGCTCTCCCGAGAAGAAGCAGCCGCTCTGCGCCCGCGCGCGCCAGGGTGAAGGCCGAGCGTTCGACGAGCCGTACGCCCCCGACGAGTCGTTCGGAGCCCTCGACGACCGCGATCACCCCGTCGAAGGGTCGCGCGGCCGCCGGATCACCCACCGGGCGAGGAATCCGTCCGCGAGACGAAAGGCGCGTCGGCGAGCACGACACGGGCGCCGCCATTCGCGCTCGAGCGATAGCCGCACTCGACCAGCCGGCAGCAAGCTTCGGCTTCCCGGAAATTCTCTCCGCGTGAGCTCGCGTCCTGGAGCTCGAGATGAAAATCGTCGAGCATCGTCGCGAACCAGTCGGGGTGGTAGGACCCGAAGGACAGGGGCCGCGCGAAGCGAGTCTCGACCGGCGGCCGCTCGCCGATCGTCGTGATCAGGACATCGTCGGCGATCGTCAGGGTGCCGAGCGAGCCGGTGATGGTGCCCGTGTTGCGACGCGTGTCACCCGCCCACGTGAGCAGGATCTCGGCGCGGGCCTGCGGGAACTCGATCGTGCACTCGGCGGTGTCCTCGACGCCCGCCGTCACGAACTTCCGTTGCGAGGTTGCGGCCGAGATCGCCACCGGCTCGGCACCGACGAGATGGCACGCCAGGTAGAACGCATGCCACCCGTGGTCGACCATGATCCCGCCGCCGGAGTGCGCCGGGTCGAGGCGCCAGGTCCCTCCGTCGCCCGCGTCGCTCGGTGGTGTGATGCGGATCGTTTCGAGCCGGACGTGCGAGACCGTGCCGACGTCGCCGCGCCGGAGGGCACGCTTCGCGGTACGGAAGATGGGGGCGTACTTCCAGTTGTGGGTCGTGAAGACGACGGCGCGCGCGGCGCTCGCCGCGTTCCGGATCTGCCGGCATTCGTCCGCATGGGTCGTAAGTGGCTTCTCGCAGAGCACGTGGACGCGTTTGGCGAGAACCTCGAGGGCGATCGCGGTGTGACTGGAGGGTGGCGTCGCCACGTCGACGAAGTCCAGCTTCTCGTTCTGGAGCAGCGCCGCGACGGAGGTGTAGCGCTTCGCCTCCGGAAGCACGTCCGCCGCCACGGCGAGCCGCGCCTCGTCGGAATCGCAGATCGCGACGATCGTGAACTGGCGATGCTCCCGCCACGCAGGGAGGTGCCCCTCGACGGCTACGTTCCCGAAGCCGACGATCGCGCCGCGCAGGGCACGCGGACGGCGGGTCGTCACGGTGCGGGGAGCTCCGCGGCGGCGCGAGCGAACACTTGGTCGAGGATGTCGAGGCCGTGATCGGCTTGCTCGCGGGTGATCGTCAGGGGCGGGTTGATGCGGATGCGGGGGAAGTAGCCCATCATCAACAGCCCGTGTTGGAGCGCGTCGAGGAAGATGCGCTCGGTCGCCGAACGATCGAGGAGCTCGTTCGTGGCGCGGTCGGCGACCAGATCGACGCCGATCATCAAGCCCACCCCGCGAACGTCGCCGATGAAGGGGTACTTCTCCTGCATCGTGCGAAGCCGGTCGAGCATGTGCGTGCCCACCCGCGCCGCGTGCTCCACGAGGCCTTCGTCGATGATGGCCTCGAGCGTTCCCAGGGCTGCGGTCGACGCGAGTGGGTTGCCGCCGTAGCTCGACGACGATGCGCTCGCACGCGCGAAGGGCTCGGCCTTGACGACGTCGTCGGAAGAGATGACGCCGCTGATCGGGAAGCCGTTCCCCATGCCTTTGCCGACGGTCATGACGTCCGGAACCACGTCGGAGTGGTTGCATCCGAACCAGCGCCCGGTGCGGCCGAAGCCGGTGATCATCTCGTCGGCGATGAGCAGGGCTCCGATCTCTCTGGCGATGCTCTGGATCGCGGGGAGAAAATCCTGTGGCGGAACGACGTTGCCGGCGGTGCCCTGCATCGGTTCGATGACGATCGCAGCGACCGCGCCCGAGGTGGTCCGCTTGATGGACTGGCGCGCGAAGTCTGCACAGGCGAGGCCGCAGTCAGGGTAGCGCAGCTTGAACGGACAGCGCGCGCAGTCGGCGTAGGGCACCGAGAAGCGGCCGCCGGGAAGCGGGCCCCAGCCGTGCTTCGACTCGTCGCCGATCAAGCCCATCACGCCGGCCGTCTTGCCGTGGAACCCGCCCCAAAAGCCGACGATCTCGTGCTTGCCGGTGTACGACATCGCGAGGCGGAAGGCGGCCTCGACGGCTTCCGCGCCACCGCTGTAGAGCTGGGCTCGCCCGAGATTCCCCGGTGCGAGCTTGGCGATCAACTTGAGGAGCGCGAGTCGGTTCTCACTCGTGAAGCTTCCCACCGAGATGCGGCGGAGCTGCGCCTCGACCTTGGCGACGTACTGAGGGTGCGCGTGACCGAGGCTTGCGACGGCGACGCCGGCGAAGAAATCCAGGTAAGTGTTGCCGTCGAGATCAGTGATCGTCGCCCCGCGCCCGGAGGCGAGTGCGAGCTCCGACAGCAGCGCGATGCGCTGTTGCCCGGGGGCGACGACGCTTTGCTCCTCGTGAAAAACGGCGCGGGACTTGGGACCGGGTTTCCTATCCATGCTGTCCTTGGCTCGGCTGGTCTCGAATGCCTGGCGTCACTTCGGCGAGGCGGTCGATCACGTAGCCGGCGATGGCTGCGGCGGCTTCGTCGCGACAACGCGCGAAGCTCGGCCAGTCGTTGACGTCGATGAGTACCGGGCGGCCTTCGGATGTGACGACGAGATCGCCGCCGAACACATCGAGACCGAGAGCGTGTGCGCCCGCCCGTGCCGCCTCCCAGAGCGCGGGAATGGCGGCAGGGACGTCGCCGCTCTGCGTGTAGCAGCGGAAAAAGCGGCCGTCGGCGAGGCCGTAGAACTTCACGACGACGCCGGCGACGTGGGCTTGCAGAGCAGCGCGCGGGATTCCGCGCGCCGCGAAATCGTCGAGCGCGACGCGGATCGCGGCCGGTGTCTCGGTGAAGACCACGTCGTCGGCCGTCATCGCGTGGACGTCGCCGCGTTTCACCCAGCACGGCGCGACGTGATCGAGATCCAAGGGGCCCGGCGCCGTCGCGACGATGCGGGTCGCCGGAAAGGGAGCCCACGCGGCGGCTAAGCGGTGGACCGTCACGTGGCGGTGGCAGCCGCGGATGGCGTCGGCCGTATTGATGACGGGCCCGGTCTCGGCCGCGCGATCGAGCGCCGCCAGGGCCGGATCGGACTGGCACATCGCGAGCACAGCCGCGGGTCGTATGTTGGCGAGGAGGTCGACGTGACCCAGCGTGACCGCAACGCCGCGAGCCACGAGAGCATCGCGGGTGCGTTCGAGGATGGCGGCGTCGTCGTCCACGCGCCCGGGAGAGTACTCGGGCTCGCGAAACAGACCCACGAGCGTCGGCATCAATCGTTCACGCCAAGCAGCTGCCGAGCCGCGACGATGTCCTCGGGGCGGTCCACGTCGATGCAGGGGCCGACGTCGAACGCATGGAGGGGATGACCGCGTCGCAGCAGTGCCGCGAGAATGGCCCGAAACGCCTTGAAAACAGCGGGTGAAGCTTCATCCGCGAGCGAATATACGAGGGGTTGCAGGAAGTAAACGCCGGCCGTCACGTGGCGTGCGCGCTGCGCATCGCCGAGCGATCGGATGCGCCCGGCGTCGTCGACTTCGGCCCAGAGCGGCTTCTCGTCGTCGACTGTCGTCGTGACGCCGAGCACGCTCGCCGTCGGCGACATCGCGCGGGCGCGTCTCGCCAGCGCGGCAATGGCGCGTGGGTCGCAGATCGTGTCGACCGTCGTGAGGAGAAAGGGCGCGGGCTCGAGGAACGGCCGGAGCGCCAGAAAGCTCTCGGCGGAGCTCGCGGTCGTACGCTGCACGACGTCCAGCGGAATCGGCCACCGTGTCGACGCGAGAAAGTCGCGCACCCGATTGGTTTCGGCGTTCACGATGCAGGCGATCCTCGTGGCGCCCGCCGCGTGGAGAGCGTCGATGGTGCGGGCGATCAAGGGTCGTCCCCCGATCTCGAGAAGCGGTTTCGGCGTCGTGATGCCGTGCGCCTGCAGCCGCTCGCCCAGGCCCGCCGCGATGATGCCCCCGATCACGTCGACAGCGCCTCGAGGTCCAGGAGGGACGCGAGACGCCAGACGCCGGAAGGTTCGGCGGGCGTCGTCACGTCGGGTCGTGCGAGCCACGCGGCGCGCATGCCGACGCTGTGCGCCGGCACGACGTCGCGCTCCCACGAGTCGCCGACGTGCAGGATCGATGTGGGCGGGAGCGCGAGCTGCGTGACCGCCAGCGCATAGAGGGCCGGGTCCGGTTTGGCGATGCCGACCAGCGCGGAGTCGAGCACGATCTCGAAGGGGGCAAGGTTCGCCTCGGCGAGCAGCGCCGGCATGTTGCCGTAGGAGTTCGAGACGACACCCAGCCGAAAGCGTCGGGCCAGCCGTTGCAGGAGAGGCCGATTGCGGTCCCATGCCGCCCGGGTGTCGCGGACGAACCCATCGGCGAGGTGGCGTGCCAACGTCGCGTCCTCGCGCCCGTGGTAGCGGAGCTGGAGGTCGACGTGGGTCCGCACCATGCGTTCGAGCCCGTAGGCCTGGATGTCGGCGTCGCGGGTGAGGGCCGCGTCGGCGGCGTAGAACGCATCCTTCAGCGCGACGTGGGGAATCGTCGTGCCGGCCTCGGCATAGAGCCGCACGAAATGGTCGAACCAATGCTGGGCGTCACCGTCGAGCGTACCGCCGTAGTCGAGCAGGATAGCGGCGAGGCCGTCGCTGCGATCGACGTTCGAATGCGGTCCGGGTGTCACGCGGCAGAGCTACCAGGCGATGTGCGGACCGGCAATTGACGGACCTGGAGTCGACGGCTACGTGACCGCGCATCGTGAGCGGGCACAGCGAGGCGATCGCCACCTCCGAGCCGCGCTCACGCGCGATCGACGTCGCGGCGGTGATCTTCGTGCCGAGCCCTGCCGTCTGGCAGCGCGACGGAACGCCCGGGGGACTCGCGCTGCTCGAGCGTCAGCTGAAACAACTGAAGAAGCTCGGCGACCACGCGGCGCTGCTGCTCGTCCCCCAGAACGATCCCGAGCCAGCGATCCCCCCCGGGTGCGTCGCGACGTCGACCGTACGCGTGCCGGCGGGAACGAGAGACCTCTTCGCGGCGCTCGTGGCGACACCGCATCTGCCGGCGACGTGTCTCGTCCTCAGCGCCGACCGACTGGTCGACCTTCGGGTCCTGCGCGCCCTGCGTCTTCGAGGCGCGACGACGGTGGCAAGCGTGGACGGGGTCCACGCGGCGCCGGTCGGCTGGA
Organism: uncultured Polyangiaceae bacterium; assembly: GCA_964631985.1. Taxonomy (GTDB): domain Bacteria; phylum Desulfobacterota; class Binatia; order UTPRO1; family UTPRO1; genus UTPRO1. The sequence continues at coordinate 9,647 of CAZWAX010000014.1, read as the reverse complement.
TCCATGCCGGAGACGTGGAGCGCTGGGGCGAGGGGTTCGTCGCTCGCGCCGAGCGTATGGCGTTGTCGACGCTCGATCCGTACAGCTCGGAGCTTCGCGGCGTCGCCGAGCCGTACGTGATCGCGAGCGCCACGCCCGAGGAGCGTCGTCATGCCTGGAACGTGTTGCTCGATCACGTACAGAAGCGATCGCTGGACCTCCCGGGCCAGTACTTCGATACGCCCTTCGAGAATTTCTTGGTTCGCCGCCTGGCCCCCTCGAGGGTCACGCCGAATCAGATCACGCTGGTGTCGCTTGCGGTCGCGGGCGTGGTGGCGATGCTCCTCCAAGCCGGATGGCTTCGCATCGGGGTGCTGCTCGCCCTCGTCGTCGGAGTCCTCGATGGCGTCGACGGAAAACTCGCCCGTCTGAAGCTCGCGACATCGAAGCTCGGGGAGCTCGAGCACGTGGGCGATTTTTTCTACGAGAACGCCTGGTACCTCGCACTGGCCTCGTATTTGTCGCGGCTTCCTGGGCACGCGGGGCTTTGGCTCGCCGGCTGGCTGCTGGTGGCGTGCGATCTCGCCGACAGCCTTCTCTATCTCGTGGTGCAGCGGCGGACCGGCCGGATGCTCGACGAGCTGACGCCGTTCGATCGCCGCTTTCGCGCGATCGCCGGGCGGCGGAACGTCTACGTCATGATGTTGGTGGTGGGCTTCTTCACGGATCGTGCGCCGGAGGCGTTCGTTTGCGCGGTCACGTGGGCCGTCGTCACCGTCGCCGTCCACGGCGCGCGCGTCGTCTGGGTGCTGGCGACCACGCCGCCCGTCGCGCGCCCGGGGTAAGCGCTCACGCGCGCTGTGTCACCGCCTCTCGGGCAGAGAGTCGGGCGTAAGCGACGAGCCCGATCGCAGTGACCGCCAGCTGGTTCAGCCGTGCGATGACCGCGACGGCGAGCCCGGTCGTGGCGCTGAGGCCGAAGATCGTGAAGACGAGTACGCGCCCGGCTTCCTGCACGCCGATGCGCCCCGGCACGAGGAAGGCCGCCGAGTCGATCACCAGCGCGAACGCCTCGATGGCGAGACACGTCGCGAACGACTCGGGGCTGCCGAGGGCCGTCAGGATGAACCACAGCTGGACGAGCCCGACCAGTTGGCCGATCACGTGCCATCCCACCGAGACGGCGAACGCGGTGGGACGCTCGCGATAGAAGCTCGCGAGTTGCTCGTCGAGCGCGGTCCCGGCGGCGTGGAGACGCTCGGCGACGCCGCGGGCGATACCGAACGCGCCGAGCGCGCGTGTGACGGTCGCGAAGAAGCCGCGCCGCTGTAGCCAGACGAATGCGAGCACGCCCGTGATCGTGGCAGCCAGCGCACCGACGATGGCGGCCGCGAGATCGGGCATGTCCCGCGTCCGACCGAGCACGGCCGAAAGACCGAGCAACACGAGGATCGCCTGTCCGAGCGCGTAACTCATCCGGGCGGCGACGAGGGATGCCGCAGTGGTCGAGGCGCGGAGCCGCGGCCGCAGCAACATGATCTTTGCGACTTCCCCGCCGACGGTCGCTGTTGGGGTGACCTGATTGATGGCCACGCCGGCCTGTCGCACCCAGTAGAGTCGCCCGAAGCCGATGGACGCCCGGGGTGGCAAAGTCGTGCGCCAGGCCGCGGTGTTGCACGCGTCGATCAGCAGCTCGAAGCCGATGACCCCGAGGATCGCCCATCCGAAGCTCCGCAGATCCTCGGCCAAGCGTGCCGCGCCGATCTGGTGCACGAGGGCCACGAACACCGCGAGGCCCGCGATCAGCAGCGCGCCGTGAAACACGCGCGAGCGGTTGATCACGTGATCGACGGGTCGGGACTGGCCAGCACCCCGTCGGCCGCGGGCGCACCTGTGATCACCACGCGGCGCCCTTCGACCCGAACGCGGCCTTCGGCGATCAGTTGGATCGCGAACGGGTAGAGCCGGTGCTCCTGGCGTTGGATGCGTGCGTGCAGGCGCTCTTCGGTGTCGTCCGGCAGAATCGGTACGGCGGCCTGCGCGAGGATGGGTCCGTGGTCGGTCTGCTCATCGACGAAGTGGACGGTGACGCCGGTGAGGCGTGCTCCGTAGGCGAGCGCTTGACGTTCGGCGTGCAAGCCCGGAAACGCCGGGAGCAGCGCCGGATGGACGTTCACGACGCGCAGTGGAAATGCCCCCAGGAGCACGGGCGTCACGAGGCGCATGAAGCCGGCCAGCGCGACGAGCTCGGCGCCGTGCGTCCGCAGCACGTCGACGAGCTGTGCATCGTAGGACGCGCGCGAGGACGCCTGGCCATGCGGCAGCACGATCGTCTCGAGGCCCTGACTCCGGGCGCGCTCCACGCCGCCGGCGTCGGCGACGTTGCTGATCACGGCGGCGATGCGCGCGTGCAGGCGACCGGCGGCGATGGCGTCGATCAACGCCTGGAGATTCGTGCCGCTCCCCGAAAGCAGCACGCCCAGGGCGAGAGGGTCAGGCATCGCCCTCGCTGAAGGTGAGGCCGCGCGCGCCGCGCTCGATCGTGCCGATCCGACATGCGCCGGTGCGACGTTGGCGCAGATACGAGAGGACGCGCTCGGCGCGGGCAGCGGCGACGACCAGGACGAAGCCGACGCCGTTGTTGAAGGTGCGATCCATCTCCGTGCGGGACACACGCCCCAGGCGCTCGATCAGGCCGAAGATGGGTGGGACCCGCCACGCCCCGCGCCGCACGACGGCTCCGCAGCCCTTCGGCAGCACGCGGGGCAGATTGCCGGGAAGGCCACCGCCGGTGATGTGGGCCATGGCGCGAACGGTATCGGGTGGCATGCGGCGCAAGAGCTCCCGGACGACGCGGACGTAGATCCGGGTCGGGCGCAGAAGCTCGTCGCCGAGCGTCGCGCGGAGGCCCGGTGCGGGACGGTCGAGCGCCAGCTTCGCGTGCTCGAGCAGCACGCGACGGGCCAGCGCGAAGCCGTTGCTATGGAGGCCGCTCGACGGCAGTGCGATCAGCGCGTCGCCCGGACGTACGCCGCGTCCGTCGATCACGCGGCGCCGCTCGACCACTCCGACCGCGAAGCCGGCGAGATCGTACTCACCGTCGGGATAGAAGGACGGCATCTCCGCTGTCTCGCCTCCGACCAGACTGCATCCTGCCGCGCGACACCCGCGCGCGATGCCGCGAACGAGATCGGTGCCACGCCGCACATCGAGCCGGCCCGTGGCGAAGTAGTCGAGGAACAGCAAAGGCTCGGCCCCGATCGTCAGGAGGTCGTTGACGCTCATGGCGACGAGGTCGATGCCGACGGTGTCGTGACGGTCGAGGGCGAACGCGATACGGAGCTTGGTGCCGACGCCGTCCGTCGAGGTCACGAGCAGCGGCTCCCGATAGCCGCGGGGAAGGCGTGCCAACGCCGCGAACCCGCCGACGCCGGCAACGATCTCGGGCCGTCGCGTGCTGCGCGCGAGCTTGCTGATGTGGCCGACGAGGCGATCGCCCGCGGCGATGTCGACCCCTGCGGCGGCATAGGTCAAAGCGCGAGCGGGCGTCGGCATGGCGGCGGATACATCGGAAAGCGATCGAGCTGTCAATGTGGCGGCGTCGGTCGTCGAGCCAGGATGCCGGCGCGTGCTGCCGGCGTCCCGCGATGCAGGGCCGTTCCGTCGGCGCGATGGAGCACGTGCCAGCCGCGACAGAGCTCGTCGAGCTCACCGGGAGCGAGCAGAAGCTCCGGACGAATCCGAGACGGCATGCCGTTCTCGCGACGATGGGTCTCGTAGAGCAGGGAACCGCCAGGTGTCACGGCGGCGCGGAGCAGTGGGAAGACGTCGCGATCGAGGAAGTTGACGACCACCACCAGTGCGTAGCGACCGACGGGCAACGGCCAAGTTCCGACGTCGGCCGCGATGCAGTCGATGGTGAGCTTGCGTGCGCGCGCGACGCCGGCGAGGGCGGTGAGCGCCGGCAGGGCGAAGTCGACGGCCTCGACCCGATAGCCGCGCTCGGCGAGGAGCAGCGCATGACGACCTCGTCCGCACGCGAGGTCGAGCGCTCGACCGGTCGGAGGAGGAGGCTCGGCCTTTGCGAGCATGTCGAGCGCTTGGACGACGAAGGGCGACGGCTGGCCAGCGGCGCCGTCGGACCGATGGCGATCGTCCCAGGTCTGCCGTCGATCGCGCGTCACGTCGAATCTATAGCGTGCCGGATGGAGCCGCCGCGAGCATGGGCGCTGTCACGGTCAGAGCACGCGGGCGATGGTGAGGACGTCGACCGCCGCGGCGCCGGCGGCGCGGAGAGCGTGCGCGACCGCGCAGGCGGTCGCACCCGACGTCCAGACGTCGTCGACGACGAGCACGGTGCGACCCTGGATGCGCGATGGCATGGGGACGGCGAATGCGGCGGCGACGTTGCGGGCGCGTTCCGCGACTCCGAGGCCCACTTGTGACGGCGTGTCGCGGGTGCGGACGACCGTCGAGAGGGCGACGCGACAGCCGAGTCGCCGCGCGAGGTGCCGCGCGAGCACGGCACTCTGGTTGAAGCCGCGCTCGCGGAGACGACGCCCGTACAGCGGCACGGGCACCACGAGGGCGACGGTGGGATCCGGCACACGGCTCAGGAGCACGGTTGCCAGCCGGCGTCCGAGACGATGGGCGCCGCCGTACTTGAAATGCGCGATCGTCGTAGCCACGGGGCTGGCCGTGGCGCGATGGTAGGCCGCCCATGCGCGTGCCGCACGGATGGGAAAGTCGGGGTCGGTGCAGCTCGCGCAGCGACGCGCCACGGGCAATGGAGCGCCGCAGGCGGCGCATTCCGGCGGACCGAGACGATGAACCATGGCTGCGCACGCGACACAAAAGAGGGCGCGAGGATCGACGAGCGTCGCACAGGCGGCGCATCGCTCAGGGCAGATGAGATCCGCCGCGGCGTCGACGATCGGACGCTCGAATGGGGCCATACGACACTCCGTCGCACGGGGCCCGGGGGTGCGCGATGGTCGCAGGCGGATCGCGTCGAGGCAAGCGCCGGCCGATGGCATCGCATGACGTCCGACATGACGAATCGCGCGGCGGTGGGACGCGGCGATGTCGTCTGGACAGCGCGCCGAAGCCACCGATAGACTCGGCAACACGGGACTTTTCGGAGGGGCCGAAAGGGCACGTGATGCGAAGATTTGTCGCAGGCCTCCTGCTCGGGTTGGCTTCGATGTATTGGTACGCGTACCAGAAGGACGCGTTCGTGCAGACAGCGAGCGATTGGTTCGCGGAAGCGTCGTCGGATCCCGACGCCAAGGCGAAGATCGAGAAGATGACCGCGCGCAAACGCTGAGAGGAAAGACGGCGACATGGCGACACCGGCGTGAGTGACCCGAGGCTCTCGGAGGCGCAACTGCGCCAAGCGCTGCAGGACGCGATGAAGCAGCGCGACATGCCGACGGTGTACGTTCTGCGGGGGCTCCTCGCCGCGGTGGCCAATCGTCGAATCGACAGCGGTGGTGCGGAGCTGCCGGCATCTGAAATCCTCACCCTGGTTCAGCGCGAAGCCAAGAAGCGCGAGGAGGCCGAGGAGTTCGCGCGCCGTGCCGGTCGATCCGATCTCGTGTCGCAGAACGCGGACGAGCGCGCGATTCTCGCGCGCTACCTCCCGACCATGCTCGACGCGGACGCCCTCGCGACCTTGATCACGACGTGGATCGCGGAGGGCACCGGGACGATGGGGGCGCTCATGGCGCGTCTCAAGGAGCGCCATCCCGGACAGTACGACGGCAAGCGCGCGAGCGAGATCGTGCGGAACCTGCTCGCGTCGCAGTAGCCTCGCCCGCCATCTTCTCGCCTGATCCGTCAGTGTTTTGACTTGCCGGAAGGGATGCGGTTAGCATCCCCGCCCGCGGAGGATCGCATGGAATTACCCGTCGTTACTCGTCTCAAGAAGGATCTCCACGAGCTCAAGCACGAGCTCACGGTGAAAGTGCCCAAGGAGCTGCAGGAAGCTGCCGCCCACGGGGATCTCTCGGAGAACGCCGAGTACGACGCGGCCAAAGCGCGGCAAGAGTTCTTGAAGGCTCGGATCGGCCAGATTCAGACGCGGATCCGCGAGTTGTCGATGTACACACTTGCCTCGATCCCCCACCACGTGGTGGCGTATGGCAGTCGTGTGACTGTCATGGATGGTGAGGAGGGCACGACCGCGGAGTATCGCATCGTGTTCCCGGAAGAGGTCGACGCCGCCAGTGGGGCCATCTCCTTGAGCTCGCCGATCGGCCGTGCGCTCCTCAACAAGTCCGTCGGCGACGAGGTCGAGGTGCAGGCGCCTGGCGGGAAGCGCAGCTATCAGATCGTCGGACTGGTCACACTCCACGAGTCCACCGCTGCGGCGGCCAGCGAACGATAACGTCGCGATGGCGACCGGGCAGGGCACGCAAGGCGCGCGGCACCGCAACCTCGCCGAGATGTTCTTCGACCGCGCCGCGGCCCGGTCGGACCGACCCCGTCATCGGGTGAAGCGCGGCGGGACCTGGCAGGAGGTCGCATGGGGCGAGGTCGCTGCCACCGTGCGTGAGATCGCGGCGGGGCTGATCGAAGACGGGCTCGCGCCAGGGGAAAAGGTCGCGATCCTCGCGGGAACGCGGCCCGAATGGGTCGAGGCGGACCTCGCCACCTATGCGTGCGGCGCGGTCACCGTTCCGATCTATCAGTCCAACCTGCCGCACGAGTGCGGCTACATCCTGTCCAACTCCCAGTCGCGATTCTGCTTCGTCGAGAATCCGAAGCAGCTCGCGAAGATCCGTACCGTACAACGCGACGGGTTCGACCTCGATGGTCAACGCATGACGATCGAGGTCTCACGACTCGTGTTGATCGAGGGCGATCCCGACGGTGACGACGTCGTCCGTCTGGCCGACTTGCGTGCGCAGGGACGGGCGGCGCTGGCACGCCTGCAGGCAGTGATCGACGCGCGGATCGAGGCCGTCGGTCGCGATGACCTGGCGACGATCGTCTATACGTCCGGGACGACCGGCCCACCGAAGGGCGTGATGCAGACGCACGGCAACCATCTCTCCGCGATCGAAGCCGTAGGCGCGCTCGGTTTGGCACGGGAGGGCGAGGTCGACTTCTTCTTCCTGCCCCTCGCGCACTCGTTCGCGCGGATGCTTGAGTACTACGGCCTCTGGGTCGGCACGATCACGGCGTTCGCGACCTCCGTCGACACCCTCACCCAGGAAATCGCCGAGACCAAACCGCATCTCATCCCGTCGGTGCCGCGCATCTACGAGAAGATCCATGCGCGCATCCAGGGAACGCGACAGTCGAGCGGGCTCGTCCAGGGCGCGATCTTCGATTGGGCGATGGGCGTCGGCCGGCAACGCAGCGCCTATCAGCAACGAGGTGCCGAGCTACCACTCGTGCTGTCCCTCCAGGCCATGCTCGCCGATCAGCTGGTGTTCGCTCGCATCCATCAGGTCCTTGGTGGGCGCGTGCGTCTGATGGTGTCGGGGGGCGCGCCGCTGGCGCGGGAGATCATGGAGTTCTTCCACGCCATCGGGTTGCTGATCGTCGAGGGCTACGGTCTCACCGAGACGACGCCCATCCTCACCTGCAACCGACCGGACCGGTTCAAATTCGGCACGGTCGGTCCGGCGCTCGACATGGTCTCGCTGCGCCTCGCCCCCGACGGGGAAATCCTCGCCAAGGGCCCGAACATCGCGCTCGGGTACTACGAGCGCCCCGAGGCGACGGCCGAGTCTTGGGATCGCGACGGGTGGTTCCATACCGGCGACATCGGCGAGCTCGATGCCGACGGCTTTCTGCGCATTACGGACCGCAAGAAGGATCTCATCAAGACCTCGGGTGGGAAGTACGTGGCACCCCAGAACATCGAGAACCTCTTGAAGACGCAGCTCCACATCAGCCAAGCGGTCGTGATCGGCGACAACCGCAAATACTGCGTGGCCTTGGTGACGCTCGACGTCGACGCGGTCGAGCGATTCGCGGCGATGGAGGGCATCATCCTCGGCTCTCCCGACGAGGTGCATCGCCATCCGCGGATCGCCGAGCTCATCGAGCGCGAGGTCCAGGACGTCAACAAGCATTTGGCGTCGTTCGAAAGCGTCAAGTATTTCCGCATCCTCCCGCGGGACTTCTCCCAGGAGACGGGCGAGCTGACGCCCAGCCTGAAGGTGAAGCGCAAGGTCGTCACCGAACGGTATCGCGAGCTCATCGACGAGATGTACGCGTCGTAGGCGGACCCACGCCCGGGGCGGAGGATCGTGCCGCAGCGCGTCCCGACTTGCGCCTCCGCAAGGCCCGTGTTATTGCCCGCCTCTGTTTCGAAAAGTGGGCCCGCGCCCGCTTTTTTTGTTTTGGAAGGCGCTCACACCTCTCGCCCTGCCTTCCGCTTGCCGGGGTTCCTTGAACGCAGCCGATGCAGTGCCTCACCCCCGGTCGCGGAGACTCGGCGGCGGGGAGTGGTACGCCAAGTGACCTCGACAACATGCATATCGATCCCAAAACGGCGGCCGTCTGGGCCATTGCCGAGCCCATCGCACTCGAGCTCGGCCTCGAGCTGGTGGACATCGAGCTCCGCCGCGAGGGTCGAGGTAGCGTGCTCAGGCTGTTGATCGACAAGGTGCCCGGCGGAGTGTCGCTGGACGAGCTGACGGCGGTCAGCCGCCAGGTGTCGGACGTCCTGGACGTGCGGGACGACGCCGTTCCGGGGGCGTACACGCTCGAAGTGTCGTCACCCGGCATCAATCGGCCGCTCACCCGGCCGAGTCACTTCCCCGCGTTCCTCGGCAAGCGGGTCTTCGTGCAGACGCGCAAGGACATCGGTGCGCGGCATGCGTTTCGAGGGGTGCTGACCGCGGCGAACGCCGACGGCATCACGATCACGGGCGACGATCACGTCGCGCACGACATCGCGTTCGAGGCGATCGTACGGGCCAACTATCAGCACGAATTCCCCTCCCTTGGGCGGCGGCGGTCGGATCGCCGCGGTTCGCAACGTCCGGCACACCGGGCCAGCTCGCGGTAGGCGGGAAGGAGACGACATGCAACCCGATCTGAATCGCGTCATCGAGCAAGTCAGCAAGGAGAAAGGCATCGACAAGGGCATCATCATCGCCGCCCTCGAAGAGGCCATGCTCTCTGCTGCGCGCCGGACGTTCGGTCTCGAGCACCAGATCGAGGCGAAGTTCAATTCCGACATCGGCGAGGTCGAGCTGTTCGAGATCAAGACCGTCGTCGACGAGATCACCGATCCGTCCAATCAGGTCCTCTTGAAAGACGCGAAGGCGACCCTCGATCCGGAAGCCGAAGTTGGGGACGAGCTGCTCTCCAAGCTTTCGCAGGAGAAGTTTGGCCGCATCGCCGCCCAGGCTGCCAAGCAGAACATCATCCAGAAGGTCCGCGAAGCGGAGCGCACGATCATCTTCAACGAGTTCAAGGATCGCAAGGGCGAGCTCTTCTCGGGGATCGTGCAGCGCTTCGAGCGCAAGAACATCATCGTCAACCTCGGTCGTACCGACGCGATCCTGCCCGAGAAGGAGCAGATTCCGCGCGAGCGCTACCGTCAGGGCGACCGCATTCGCGCCGTCATTCTCGACGTGGAGCTCACCAGCAAGGGCCCCCAGATCGTCCTGTCGCGAACGCACCCCGGTCTCCTGATCAAGCTG
>CAZWAX010000013.1:1102-30421 GCA_964631985.1 uncultured Polyangiaceae bacterium | reverse complement strand
TCGAGCCAGCGCCCGATCTCGGGCGTGACCAGCACGATCGCGAGCGCGGTCAGCACTTCGCCGGCGGCGCAGAGGACCCCGAGCTGGCGGACGGCGCGGATGTCGGAGAGCGTCAGTGCCGCAAAGGCGGCGGCGGCCGTCAACGCAGCGAAGAGCACGGCGCGCCACGTCTGCCGGCGCGCCTCGTCGGCGGCCTCGCGCGGGGCGAGCCCGCGACGCCGAGCCGCGAGCAAGGCCGCGTAGACGTGTACACCGGTGTCGACCCCGACCCCCACCACCACCGACGTGAAGGCGACCGCGATCGCCGAAAGTCCCCCCGGCAGCACCGACGCGAGCGCGGCGGTCCAGAGCGTGCCGAGGAGAAGCGGCGGCAGCACCGCGCCGAGGGCGCGCGCGCGCCGGAAGAGCGCCACGAAGACGATCGACGCGAGCACGGTCGCGATGGGCCCCGAGCGCAGCAGATCGCCCTTCAGCATGGTCTCGGTCGCCGCCGCAATCGCGTGGCCACCCGTGTCGCCGATCTCGACCCGCGGATGGGCGGCGCGGATCGGTAACAGCACGGCCGCCATGTCGTCCGCGAAGGCGCGCGCGTCGGCCGAGGAGAGCGCCTGCCCGCGGCCTTTGACGAGCACGAGGCAGGTGCGACCGTCGTCGCTCGCGAACCGGCCGTCCGATTGCGACCGCAGACCGCTCCCCACCGCCGTGCCCTCGAACGCGATCTGCGTGAGCCGCAGCGGATCGCGAGCCAGGAGCTCCGCGACCGCCCCGCTGCCGGGGAGGGCCAACATGGTGCGACTCTCACGGAGACGCGCGCGCATGCCCTCCGGCGTGAGCGCGGCCGCGAGCCGGGCGCGCACCGGGATGCTCGCGTGTCGCCAGACGAGCCAGGGGCTCAGCTGCCGCGAGCTCTCGAGACGGTCGACGGCGATCGTCATGCTCGGTCGCGCCGCGAGCGCGGACGCGATCTCGGCGCACAGGCGGCGGTTCAGCGCGGCATCGTCGCTGCGCACCATGACCGCCCCGAGATCGCCACCGCCGAAGGCATGCACGTAGCGCCGCAGCGCCACGGCGTCGCCGTGATCGGGCAGCAACGACCCGACGTTCGGATCGAGGCGCAGCCGGCCGCCGACGATCCCGAGGGCTGCCGCGGTCCCGACCACGAGCGCCAACGTCACGAGCGTGCGCGCGCGGCCCCTCATTCCCGCGCTCGACGCGCCGGCCTGTTCCTACTTGCCCGGAGGCGTGGTCGCGATCGCCAGCCGCTCGGCGCCGGCCTCGCGCGCGATCGACATCAGCTGCACCGCATCCTCGAGGATGATCGTGCGATCGCCACGCAGGATGACGGCCTTGTCCTCGCGCGTCGCAAGGGCCTTGGCGAGCTCCTCGCGGAGCCGACTGCGCTCGACGGTCACGCCGTTCAGCTCGAGCGTGTGCTCGGCGGTCGCGGTGAGGGTGAGCCCGGCGGTCTCGGGATTGCCGCCTTCCGACGACGGCAGGGACACCTTCGAGCCCTGCTGCATCATCGCGGTGCTCGTCACCATGAAGATGATGAGCAGCACGAGAAAGATGTCGGTGAGCGGCGTGACGTTGATCTCGGCGACGATGGCGTCGCCATCGTCGTTGCCGTCAGTGAGCAGCCGCGCTGCCATAGGACCGGGGTGCCGTCCGCTCGGACGTGCGGAGGCGCAGCAGGAGGTCGTCGGTACGCTCGCGGAGATCGGCGCTTTCGTTGCCGATCCGAACCATGAAGGCGTTGTAGGCGAAGATCGCGAGCACGCCCACCAGCAAACCCGCCGCAGTCGCGATCAGCGCCTCGGAGATGCCCGCAGCCACCACGGCGAACCCCCCGGACCCGGTCGCCGCCATGTTCTCGAAGGCGCGGATGATGCCGACGACGGTCCCGAGCAGTCCGATGAACGGCGCCAAGCTGCCGATCGTGCCGAGCAGCCAGATGTAGCGCTTGAGCGAACGCGTCGCCGCGTTCACCTGCCGCGAAGCGACGTGCAGGCGCGCGTCGTCGTCGGCATCGGTCAGCGAGAGGACACCGCGATAGACCAGGCCGAGGAGCGAATCGTCGCGGCGCGTGACGGCGACCACCTCCGACACGCCACCCTCCTGCCACGCTTCGAGGGCGGCGCGATGGAAGCGCTCGGAACGACGCGACGCGGTCGACAGAGCCCAGAGCCGTTCGACGATGACGGCGACGCTCACGATGGAGCAGAGCGCCAAGGGGGCCATGACGATCCCGCCCTGCCGCACGAGATCGAAGACCCCGCCACCGCCGATCATGCGCTCGTGCCTAGCGCAGCCAACTCACGCATGCAATTCGCGCGGCGCCACTACTCGGCTGCCGCCAGCTGGGAACGGCTCGACCAAAAGAGCACGACCGGTGCCGCGATGAAGATCGACGAGTACGTACCCGCGACGAAGCCGACGAGGAGGGTGAAGGCAAATCCCTCGAGCCCGACGCCGCCCATGAGATAGAGCGCCAGCGTCACCAGGATCGCCGTCCCGTTGGTGAGGACCGTGCGCGACAACGTCTCGTTGATGCTGAGATTGATGACGTCCGCCAGCTTCGAGCGCCGCATCTTGCGCAGGTTCTCCCGCACGCGATCGGACACGATGATGGTGTCGTTCACCGAGAAGCCGATGATGGTGAGCATGGCGGCGAGGGTCGTCAGATCGAAGATCGTATGCGTGAGGACGAGGGCGCCGGTCGTGAGCAACACGTCGTGGATGAGCGCCACCACCGCGCCGAGCCCGAAGGACAGGTCGAAGCGAAATGCGATGTAGATCCCCATGAAGATGGTGGTGCATATGACCGCGAGCAGGCCGCGCTGGCGGAGCTCGGCACCGACCTTCGGTCCGACGCTCTCGACGCTCAGCACCTGGACGCTGTCCGCGGGACGATCCTTGGCGAGCGCATCCCTGATGGTACCGCTCAGGGCATTCATGGTGGTGGCGTCCGACGGATCGAAGCGCAGCAGGAACTCGAGACCCTGCGCACCGAAATCCTGGACCGTGAGGTCGGGGAGATCGAGCGTCGCGAGGCCGCTTCGCACGTCGGCGGCGCTGGTCGACTGCGCGAAGCGCACCCGGACGTCGGTGCCGCCGGCGAAGTCGACCCCGAAGTTCATGCCGACCGTGAAGACGAGAACGAGCGCGAGGAGGTTCAACGCGGTCGAGAGGATGACGAAGAACTTGCGTTTGCCGACGAAGTCGATGTTCGCGTTCGGCGGCAGCAACTCCAGGAATTTGTGTCGGTTCGTCGGCGTCGTGGAGCCGGCGCGGTCGTGCCCGGCGCGGCCCTCACTCTGAACTCGGGGATTGCTCACTTCGTCTCCTTTGCCTCGACGATCGGACGCTTCCGCGCTGCGGCGCGCGCCGCATGGCGCCGGCGGCCGCCGCGGATCTACTTGATATTACGTCGGGACCCGGCCGGGCGGTCGGAGCACGAAGGGTGCGGCGGGGACACCAACGGCGGCTCGATTGCGACGCGACACGGGGCCGTGCCCTACCAGATCGAGCGCCGACCGGCCAGAGGAGCCGCGCTCCTCATGAAATCAATGGATCCAACCACCGCCCGGGTCGGTCGACCGCTCCGGCTCGACGACGATCGGGCGCGCGGACCCGTTGGCGTGGGGCTCCCGGGACGGAGCAGCCGGCTCGAGTCGCGTCCGCGGCGTCGGGGGGACGGGCACGAGGTCGACCAGCCGGCCGACCAGCGGCACGCTCCGCAGGAGCTCGGTACCGCTCGCGAGAAGCGCGCAGGCCACGGGGGCGTTGGTGGTCATCCAGGCCGCGGCGTCACCGACGAGGGCGGTCGCGCGCTCGAACAGCGCGGCCACGTCCCAGGGCGCGGCCGCCTGGGGCTCGGGGGCCGGTCCGATGCCCGCTTTGTGCTTGGCATCGTCGATGTCGCGCCACAGCTCGCGCATGCGGGTGGCCTCGTAGCCACGCGGCCGATCGTCGGACTCGACGCGCGTCGGCTTCCTGCCGTTCCGCTTCCCGCCCCCCGCCCGCTTCATTCCGCGCCCTCTTAGCATCGCCGCGGACGAGTTTCGATACCGAGGTCATTTCAGAAGGGGGATCTCTCCCCCTTCGCTCACGCGGCGCGTGCGGCGCGCCAGGCCGGCGGGCGGAGCCGCGAGATGCAGAGCGCCGCCGCGAGGGTCATGAGCTCGATGACGACGATCGCCGGGAGATAGCTGCCGGTGCGGTCGCGCAGCCAGCCGACGAGCGGGACGGCGACGGCCTGCGCGAGCACGATGATCGGGCCCATCCGACCGGCGATCGCGCCGTAGTGGCGACGCCCGAAGCACTCGCCGAGGACGGTCGCTTGCAGGGTGGCGTTGCCGCCCATGGCGTAGCCGTAGATCAGCACGTACAGCACGAGCAGCGCCGGGATGCGCGCGAACGGCAACAGCAACAGGCCGACCGCCTGCGCGAGAAAGCAGCCGACGATCACCCGCCGCTGCTCGACCCGATCGAGCAGCGCCCCGAAGCCGAGCTTCCCGATCACGCCGACGCCCGCGGTTGCGCCGAGGGCGAACGCCGCCCGCGCCGGGCTCACGCCGACGTCGATCAGCAGGGGAACCTGGTGCAGCAGCACCGCCGAGAGTCCCATCACCGTGAGCGAGAACGCGCCCGCGATCAACCAGAAGTTCGGATCGCGAACGGCGTCGCGCGGGGTCACCGAGTGCTCGATCTCGAAGGTGAGCCCGCGGTCGCCACCGCCGGGCATGCGCTCCTCGGGCGGCAGCTCGACGGGCGGCTTCCGCATCACGAACGCGACCGGCGCGACCCCGACGCCGATGACGACGGCCCCGAGCGCCACGAACGCCTGCCGCCATCCCAGGTGCGTGATCAGGGTCTGGGCGAGCGGGACGAAGATCACGCCGCCCATCGAGATGCCGGCGGTCGCGAAGCCGAGCGCCCGCCCACGACGGCGGAGGAACCAGCCGGCAACGGCGCTGTTGCTGGGGATCGGCCCGAGCGCCGTCGACCCGAGCGACACGAGGAGCGCCATCAACGCGTAGTAGTGCCAGAGCGAGTCCACCGTCGAGAGCAGCATGAAGGTCCCGCCGAGCACGAGAGCGCCGAAGATCTGCGAGGGGCGCGGACCGTAGCGATCGACGACGCGCCCGACGAACGGCGACCACAGCGCCCCGACGATCGAGACCGACGAGAAGCCCCACGAGATCTGCGCCCGCGTCCATCCGAACTCGTCGATCAGCGGGGTGAAGAAGACCCCGAAGCTGTAGAAGACGCAGCCGACGTTCAAACAATGCGTGAGGAACGCAACGGCGACGATTCTCCAGCCGTAATAGGAAGTGCGCGGAGACCTCGACACGAACCGCGCATTCTGGAGGGCGCGCGGCCTTGCAGCAAGGATTCAGCGCGCGAGGCCCGCTTCGGCGAGGCGCGCTTCGAGCTGCGGCATGCGGTCGTGGCCCCAGAACGGCTCGCCGCGGAAGAGGAAGATCGGCACGCCGAAGACGTGATCATCCTCGGCCTCGCGCTCGCAACGCGCGTACGCCTCGCGTCCTTCGCCGTCGAGCCATGCCTGATACCGCGCCGGCGCGACCCCGAGCTCGGCGAGGAGTGCCGCGATCGCGTCGGGCTGGTCGAGCTCCAGCTCGCGGACGAAGAAACGCCGGTAGGCCTCGGCGGTGTAGCGCTCGAAGCAGCCCTCGCGCATCGCCAGGAGCGCCCCGATCAGCGCCGGCTCGGTGTCGTAGATCTTCCTCGGGCCCTTGATGACGATCCCACGCGGCGTCGCGAAGCGGCGCGCGTCCAGGTACGAGTACCGCGCCTTCCAGTCGGAGCGGAGGCTGCGCGCGCCCGGCCCCTTGATGCGAAGCTGGATCGGAATCCACCGCACCCGGACCTGGAAGCGCTGGTCGAGCCCGAAAGCCGGGCCGCTCGCCAGGTAGGCGAACGGGCTCTTGTAGTCGAAGTAGAGCTTGAGCTCTTCCAGGGCGCTCACGTGCGCGACCCTACGAACGACGCGGGCGACGGTCAAACCACGCGGCACGTGCCTTGCTCTTACGAGCCGCGTCGGATCCGCGCACCCCACGCATCCGGGCACGCGAGCGACCATTTGACCGGGACCGGAATGGCGAGCCGTCATCAAAATGCCACTCGAGGACGTTCCGCATGAGCGCGCTGCTCCTGGGGCTCGTCGTCGTCGCCTTCGGCCTCACGTCCGTCCGAGCCCTCCGCCACGACCGGGCCCGGGACCGGAGCGCGCACCTGCTGCGCGGCCAGACGCGGATCCTCGAGATGGTCGCGCTCGGGAAGCCGCTCGCCGACGTGCTCGCGGCGCTCTGTGAGCTGGTCGAGCAGCAGAGCACCGGCATGCTGTGCTCGGTGCTGCTGCTCGAAAGCGACCAGCTCCGCCACGGGGCGGCGCCGAGCCTGCCGGAGGACTACTGCCGCGCGATCGACGGCGTGCGCATCGGACCGACGGTCGGCTCGTGCGGCACGGCCGCCCACACGCGCCGACCGGTCGTGGTCTCGGACATCGCGACCGACCCCCTGTGGACCGCCTTTCGCGACCTCGCCCTCGCCTCCGAGCTTCGCGCGTGCTGGTCGTTTCCGATCCTCGCGACCAATGGCCGCTGCCTCGGCACGTTCGCGATGTACTACCGCGAGGCACGCACGCCGGCGCCGCGCGATTGGCATCTGGTCGAGGTCGCGACCCACGTCGCGGGGGTCGCGATCGAACGTCACCGTACCGCGACCGAGCTCGCGCGCTCGACGGCGCGGCTCGCCGAGGAATCGCGGCTGTCGACCGCGCTCGCCCACGCCGGGCACGAGATGATCTCGTCGCTCAGCACCCCGGTGCTGCTCGATCGTCTCTGTCAGCTGACGACCGAGCTGCTGGGCTGCGACGTCAGCGACACGGTCCTCCGGGACGCGACGCACGACGTCCTCCTGCCGCGCTCGTCGCACGGCTACACCCCCGAGCAACAGGACGCGTTGCGCGTGACGCGCCTCTCCGCCGGCACGCTGGCGCCGCTGCTGCACGCGCTGGAGCGCCAGGGGCACGTGCAGGTGCACACCGCCAAGGTCACCGATCCCGGCACCGCGCGGCTGCTCACGGAATACGACATCACCCGCAGCCTCTACGTAGCCTTACGGCGCGGACCGGACTTGATCGGCTTCCTCTCCGCCGGTCATCGCGGTCGCGAGACCGCGTTTTCACCGCTGCAGGAACGGCTCGCTATCGGTCTGGCCCAGCTGGCCTCGATGGCGCTCGAGAACGCGCGCCTCGTCGACGAGCTGCGCCACGCGAGCCAGCTCAAGTCCGAGTTTGTCTCGACCATGTCGCACGAGCTGCGCACGCCGCTCGGCGTGATCCTCGGCTACACCGACATGCTGCACGAGGACGGCCTCGACCCCGCCGAGCGCGAGCGGACCCTCGGACGCATCCGCCGGGCCGGCCTCGAGCTGCTCGAGATGATCGAGGCCACGCTGAATCTCGGGCGCCTCGAGGCGGGCCGCGACCCGGCCTGCGTCGAGACGGTCGGCGTCGCGGCGCTCCTCGAGGAGCTGGCGACGGAGTTCGCCGCGCTCAACCACTCGACCACGACCGTGCTGCGGTGGGAGCCGGCCAGTGGCCTCGTGCTCGACACCGATCGCCGGAAGCTCCGCATGATCCTCAAGAATCTCGTCGGGAACGCCCTCAAGTTCACCCCGAGCGGCGAGGTGGTCGTGCGGGCGGAGCTGCGCGGCGAGCGCTGCGCGTTCACGGTCCGCGATACCGGCGTCGGCATCGCGACCGATCGCCTGCCCGTCATCTTCGAGATGTTTCGCCAGGCCGACAGCTCGGATGCGCGCTCGTACGGCGGCGTCGGGCTCGGCCTCTACATCGTGCAACGTCTGCTCGATCAGCTGAGCGGCGACATCGCGGTGGCGAGCGCTCCGGAACGCGGCACCACGTTCACGGTGACGCTGCCGCTCCGCGCCTCACTGTCGCTCACCGGCTAGGAGTCGCGACCAAACCTCCGGCGCATTCCCCTTCGGAATGCTTCGCCCCCAACAGGCCGAGCACGAGATGCGTGAGCGCACGGATGCCGGTCGCGAGCGTCGGCGTCGCCACGGGCGCGTAGCGGCTCGAGTGTAGGCCCGGGAGCGCCGGCGCACCCGGACGGCGGCTCGCCGCGAGCGCGGCGGGCGCGACGCTGCCGAGTCGGAACATGAAGCCGGGCACGCCCGCCGCCGGGGCATAGCGCCCGAAGTCCTCGCCCCCCATCTCGGGACGACGATCCACGACCGCCGCCACACCGAACGCCGACCGGAAGAGCGTCGTCGCGGCCGCCGTGAGCCCGGGGTCGTTGTACGCCGCAGGCGTGTGCTCGTCCTTCACCTGCACGCGCGGGGGCTGCGGGCATCGGAACGTGGCGCAAACGTCGCTCGTCATCTGCGCGATGCCCTCGAGCAGCGTCCGGCGGACGCCCTGGGTGAACGAACGGACCGTCAGCTGCAGCGTCACCTGATCGGGAATGACGTTGTGCTTCGTGCCGCCGTGGATCGCGCCGACGGTCACGACGGCCGAGTCGACCGGATCGACCCGCCGGCTGACGAGGGTCTGCAAGGCGGTCACGAGATGCGCCGCCGTGACGATCGGGTCGACGGTCTCGTGCGGTCGCGCTCCGTGGCCGCCGCGCCCGAAGATCGTGATGTCCACCGAGTCGACGTTGGCGAGGAAGAAGCCCGGCGTGACGCCGATCTCGCCGACGGCGAGATCGGCCGCGACGTGCAGCGCCACGCAGGCGTCGGGCTTCGGGAAGCGCGTGAAGAGACCGTCGCGGATCATCAGGTCGGCACCGCGGCCGAGCTCCTCGGCGGGCTGCGCGAGCGCGACGACGGTGCCGCGCCAGTGCGCGCGCAGCTCGGCCAGGACGGCACTGGTCGCGATCAGGGTCGTCGTGTGGACGTCGTGGCCGCAGGCGTGCATCACGCCGGTCGTCGTGCCGTCCGGGAGGGTGGCCGTGACCCTGCTCGCATAGGGTAGGCCGGTTTCCTCGCGCACCGGCAGCGCGTCCATGTCGCCGCGGACGAGCACGACCGGACCGGGGCCGTTCGCCAGCACCCCGACCACTCCCGTCCCGCCGACGCCGGTCGTGACGCGATAGCCGGCACGCGTGAGCTCGCCCGCCACCACGTCCGCCGTCCCGTGCTCGCCGAGCGACAGCTCGGGGCGGGCATGGAACCCCTCGTAGCGCCGCACCCACTCGGGCAGCCGCCGGTCGAGCGCCGCGCGAACGGCCGCGTCGAGGTCGTCACGATAGACGACTCGTGCCGCCTCGCCGGAGGTGGGTGGTGGCCGCGACGCAGCCGGTGCCGGAGGTGGGGCAGCCACGGCGCTGGGCACCTGCAGGGAGGCTCGGCACCCCGTCGTCAAGGCCACGAGCATGAGCAGCGGCCAGAGCGAAAGAGTTGCCAAAGCCGCGCGGAGCACATCCCCCAGCTCGCCCTCCGCTCGGCCGCGCGCTGCGCGCGCGAACATCCTGTCGGGAGTCACGCTCCGGGTACATAGGCGGCAACGACGACGACAGGCAATGCCGCGGCTACGCGCCGAGGGCGGCGGTCGCCGACCAACGACATCCGAGCCGCGGCCTCGCTCACGGCGCTACGCAGTCGACGCCGCGACAGTCGCCGAAATCGAACCGGCACGCGGCGCAGACCAAGACGCCGTCGGGGTCGGATTCGAGGCAGAGGTCCTCGCAGGTGTTGTCGTCGAGCGCGTCCCCGTCACACTCCTCGCCGTCGTCGATGACGCCGTCGCCGCAGAACGGCGTCGCCGTCGGTTGGGGGGTCGGAGTCGGGGTGTCGCCGGGCCGCGGGGTCCGGGTGGGACCGATCGCGGTCGGCGTCGGTGTCGGACGCTCGCTCGGCGCCGACGCAGCACAGTAGGCACGGGCGACCGTCTGGTCGACCTGTGCCAGCAGCTCGGCGGCGCGCGGAGTCGCCTCCTCCACGAGCGCGCTCAGCTCGCATTCGTGACGGCGCGCGACGCACTCGGCGAGGGCCGGGAGCGTGCGCACCGTGTCGACCTCCACGACCGCGCAGCCGTCGCCGAGCGCCTCGAGATCGGCACCGGTCGGCGCCGCCAACGTCGCGAAGGCAATCTGCTCCTCGCCGCAGACGGCGCCGACGGCACGACCGAAGGCGACGCGCGCTCCGGCGACGCGCGCGAAGGCCGCGCCACACGTCGTGGACGCCGCCGTCAGGCACGCGCTCTCGTCGTCGCTTCCCTCCAGACACGCCTCGGTCGCGCGCGTGCAGAGCGACACGTTGGCGAGCGTGCGCGTCACGAGCCGTGCCGCCGCGCGCGCCATCGTGCGGGTGCAGCGGGTGATCGCGGCGCCGGCCTCCGGGTCACGCTCGCCACGACCCGTCCCGCCGTGATCGGGCATACACGAAAGCGCGGCCCGCGCCGTCGCCGGCACCCCGGCGACCCGAAGCAGCTCGCCGGCGCGCGGGACCGTCGTCGCGAAGAGCCCTTCGCCGCGGCACCGTCGCAAGCCGGCGAGACACGTCCCGAGGACGGTGGCATCACCGCGGCCCGTGCCGAGCGCCGGACAGAGCGGCGCCAAGCGCGCAAAGCCGAGCCCCGTCGGTGCGAGCAGCTGCTCGTGGTCGACCGCGGCGCAGCGACCCGCGATCAGGCGGGCGAGCTTGTGCTCGCGGCGAAGGATGCGAGCGACCATGCGGTCGCACCGCGTGCCCGCCTCGGCCAGACATTCGACGTCGCCGGACCGCGTCTCGGCGCACGACATGGCCGCGCCGACGCAGCGTCCGAGATCCGAGAGCTGACGGGCGGTGAACGCCTGCCCGGCCACGGTGACGGCCCGCTGACAGCGCACGGCGGTCCGTCCGACGGCTTCCGCCGCCTCCCCGAGCTTCACGATGACGAGAACCACCAAGACCAGCGCCGCGGCGATGCCCGGCGCCACGCGGATCGAGGAGCGCACGGCACGGCCCTCCCACGAACCGCATTGCCACGCGCCATGTTCGGAGGCAACGAAAAAATTCCGCGGTGGAAGGGCGGCGGCGATTCGCGCTAGTGTCCGGCGTCATGGCCGATCGCCCGGACGGACCGTCGTCGCGGAAGCTCGCGCCGGCGCTGCCCACGAGCCGCAAGGTCGAAGCGATCGCCGCCCGCCGCGTCTCCACCACGGACTGGGCGACGAGCGAGCATCTGCTCGCCCTCGTCGACGCCTCGACCACGTGCATCTACGTCAAGGACGCCGCCGGCCGCTATCTGCTCATCAATCGCCAGTACGAGAAGGTCTTCCACGTCTCGCGCGCGGACTTCGTCGGGCGCACCGACGACGACCTCTTCCCGGGCGACATCGCCCAGGCGCTCCGCCAGAACGACGTCGAGGTCATGGAGCGAAACGAGCCGGTCGAGTTCGAGGAGGTCGTCCCGCACGACGACGGCCGGCACACCTACATCTCGATCAAGGTCCCGCTCCGCGACGAGCACGGCAGGGCCGAGGGCGTGTGCGGCATCTCGACCGACATCACCCAACGGCGCGAGGCCGAACGCCAGCTGCGCCGGCTCACACAGCAGCTCGTCACCGTGCGTGAGGAAGAGCGCCAGCGGCTGAGCTTCCGCATCCACGACGAGATCTGCCAGGAGCTGACGGGCATCACGTTCATGCTGGCGGCGGCCACGCGCCGCCTCGGCCCCGAAACCGCCGCGACGGTGCCGGAGCTCGAACGCGGACGCACCCAGCTGGCGCACGTCATCGACCATTTGCGGTCGGTGGCGCGCGGCCTGCACCCGGTCGTGCTGCGCGACCTCGGCCTCCCCGAAAGCCTGCGGGCGCTCGCGGAGACGATGTCGACGCCGCGCCTCACGGTCGCCGTCGACGTGTCGAGCGCGCTACCCCCCGTGACCGGCGATCTCGCGCTCGCCGTGTATCGCGTCGCCCAGGAGGCCGTGCTGAACGCCGTCCGCCACGCCGACACGCACGTCGTCCGCGTCGCGGTGCACGCCGACCCCGAACGCATCCATCTCGTCGTCGCCGACGACGGCCGCGGGTTCGACACGCGGAGCGGCGGCGCCCGCAGCCTCGGCCTGCTCGGTATGGAGCAACGCGCGACGGCGGTCGGCGGCACGCTCGTGGTCGATTCCGCGCCCGGTCGCGGCACCCGCATCACCTTCGCGTGCCCGCTCGGGAATCCGGAGGTCGAAGGGTCATGAGCTGGGTCGTCCTGCTGCTCGCATTCGCCACGACCCCGCTCGGCGCGGCCGCCCTTGCTCCGGCGATGGAGCAGGCCCTCGCTGCCAGCCCCTACGTCTACGTCGCGACCGAGCGAAAGGGCGGCGGCTTCGGCAGCCCCGCAGAGATCTGGTTCATGTGGGACCAGGGCGCGGTCTGGGTGGCGTCCCCGGCGACGACGTGGCGCGCGAAGCGCATCCGTGCCGGGCGGCCGAAGGCACAGATCGCCGTCGGCACCAGGACCGGGCCCACCTTCACGGCCACAGGGTCCTTCGTCCGCGATCCGGCAGCCTACCAACGCCTCTTCGCGAGCTTCGCGAAGAAGTATCCGGACGGGTGGCCGAAGTACGAAGCGCGCTTCCGCGAGGGCCTGAAGGACGGCAGCCGCGTGCTGATGCGCTACGAGCCGATCGGAACGACGCCGGTGCCGGCTACTTCGCCCGCGACCCCGACTGCTCGCCCCTGAGAATGGGCAGGATCCCCGCGTAGAGGCCGCGTTTCAGCGCGCCGTACGTGCCGCGGTCCTTGGCTGCGAGCGCCGCCGCGCGTTCGACCGCCTCCGGCAGCACTTCCGGCCCGGCGACCGCGGCGTCGACGATCCCCCGCTCGCGACACTGCGGCCCGCCGAGCCGCGTCCCCGTGAGAATCGTCTCGACGACCACCCGGGCCTCGAGCTTCGCCTGGATCAGCGCGGTCATCCCCGGCGCCAGCGGCACGTTGATGTCGACCTCGGGCAGGCAGAAGAAGCCGCGGTCGGCGCGCATCACCCGGAAGTCGTGGGCGGGCGCGAGCATGCCGCCGGCCGCGAAGGCGTGCCCGTTGATCGCCGCCACGCTCGGGACCGGCAGCGTGAGGAAGCGGGCGAAGAGCGTGATGACGTCCTCGACGAACCGCGGCCCCTCCTCGCGGCCCTCGTCGCTGCCGAGCCAGGCGAGGTCGAGCCCGTTGGAATAGAACTTCTCGGTGCCACCGGTCGTCACCAACGCGGCCGGGCCGCTCGCACGCTCGACCTCGTCGAGGACACCATTCAGGCCGTCGATGAAGCTCCGATTGAAGCGGTTCTCGCCGGCGTTCATGGTGAGCACGAACACCGGACCGTCGCGGGTGACGCCGATGGCGGACATGGTCTTTCCCCTTCTAGGCCGAGGCGCTCGGCCGCTGTTTGAAGCTCTCGTACCAGCGGTGGATGTTCTTGTGGGCGGCGTCGATGGGGATCTGACCGAACTCGGCGAACTGGAGCGAGGCGAGCAACGTGCAGTCGGCGATCGTCGGCTTGTCGCCGGCGGCGAACGTGTTGCTGCCGATCTTGGCGTCGAGCACCCCGAGGTTGGTCGCGAGCGCGCTCCGTGCCGATTCGGCGGCGTCGGGCGATTGCTTCAAGCGACTGGCGAAGAGCGGATGGGTGTTCTGGAAGATCACCGCGATGCGCCCGAGGACGCTGAGCTCGATCAAGCGCTCCAGAGCGCGCACGCGGGCCCGCTCGAGCGGCGTCGTCCCGATCATCGGCGGGGTGGGATGGAGGTCCTCGAAGTATTCGATGATGGCGAGCGACTCGGGCAGATAGCTGCCGTCATCGAGCTCGAGCACGGGCAAGCCCCCCATCGGGTTCTTTTTCAGGAACTCGGGCTTGCGATTCTCGCCGGTGATGATGTCGACCGGGACCGAGTCGACCTGGATGCCCTTCTCGGCGAGATAGACGCGGACCTTCTTGGGATTGGGAGCTCCGGGGAATTCGTGGAGTTTCATGACGACGCCTCCTCGTGACCGGCGAGCGGGGATTACACGACGCGATCACACGAGCATCGCGGGTCGTGGGCTCGCCGAACGGACGGGCGTTCTCTGCCAGCGGCTCGGAGCTGACACAATCAGCGCCGCGAGACTCCGAACCCCGCCACGGGATGGAGCTTCGCCGTGGCCATTCCCTCTTCGAACTTGGATCGTCGTGCCGGGGTGAGCTGCCGGCCGCGGCGGAGGGTTCCGACGAAGCGGGCGACGAGCGCGGGCGGACCGGCCTTCACTTCCACCTCGACCCGCGTGAGCTCGCGCCGTCGCGTGCCGGCGGCGATGCGGGTGCGGTCGAGCGCGAGCTCCGCCACCACGCGGCCCGCATGGCGGACGGCGAACACCTCGCGACGCGTCTGCACCCCGAAGAGCCGGCGGAGCGGCGCGCCCGCGACGATCGTCCGGACCCGCGCCGCGAGGGGTCCGCGCGCCGTCAGCAAGGCCGTCACGCGAGCCGTGCGGAGCGGGGAGGAGATCTCGCGCCGACGGGCCGCCCCGCGCCGTGCTCGCGCCAATGCCTTCAGCGTCGCCTCGATCTCGTCGGCGGCGCGCCGCACCCGCAGCGCATAGCCCGCTCGCGCCACGCGCCAGTCCTCCGTGTCGTAGTACGCGTCCCGTAGGCGCACGACGCCCGCCGGCTCGATCGACCACGCGCCCCTGCGTGTCGGCGCGAGCGAGCGGCGAAACGCCCCGAGATCGCGGACCGCGAACTGCCACTCGATCTCGACCGCCCGCGGACGCATGCACGAGGCCTGCCACCAAGCACCGACGCGAGCAAGGACGGGCAAGCGAGAACGATGCCGCGCCCGAAGCGCGCGCCCGAGCGGCCAGCGAGTCGGGAGCTCCGCGCGGCTTGGCCCCCCTTGTCTGCGGCGGCTACACGCGCGGCAGGGAGACGGTGAACGTCGACCCACGCCCCGGCACGCTGCTCGCGTTCACCGATCCGCCGTGCGCCTCGACGATCGCCTTGGAGAGGTAGAGCCCGAGCCCCGTCCCCGGGATCGGCCGATCGCGATGGAAGCGGGCGTACTTCGTGAAGAGCCGCGCGACGTCCGCCGGCTCGACGCCGTAGCCGGTGTCGCGTACGCGCAGCAGCACATCGCTCGGCGTGCTCGCCACCTCCACGTCGATGCGTCCGCCCATCGGCGTGTATTTGAGGGCGTTCCCGACGAGGTTGGTGACGACCCGCCCGAGCTGCCGGCGATCGCCGCGCACGAGCGCCGAGGCGTCCTCGTGCACGAGCATGATGTTCTTCTCGGAGGCCGACGGCCGGTGGCGGCCGACGATCTCGGTCGTGAGCGCCCCGAGATCGAGACGCTCGCGCGCGATTCCCGCGACGCCGCGGTCGATCGCCGCCATGTGCAGATGGTTGGTCGCGAGGTCGGCGACGGCCTTCAGCGACTCGGTGACCGACCCCGCGAGGCCCAGCAGCTCGGGCGAGCCCTCGCGCTTCAGCCGATCGGCGAGCATCTCCATGTAGCCGAGGGCGACGTGCACCGGATTGTTGATGTCGTGCCGGAGCGTCGCCAGGAACTCCTCGCGCGCCTCGTTCCGCGCGGCGTCGAGCGCGAGTGCCGCCGACGTGGCCACGAGCGCCAGCACTCGCCGCTGATCCTCGAGCGTGGTCGCGTCGCCCCGGGTGTGCACCAGCAGCACGCCGATCGCGGTCCCGCGCACCGGCAGCGGCGCCGCAATCAACGCGGCGTCGGGCACCGATTCCGGCATCCACGGCAGTGGCGGCACGTCGCGAATCACGACCGGATCGGTGCCGGCGAGCGCTGCGGCGAAGGGCGCGCGGTCGACGCTCATCTCGGCGGTCGGCTCGAGGTCCAGGCTCGCCGGCAGCACCGACTGCAGCGTGCAGATGCGGCGCGGGCCGTCGACGACCACGAACGCAACGGCGTCGGCGTAGCGCTCCTCCCAGACCAGCTTTACGAGGGCGCGGCACGCCGAGGCGAAGTCCGGGACACGCGCCAACCGCTCGTTCACCGCGCCCAGGAACGACATCTCCTCGATGCGCTGCAGGAGGGCGGTTTCAGTGCTCACCGCCGCGCTCATTCGGTCACTCGAAGGTGGCATAGTTGAGCGCGTGGTCGAGGTCGGCGTCGAAGCGCGCGAGGATCGCGTCGAGCGTGTCGGGCGTGAGCGCGAGCCGGGCCCACGCGGTCGGATCGATTGGGGCGAGCCGGCGATCGCCACCGGAGCCGTAGCCGAGCGCGCGGACCAAGGCGTTCGCCACGTGGACGATCGCGGTCTCGTCGCGCGCGATCCGTGCCCGCGACGGTGCGTGGTGCCAGGTGATCGGCTCGCCGAGACACGCGGGGAAGCGCCACTTCTCGACCAGCCACCCGGCAATCTCGCCATGGTCGGTGCCGAGCTCCTCGCGCTCCACCTCGAGGAACGTGCGCCCGGAGGCGGCGGCGGTGTCGACGATGTGCACGAACGCGTCCGGCAGCTGCTTGTACACCACGACCTTGCCGAGGTCGTGCAGCAAGCCGGCGGCAGTCGCCTCTTCCGGATTGGCGCGGCCGGTGACCTTGGCAATCGCCCCGGAGGCGACCGCGCAGCCGAGCGAGTGCTCCCAGAAGCCCGGGAGACCGGTGACGGTCTTCATGTCGAGCACGCTGGTCGAGAGGACCACGCTGCGCGTGACGGCGGTGCCCAGCATCACGAGCGCCTGGCTCACCGAGCTCACGCTGCCCTGCGCGTTGTAGAAGGCCGAGTTCGCGAGGCGCAGCATCTGCGAGGTGAGTGATTGGTCGATCTCGATCAGCTCGGCGACGCTCGCGAAGTTGATGTCGGGGTCCTCGAGCGCGATCACCACCCGCTCGAGCAGCTTCGGCAGCGTCGGGAGGGTACGAAGGCGGCTCACCTCCCAACGGAATTTGTCTTTGGAGGTCGGCGCAGCGTGTCCGCTCGTGGCCCCGGACATGCTCAGGCACCCTCCACGGCCGTCGGTGGCGTTGCCGCGGCGGCGACCGCGGCCCGGCGCTCGAGATGACGTGCGATCGCGGCCTGGATCTCGGCGAGGGCCGGCGTCAGGTGCTCGCCGGCGAAGCGCCGCTCGAGGGCGGCTTGCTCCTCTTCGACCGTCCGGACCTGCTCCCACGACGCGAGCTCGCCCGCGTCCTCGACCATCACGCTCTGCACCGCCATGTGGCGGAGCACCCGCACCACGCCGGGCGAAAGCATCGTCCCCACGCCGGCGACCAACCGTCCGTTGGTGTCGCTGATGGGCCGTGCAAGCCGCATCTGCGGCGTCGCGAACTGCAGGTGGATCCGAACCGCCATCGTCAATTCGCTGCTACGTCGCATGACGTAGCGCATACCTCCCCCGGGTAATTGCCCCCGGAGGTCGTTCGGCCGGATCCACCCGAAACTTGAGCGTCGCCCGCACGATGGAAGGCGCCCGACGCGGGTCCCTCCGCACGCGCAGCGTGCGGCCGAGCGAGAGCGAGCCGGGGGATGTACGAAGCGCGGCTGTGCCGCGCTTCGTGAAGGGGGAGAGATCCCCCTGGTGAGCTACTGCCCGGGAGCGGCGACGGGTCCCGCCTTGAAGCGGAACACGTGATACGGGGCGTGAGCGGCCTGGTGGCCGGGCACCACGAAGAGCACGTGCTGCAACGCGCTGCACGTGACGTAGAGCCACCCGTCGGGACCGAAGCTCAGACCGTCGGGCCAGCGCAGCTTCGCATCCTTGATCTCCGTGACGAGCGTCCGTTCGGGCGTGAGCCGGAGCACGGCGGAGTGCTCGGGGTCGGTGATCCAGACGTTGCCGGCGTCGTCGCTGCTGAGCCCGTCGCTCATCGTCTTGGGTCCGTAGTCCTCCACCTTCGCGGCGAGCGCGTCCGGCGCCAGCTGCGGATCGTCGAGGGCGGCGGCCGGGACGCGGAACATGCGGTCGCCGTTCACCGGGGCGTAGTAGAGCCACTCGCCGCGCCGGTCGAGCGTGATCGAGTCGACGCCGATCCGGAGGGTGTAGACGCCGAGGACGACCATGTCGCGTCCCGCCGCCGTGAGGATGTAGTTCTCCGGCAGCACCGAGGGATGACTCTCGAGGAGCCGGCGGCTCGTCTTCGCCTCGACGTCGTAGACGACGAGCGCCGGCGTCTGCGCGATGGGGCTCGACTCGGCGATGTAGACGCGCCGCCCGTCCGGCGACACGGCGAAGTCGTTGAGCATCGAGAGAAAGCCGGCGACTTCCTTCGGGAAGTCGTACTGGTGGACGAGCTTCCGGGTCTCGACGTCGAACGCGGTGATGCGTGGCTGTCCACGGCCGAAGTCGGCGAAGTCGAGCACCCAGAGGCGGCCCTGCCGATCGATCCGCATCGACAACGGGGTCGCGAAGTGCGGCGTGCCGTCGGCCGGCGTCTGGAACGCCTCGTCGGGAAACGGCACCGGCGTACCGTCGACCAGCTCGGCGACCTTGATCGGCGGCTTCCCGTCGGGATGGAGCGTGAGGAAGATCCGGCCGGTGGCCGAGACCGCGATGTTGCCGGGCGGGTAGTCGAGCGCCGCCACCTGCTCGATCGCCGTGGCTGGCAGCTGCGGCGCGGTGGTGCGGTCTTCGAGCCGCGCGCCACCGCCGAAGAAGACGCGCACCGCGACCAGCAGCACCACCACCGCCACGACGAGCCCGACGAGCAGGCGAACGATCACGCGCATGCGCGCCGTCTAGCGAACGCGCCCCGGAGCCGCAAACCGCACGGTCGGCGCTCTACCGCGGATCGATCCGATAGACCGTCCCCCCGAGGTCGGCGAGGTAGAGCTCGCCGTTCAGGTCCTCGCCGAACGAGGCCAGCGCGGCGAGGGTGGCGTCGGACGCCAGCGTCGCCGTCATCTCGACCTCGGAGACCGCGGCACTTCCGTTCCACACGAACGAGCGGATGCGATTGGAGCAGAGATCCCCATAGAGGTAGCGCCCGACCAGGTCCGGGATCGCGCTCCCGCGGTACACGTGGCCGCCGATCACGGAGCAATCGTCGCGCGCGCCGCCGTTCGAGTGGGCGTACGCGACCGCCGGAAACGTGATCCCGGTCGTGTCGCAGTCGTTCCGCGGCTCGAAGCACGCGAACCCCTCGGTGATGTCCCAGCCGTAGTTGCGCCCGCCCTCCCCGCGCGGCTCGACGTCGACCTCCTCGAACTCCCCCTGGCCGACGTCGCCGATGTAGAGGTCGCCGGTCCCCCGATCGAAGCTGAAGCGGAACGGGTTGCGGAGCCCGTAGCTCCATACGTCGGGGTCGGCGCCGGCGAGGTTGCCGGGCGGCGGCGCGTCGCCGTCGACGTTCAGGCGGAGGATCTTCCCGAGCTTGCTCTGGAGGTCCTGGGCGGTCTCGTTGGGGTCGCCCCCCCCGCCGCCGTCGCCGAGTGCGACGTAGAGGGCCCCGTCCTGGCCGAACGCGATCATGCCGCCGTTGTGGTTGGCGAACGGCTGCGCGATCGTCCGCAGCACGCGCCGGGCGGTCGGCTCGGCGACCGCGGAGTCGGCGGTGCTGCGGGCGTACTCGGCGACCACCGTATCGCCGTTGGCATCGGTGTAGTCGACGTAGACGAGACCGTTGGTCGCATAGGCCGGATGAAACGCGAGGCCGAGCAGGCCCTGCTCGCCGCCCTTGCTCGTGATCGCCGTGATGTCGAGGAACGACTGCGTGCGGACGGTGCCGCCTTCGAGAATGCGGATGCGGCCCGGCTTCTCGATGATGAAGAGCCGCCCGATCTCA
The DNA here is from genome assembly GCA_964631985.1 of uncultured Polyangiaceae bacterium. GTDB lineage: Bacteria > Desulfobacterota > Binatia > UTPRO1 > UTPRO1 > UTPRO1. The sequence continues at coordinate 10,677 of CAZWAX010000013.1, read as the reverse complement.
CCAGGGGCGCCGCTCGCGAAGATCGGGTCCTCGAGACCCGTCGCGACCGGCGTGAGCTGCAATGCGGGCACGAGCGGGCACGCCGTGAAGGCGGGGAGGTCGGCCGCGAGCCGCAGCACGTTGACGCCGTCGCTGACGGTCAGCGTGCCGTTCCCATCGAGATCCCAGCGCGCCGACTCCGCGCGGTCCGCGAGACCGGCCGCCCCCTGCAACGCCAACACGCCGTCGGTGACGCTGACGTCGCCGTTGCGATCGGCGTCGCCGCAGGTTTGGGCCGCCGCCGGCGCGGCAGCCATGAAGAACGACACGGCGAGTACGATGAAACGCGAGCACGAGCGCTGAGCGAGCATGGGTGAACGAGTCCTCCTCCCGCGAGCTCCGCGGTCTTCGTCGACCGGGCAAGCACGGATCCTACGCCGGCCATCACCGATCGGATGCGCTCATATGATGCGGACTCACCGCACGGGGCAAGGGATCGGCCCGGCGAGGCGCTCGAAAGCGGCACGGCGACTCGAGGGGCTCACCGACGCGCCGACGCGAACGGCTCGCCAACCGGGAACGACGTGACGTAGCGCGGATGCGACGGCACCGGCGATGGCGTCCGCGCCGTCGACGACGCGCGTTCTACTTGACGCTCGTCGGGGGCCTGAGTACGGTCCCCGCGCCGATCGAAGGAGTCCCATGCCGACCTGCCTACGCCTCGTCGTCGTCGTCGCCGTCCTGCTGTCGAGCGGGCTCGCTCGTGCGCAGGAGTGCGGCACCGGCGCCGCCCCGGCATGCAACGGCACGTGTCCGGACGGCTTCGTCTGCGCTCCCGGGCAGAGCGGCCCGCCGTGCGAGTGTCTCGCGGGCAGCCCGCTCGACTTGACCAAGCTCTCGATCAAGCTGCACTTCGCGAAACAGTACAGCGACACGATCCTCGTGAACGCCTTGATCCCCATTCCCGACGGCTACACGGTCGCGGGGCGCATGGTGCGCGTCGACGTGGGCGGCGTCACCCGCACGATGGTGGTCGACGCCAAGGGCATCGCCAAGAGCGACGGCGCGCAGGTGAAGCTCGGCGTGCGGTCGAAGAAGGGCGTCGTCGCCGCGCAGAACGCGAAGCTCTTCTTCAAGCTCAGCAAGGGCACCTTCGCCGACGCGCTCACCGACGAAGGCCTGGCCAACGCCGATTTGCGCGACGCCCCGGTCGAGGTGGCGGTGAGCGTGACCGTCGATACCCAGCTGCGCCGGAAGCCCCAGCCGATGGTGTACAAGGCCACCCAGGGCAAAACGGGCAAGGCATCCCAGGCCAAATAGTGCCCACGCCGACCGACCTTCCGCGCGTCGGCTGGATCGGCACCGGCATCATGGGCGCCTCGATGTGCGGCCACCTGATGGCGGCCGGCCATCGCGCCACCGTCTTCACGCGCACGCGGTCGCGCGCCGAGCCGCTGCTCACCCGCGGTGCCGTGTGGGCCGAAGGGCCGCGCGCACTCGCCGCCGCGTCGGACGTCGTCTTCACGATGGTCGGCTATCCGGCCGACGTCCGCGAGGTCGTGCTCGGACCCGACGGGGTCCTCGCCGCCGCCGCGGCGGGGACGATCCTCGTCGACATGTCCACGAGCGAGCCCGCGCTCGCGCGCGAGATCGAGACGGCCGCGCGGGCCCGCGGCGTCGCGAGCCTCGACGCGCCGGTCTCCGGCGGCGACGTCGGCGCGCGCGAGGCCAGGCTCTCGATCATGGTCGGCGGCGACGCCGCGACGTTCGCACGCGTGCGGCCGCTCTTCACGCACATGGGCAAGACCATCGTTCACCAGGGTCCGGCCGGGTCGGGCCAGCACACCAAGATGGTCAATCAAATCCTGATCGCGACCGGCATGATCGGCGTCTGCGAGGCGCTGGTGTACGCGCGGAAGTCGGGGCTCGACGTCCCGACGGTGTTGGAGTCGGTCTCGGGCGGCGCGGCCGGCTCGTGGTCGCTCACCAACTACGTGCCGCGGATCCAGAAGGGCGACCTCGCGCCCGGCTTCATGATCGAGCACTTCGTGAAGGACATGGGGATCGCGCTCGCCGAATCGAAGCGGATGGGCCTCACCCTCCCCGGCCTGGAGCTCGCGGAGCGCCTCTACGCCGGCCTCGTCCGCGCCGGCCACGGCCGCAAGGGCATCCAAGCGCTCCTGCTCGCCCTCGACGACGCCTGATCCCGCGCAGCTCGGGACGTATCCGCGGTCGCGAGACCCGGCGACGTCCCCCGCACCGTCCGCGCCCGAGCTCCGCAGCGAGCTGACCCACATCACCAGGCCGACCCGGCTTGAACCCGCGGAGGGCTCTGGGGTAGAGCGCGCGCGTGCGTGGAGCGTCCCGTCTCGGAGTCGCGGTCGTCGTCGCGATCGTCTTGCTGGTCGCCGTCGGCTGGCTGCTCCGGCGCGTGAACGCGGAGCGCGCGCGCAAGCCTCCCGCCGTGGTGGAGCCGGAGCAGGCCGCAGCACCCAAGGGCCCACAGGCGCGGCGGACGCCGACCTGGCGCGCCGACCTCGACGACGACGAACCGTCGGAGGATCTCGCGTACAAGGCCGATCCGCTCTCGCCCGTCGTCGAGGATACCGCTGACCAGTGGGCACGCGTCGACTTCGACGAGATCCGTCGCGCCCTGCCCGACAGCACCTATTGGAAGATGGCGTTCCCGACCAAGGACCCGGCGCTGCTCGAAGAGCGCGAGCGAATTCGCGCCGAGTGGAACGCCCAGTTCGGAAAGGTGCAGTCGAACACCGCGACCGACGAGGAGATCGACGCGTACTACGCCGAGCAGCAACGGATCTCGACCGACTACGTGGAGTTCCTCGTCTACCTCGCCGAGCACTACGGCAACGAGGTGCCGCGCGGAGAGATCGGCGCGCTCAAGCTCGCCGCGGACCTGCATCTCGCCCGCCTCGAAGAGATCCCGCGCAAGATCGCCGAGGCGAAAGAGCGCCACACGGCGCACGAGCGCGCGCGTCAAGCGTGGCTCGAAGAACAGAAGCAGTTCGCGACCCCCGTCACTCCGTGACGCGTCACTGAGTGACGCGTAGCGGCGCGAAATCATTCGCGCTTTCGCGATTATTTTCTTGCGTCGTGCGCGCGGTGCGTGGTACCCCCCCGCCCACATCCCTTCGGACGGGGCGCGGGGCCCCGTCGCGTTCCTTTGAAAGGAGGCTTCGACGGATGAAAGCTCGTACCCCACTACTGGCACTGACGGCCTTGGCGGCGATGCTGCTGCCCGGAACTGCGCGCGCGATCGGCATCGAAGACGTCGTCGACGGCGGCAACACCTACTCTTGGGTCCGGGTCGAGCTACCCGGAACGGTCTGCAGTAACGGCTCGCAGTATCGTTTCTGGTATTACGATTCGCCCTCCTCCAACAACATGGTCATCTCGTTCGAGGGCGGCGGCGCCTGCTGGGACTACCCGAGCTGCAGCGGGCAGACCGGCATCCTGGGTGCGGCCAACCCGAACGGCATCCCTACCGACTACATCACCCAGTTCAAGGCGAAGTTCGTGTCGCCGATCATCAACGGCGCGGATCCGGGCATCCCGCTCTTCCGGTCGAAGACCAACTTGGTCACGAACGGTTGGGACATGGTCTACATGCCGTACTGCACGGGTGACGTGCACGTCGGCAACCGGGTGGTCACCTACACCGACCCGACGGGCCAGAATCCGCCGATCACCTTCCGTCACAACGGCTACAACAACTCGATCGCGGCGCTGAACTTCCTGCGCACCCGCTTCCCGAGCATCGGCAAGCTACTGGTGACCGGGTTCAGCGCCGGTGGCGTCGCGACCAACACCATCTTCTACCAGGCGCGCCGCACGCTCCTGCCGACGGTGAAGGCATATCTGCTGAACGACTCGGGTCCGGTCTTCCCGGCCCCGAACTCGACCTACGCCTCGCGGCAGCTGCACCAGACGATCACCGTGTCGTGGAACATGGCATCACTGTTCAGTCAGCTGCCGGCGCCGTTCAACCCGAACGACTACGGCACGATCAATCAGATGGTGGCGCAGCAGTTCCCGACCGACCTGATGGCCTACACGGGGTACTCGAGCGACTACAACTTCTCGCGTTTCTCGTACGAGCGGTTCTTCCCCGGCATCACCCAGGCCGGCATCCTCCAAAAATGGCGCGCGGACCAGACGAACTTGATCAATCAGATCAAGCTTTACTCGAATTGGAGCTACCACGTGCCGTGGCATCGCCCAATCAACGACAGCCACTGCTCGTCGATCATCACCTTCATCGGCAGCCACGCGTGCCCGTCGATCCGCAAGAAGAAGTGGTACGAGGTCCTCGAGTGGCCGCAGACCCAATCGTGGAAGTGCCCGAGCGGCTTCCTGCCGTTCGAGACCTTCCTCTCGAACTGGGTGGGCAGCAATCTGCAGCGGCGAAACCTCGAGCCCTCGAACAACTACAACAACGAGGATCCGGGGATGCAGATCATCGCCCCGCTCATCAACGACGCACTCGCGGGCGCCTGAAGCGCGCTCTCGAAATTACGAGGCGGGGGCCCCTTCGGGGCCTCCGCCTTTTTCTTGTACCCGGTGCGGTGGTTGCGCTTGGCATGCTGGCCGCTTGCGACCACGGCACGTCCCCGGTGCCCGCGCCGACGGCATCGCCGCGCGCGCCGCAGGTCGTCGCCTCCAGCCCGTCCACCGCTACGGGCGGACCCACGACCAATCGCGCCCTCGGCCTCGGTGAGGTCCGCAAGCCCGAGCCCTTCACGCTCGACCAGCGCCTGCTCGACGCCGTCCGCCGGAACGACCGTCCGACCATCGAACGTGCCCTCGAGCTCGGCGCCAAGATCCAGGCCAAGGACGACCTCGGGCGCTCGGCCCTCTTTCTCGCCGTGATGGACGCACAGAGTCTCGAGCTCGTACGCTGGCTGCACGGGAAGGGCCTGTCCGTCGCCGAGGCCGACGTGAGCGGCCGCACGCCGCTCAGCTTCGCGGCCGCCGACGGCAGCATCGAGATCGTGCGCTATCTCGTCGACGCGGGAGCCCCGGTCGACGCACCCGACGTGCAGAAGCGGACGCCCCTCATGCACGCGTCCGGCGCCGATCATCCCGCGGTCATCGCGTTCCTCGTCGACCGCGGGGCGGACGGGAACGCCCGTGACCATTTCGGCGACACGCCCCTCATCTTCGCCTGCAGCAAGGGCAACGTCGCGAGCGCGACGCTGCTGATCCAACGCGGTGTCGACACCACCATCCGGGACCAGGAAGGCCGCACCGCCAAAGAACGGAGCGCCCCGGAGGCGGAGCCGTGTCTTCGCCTGCCGAAGTAGCGACGCCGGCGTCCCGACTTGCGGGCTGCGGCGCCGCCGCCGTGGGCGGCGTGCTCTACGCGCTGGGCTATCTCGGTTGGGGTGCGTGGCCGTGCTTGTTGGTCTTCCTCGCGCCGTTGTGGTGGGCGCTCACGACCGCGGTCGCCCGGCCCCGCGACGCGGCGCTGGTCGGCTTCGTGTTCGGGATCGCGGCGTTCGCGAGCGGCCACCTCTGGCTGCTCGATCTCATCGGACCCTTCCTCGACGGACGGGTCGCGACCGGCGTGGCGCTGTGGATCGTCTACGGGATCTGGTTCGCGCTCGCATTCGCGGTCTACGGGGTCCTTTTCCACGCTGTCCGTCGCCGCGGTTGGCCCGTGGCGGTCGCCGGCATCCCGCCGTGGGTGCTCGTGGAATGGCTGCAACCGCAGATCTTCCCGCTCTACGCCGGGAACGGGCTCGTCGCCGTGCCGATCCTGGCGGGGACGGCCGATCTCGGCGGTCCCCTCCTGCTGACCGCGCTCCTCGCCGGCGCCAACGCGGTCGTCTTCGACACCGTCAGGTGGTGGGACGGACGGCGCCCACCGCCGCGGCTGGCATGGACGGTCGGGACCGTCCTCGGCGTCGCGGTGGTCGGATACGGCGCCGCGCGCACCGCCGAGGTCGAGGCCGCGAGCGCGCGCGCGCCGGCGATCCGCGTCGGCCTCGTGCAGGCGAATCTCGACGTCCATGCCAAAGACACCCTGGGCGTCGTCACCCATCGCCGTCACCTCGAGCAGACCCGCGAGCTCCTGGCCGCGCGCGACGTCGACCTGGTGATCTGGCCCGAGAGCGCCTACGTCCGCGGCATCCGCCGGCCCCTCCCGGTGTCGAGCCGACCGATCGTGCAGGACGTGCCGATCCCGCTCCTCTTCGGCGCGAGCGGGACGACCGAGGTGAACGGACGCAAGGTGAAGTCGAACTCGGTCTTCCTCGCCGGCGAGGACGGCATGATCCGCGACGCCTACGACAAGAATCTCCTGATTCCGCTCGCCGAGTCGCTGCCTCTCGGCTCGGTACTGCCGGCGCTCGCACGACTCTTCCCGCACGCCGAGGAGTTCGCCGCCGCCGACACGGTATCCGCAGTGCGGCTCGGCGCGTGGCGCGTCGCGACGCCGATTTGCTACGAGGCGATCCGCCCCGAGCTCGTCCGCCGCATGGTGCGGGAGACGGAGCCGCACCTCCTCGTCACGCTCGCCAACGACGCCTGGTTCGGCGACTCGCAGGAGCCCTGGCTGCATCTCGGGCTCGCGCAGCTCCGCGCCATCGAGCATCGCCGTTGGCTCGTGCGTTCGACCAACAGCGGCGTGAGCGCGATCATCGACCCGGCGGGGCGCGTGGTCGCACGGACCGGCCTCCTCACGCGTGAGAACCTGCACGGGACGGTGTATGTGTTGGCCGGTACGACGGTCTACGCGCGGGTCGGCGAGTGGCCGGGGTGGCTGGCGCTCGCGGTGGTCGTGCTGACGCTCCTCCGCCGTCCCGTCGCCGGCTCGGCGTAACGGGCGCCGCCACGATCACGCCCAATCGCACAGACGGATGTCCGGCTACCGCCGGGTCTGACGAAGAAGCTCGCGTCGGTGGAATCGCGACGCGACGCCCGTCCACGACGCCGGAATTTTCACCTTTGATGCCGGCGTTGGGCAGACGGTAGTGGCCGGGCCCGCGCAGACGTGTCACAAAGGAACGCGATGTCCGAGCTCACCTCGCAACTCCTGGTCGCCATGCCGCAACTGGACGACCCCAATTTCAAGCGCTCGGTCGTGCTGCTGGTCCACCACGGGGCCGGTGGCAGCTTCGGCATCGTCCTCAATCGGGCGCTCGACCTCACCATCGGCGAGCTGATGCAGAACAGCGGAATTCAGTGGCCCGACGGGGTCGGCACCGTGGGCTGGGGCGGGCCCGTCCAGCCCGAACGCGGCTGGGTGGTCTTCGCCGATGACGCCCCGCACGCCGACGAGCAGGACGACGTCGCCACCCTGCCGCAAGGGGTGTGCGTCACCGGCTCCCTCGAGATGCTGAAAACCGTCGCCCACCATCCGCCCGCCGAGGTGCGCCTCTTCCTGGGATATGCCGGTTGGGGCGCCGAGCAGCTCGAGGGCGAGCTCGCCGAAGGGGCGTGGCTCCTCGCCCCGATGCGCCGCGAGGTGGTCTTCGAGACCGCCGCGAACGACATGTGGGAGTACGTCGTCCGCGGATTGGGCGTCGACCCTACCGCGCTCGTCCCCGCCCGCGGGATACACTAGCCAAAAGGGATCTTCCCGCTTCGCGCGTCCCGGCTCGTCAGTGGGCCGCTTTGAACAGCGTCGCGTCGTGGTGGGTCACGTTGCCGAGATCCACCGAGAAGCACCGGCCGGCCGTGCTCTCGTGGAGCTGGAGCGTGGCCGTTTGCGATCCGGCGAGCGCCGCGGCGATGCCCGTCGGAAGCGCGTTCTGACCCGCACTCGATTTGTTGCGGCCCTGGATCAGCACGCGCGATTTTCCGGCGGCCCCGCCGCGTAGCTGCATCTTGAAGATACCGTCGGCGGCCGCGACCGGATCCTTGTACTGATAACCGACCCCGTTCGGCGGCGCGTTGCCGATCGACTTCCAGCACGGCTGGGCGCCGCACGCCGCTCCCGCGCGGGCGACGACGGTCTTGCCGGCGAGCGCCCCGGCCTCGTCATAGAGACACAGGGTGTAGACCGACGTGTCGAGGACCAGCGGGGTCCCGAAATCGGCCTGACCGAGCGCGGGACCCCGCCCGAGCTTCGCGAGCAACGTCTCCTTCCCGGCGGTGCGCTCCTTCACCTGCAGCGACGCCTTCCCCCATGCGTCGTCGCAGGTGGTCGCGGGCGCCGCCGGGTGCTGGCACACCTCGGCGACGCAGATCTCGCGCGTGCACGGGTCGCCGTCGTCGGGACACGAGCATTCCGGCGCGTCGCCCGCGGCATAGAGGATCGCGTTGGCGAGGATCTGGAAATTGTTGCCACTGCGATCGTCGAGCGCGTTCGGCTGATACTCGCCCGGTTGATAGGCCACCACGACCCCCGCCCAGGCCGGCCGGCGGTGAGTGAAGCCGAGGACGTGCGTGGTTCCGTTCTCGACGTAGTCGCTGCCGAAGAGCATCTCGACGTTGCCGGCGCCGGCGTTGATCTCGAAGTCGACGTAGCGCTCGTCGGGGGTGTTGTTGAAGACGCCGTAGGTGCCCGCGGGCACGCCACGCGACACGTCCGCATACGCCGTCGTCGACGAATACGTGACGGCGTTGGCCGTCACGAAGTGTCCCGGCGCCACGTCGATCACGTTCTGACCGCTGACCGTGTTCCACGGCACGGCGCCGGACGCGGTTCCGCCGATCAGGTCGAGGATGCCTTCCTTGCCCGTCGTGAAGTACGCGCCGTGGTGAAACGAGACGACACCCCCTCCCGCGACCAGAAAGTCGTCGACGGCGGCGACGAACGCGGCCTGGGCCGCCGCCCCACCCGCGCCGTTGGGAATGCGGTGCGCGAAGTAGATCAGGACGTCGTATGCCGCTGGAGCGGGCGGCAGCACGGCCAGCGCCGCCGTGGCGTCCGGAAGGTCGTCGGTGGCGATCTCGGTCACGACGTCGATCGCGATCCCGCTGTCCGGCGCGACGAGCGCCGCCGAGATGTCGCCGGGTTGCGTGAGCTCCGCGGCGGAGAGGGCGTGCGGGTTCACCTCGTCACTGACGATGAGGATGCGCAGCGGATCGTGCGGTGGAAGCGTGGCAGCGGGAGCCGGCACGGCCCAGAGCACCGCGACCAGGACGGCGAGCCTCCGGACGAGGGACGAAACGGCGACGACGCGGCGGAGCCAGGGGGTCATGGCGGCCACCGTGCCGTGTCGCGCCCCAACCTGGCAAGTGAAATCCTCGCTATGAGACCTTCCACCGTGCGCGGGCATACTCGCGGGTGAGGCGCTGGATGTTGCCGACCGAGATCTCCTTCGGACAGACCGCCTCGCACTCGCCCTCGTTGGAGCAGGCGCCGAACCCTTCCTGCTCCATCTGGGCGACCATGGCGAGGACGCGCCGTTCGCGCTCGGGATGGCCCTGCGGGACGAGCGTCAGATGGCTGATCTTGGCGCCGACGAAGAGCACGGCCGACGCGTTCTTGCAGGCCGCGACGCCGGCGCCGCAGCCGAAGCCGGCCGGCGCGGCCCTCCCCCCGCCGGCCCCCTCCTTCCGGAACGGGACCCGGTTTGGCTCGGGGGCCCGCTCGGTCACGCCAGGGGCGCGCCCGCCCGCCCCCC
>CAZWAX010000013.1:0-1092 GCA_964631985.1 uncultured Polyangiaceae bacterium | reverse complement strand
CAGCCGATGCAGGCGGCGGCGTCCATCGCCTGGTCGGCGACGTCTTTCGGGATCGGGATCAGGTTGGCTTCGGGGGCGCTCCCGGTATCGACCGAGACGAACCCTCCCGCCGACATGATCCGGTCGAAGGCGCTCCGGTCCACCACCAGGTCCTTCACCACCGGGAAGCCGCGCGCCCGCCAGGGCTCGACGGTGATCACCGCACCGTCCGTGAAGTGCCGCATGAAGAGCTGGCACGTCGTCGTCGCCGCCTTCGGCCCGTGGGCGACCCCGTCGATCACCACGCCGCACGAGCCGCAGATGCCCTCCCGGCAGTCGTAGTCGAAGGCGATCGGGTCCGCGCCCTTGGCGGTCAGATCCTCGTTCACGACGTCGAGGAGCTCGAGGAGCGACATGTGCGGCGAGACGTCCCGTGCCGTGTACGCGACCAGACGCCCGAGCGCGTCGGGTCCGGCCTGGCGCCACACCCGGAGCGTGAGGGTCATGCCCGGCTCGGTCACCGATAGTTCCTCTGCGCCAACGCCACGCTCTCGAATTGCAGCGGCTCCGTGTGCATCGTCGGCGCGCGACTCGCACCGTGCCACTCCCACGCCGCCACGTGCGCGAACCGCTCGTCGTCGCGCAGCGCTTCGCCGTCGGAGGTCTGATGCTCCTCGCGAAAGTGGCACCCGCACGACTCGTCGCGCGCGAGCGCGTCGATCGCGACCAGCTCGCCGAACTCGAGGAAGTCGGCGACGCGGAGCGCCAGCTCGAGCGACTTGTTGAGGTTGGTCGGCTCGCCCGGCACGCGCACGTTCTGCCAGAACTCGTCGCGTTGGGCCCGCACCGCCGCCCGGGCCTCCTCGATCCCGGCCGCGGTGCGCGAGATGCTGCACTTCTCCCACATGACCCGGCCGAGCCGGCGGTGATGGGCCGCGACGGTCACGTCGCCGCGAACCCGCAACAGGTGATCGATGCGGGTCTGCACCGCGTCGGCCGCCTCATTGAACGCGTCGTGCTCGGTCGTGACCGCCGCGAGGCTCGTGCCGGCGACGTAGTCGGCGAGCGTGTACGGGATGACGAAGTAGCCGTCCGCGAGCCCCTGCATGAGCG
>CAZWAX010000012.1:0-31375 GCA_964631985.1 uncultured Polyangiaceae bacterium | reverse complement strand
GTCGCGTGGACCGCCATGTACCTCGCCGTCTACCTGCCCCACTACTGCCTCGGGTGGTGGCACAGCATCTGGGACATCCCGAAGTACTTCAAAGACGTGGTCGGCTACGAGGCGGCGGTCGCCGACGCGACGCATCCGTACTCGTCGAAGTGGTACACCTGGCCCTTCCTGCTGCGCCCGGTCTGGTACCATTTCAAGGATGTTCCCAACGATGCCTCGCACGTGATCGGTGTGTGGGGCGGGGGCAATCCGATCCTGTGGTGGGGCGGCTTCGCGGCGATCCTCGTCGCGTTCGCGCGCGGCGTGCGCGAACGCCACTTCGCGAGCGTTTTTCTCTGCACCGCGTTCCTCCTGCACTACATCGTCTGGTCGTGGATCGGCCGCACGCTCTTCCAGTACCACTACCTCCCGTCGCTCTACGCGAGCCTGTTGGCGCTCGGCATGGCGCTCAGCATGTTGTGGCGCGCGCCCGCCGACGACGGATTCTGGGTGGGTGCCGGCGTGGCGCTGCTCGTGCCGCTGTTGCCGACGCTCATGGGGCCGTTTCCCCGGACCGGCATCCTGCTGTGGGCCGCCGTCGCGGGGGCGTATGGAGCGGCCGTCGTGTATCGGCGCCTGCCCGCGTTCCAGTGGCCACCGGGACGCGTCGTGGTCGTGGCCTACGGCGCGGTGACGATCGCGCTTCTCGTCTATTTTTACCCGCTATGGTCTGGCATGCCGATTGGCCGCGATCTGTATAGCGCGCGCATGTGGTTCCAAAACGGCCCGGCCAGGTGGATCTGACGGCCGCGAAACGCCGATAAGCGGCCATCTGCTGCGTTGCTCAATCGTTCGCTTGCCGCGCTCTCTCACTCGCGCCTTGCAGCTGACCACTTCTCGGCGTTTCGCTCGCACCGCGGAGCTCGAACGACGATCGACGACGTGATTCGCGTTGCATCCGGAGGCGTCCCGACTATGATGCGGCGGCCGTGACTTCGGGGCGCCGACGAATCGCTGCGCTGGCCATTTTTCTCGGCGTGACGGCGCTCTACTACGCGTCGAATCCGCGGGTGCCCGATGGGTACAAGCATCACGTGTACGTGGCCGATGCGTGGTTGCACGGGCGGCTCTGGGTGCAGGGGTATCCGGGGCACTACCACGATTGGATCACCGTGAACGGGGAGGTGCATTCGCCGTTCGCGCCCACGCCGGCGATGCTGCTCGTGCCGTTCGTGTGGTGGTGGGGCACGGCGCTCAACATGAATTTCTTCAGCATGATGGTCGCGGGCCTGAACGCGGCGTTGTGTTGGCTGTTGTTGTTACGCGCCGACGTGGGCGAGCGGCGCGCCGCGCTCGGGACGCTGATCTTCGCGTTCGGCACCGTCAATTGGTACACGGCGATCATCGGGACGACGTGGTTCCTGTCCCACCTCTGTACCGAGCTCTTTCTGCTCGTCGCGTTGATCGAGGTGTTCGGGCGTGGACGAGCCTGGATCGTCGGTGCGGCGTTCGGATTCGCGATGCTGTCGCGCGCGAACGTGGCGGTCGCGGCGCCCGGCGTGTTCTTCCTGTTGGTGCACCGGCACGCAATCCGGCGCGGATTCTTTCGCTTCTTCGACGGCCGCGCCATCCTCCGCGGGCTCGTTTTCACCCTCGGGATCGCCGTGCCGATCGGGCTCGAGCTCTGGCTGAACTACGCGCGCTTCGGAAACCCGTTCGACACCGGCTACGGCAAGGCCTCCGAGATCTACATGGCCGGCAAGAAGTACGGTTGGTACGACTGGCACTACATCTCGCAGCACGTGCACATCGCGGTGTTCCGCGGCTGGGAGTACGTCGAGCAGTTTCCCTTTCTGAAGCCGTCGCCGGAAGGACTGTCGATCCTGCTGACGAGCCCCGTGCTGCTCTACGCCTTCGCGGCGTCGCGCCGCGACCCGACGGTGCGGCTCTTGTGGCTGGCTACGGCGCTCACGGCGGGCGCCCTGGTGCCGTATTTCTACCAGGGGTGGGTGCAGTTCGGGTACCGCTACCTGCTCGATGCGCTTCCGTACGTGATCGTGCTGGCGGCCATGGGCATGCGCGATCGCGGCTGGGCGCCGCTGCTCTTCCTGGCCGAAGCCTCAGCGCTACTGAACGCGCTCGGCGTGTACTGGGGGAAGAAGCTGGGCTGGTAGCGTGAACCCGGCCGCGGGGGGCGTCAGCGCGATCGGTCCCGCGTCACGCCGGAGCGCCAGCACGAGCTCGCTTCGGTACACGTACTCCGTCCCCTCGAGGGCGAAGCCCCATTCGCGGCACAGCTGGATCAGGCGATCGCGCGTGTAGTGCGTGATGTGCTCGTCCTTGTAGCCTCCCGGCGCGAAGAAGCCGTAGAGCGGCTCGATGGTGCGCCAACCGACGGTGTCGTAGTCGGGCGTACCGAGGATCAGGAGACCGCCCGGTCGGAGCACGCGGCGCAGCTCTGCGAAGATCTGATCGTCGTAGGGGATGTGCTCGATGACTTGCGAGCACACGACACAGTCGAACGTGGCGTCGCCGACGGGCAAGCCGAAGATCGATCCCCGCACCAGCGGGATGTCGTAGCGCCGCATGTAGCGCAGCTTGTTGTGGAGGATGTCGAGGCCGACGACGTCGTTGATCGATTGCAGGATGACGCTCGAGCCGCAGCCGATGTCGAGCGTCTTCCCCGCGCCGCGGGCCCAGGCGCAGATGATCTCGTGGCGGCGCCGTTGCCACCAACGCTGCAATGGAATGGGGCTGTAGAACGCACGCTCGTCGTAGTCGGCGGACTCGATCGAGCTGCGGAGCTTCCAGAGGCGCACGAACGCCCGCAGGAACGCCACGCCGAACGCGACGATCCGGGCGTGCGACGAGCCGCGCTCACGCGGATAATAGGTGAACGGGATCTCGATGACGCGCCAGCCTTCGGCGTGGATCTTGACCAGGATCTCCTCGAGCACCTCGAAGTTCGTTCCCTCGAGATCGAGCCCCTGGACCGCGGTGGCGCGGTAGAGCCGGAAGCCGCTCGAGAGGTCGCGGACGGGAAGCCCGAGGCCGCGCGCGAAGAACGCGTTCAGCACCCGCGAGAGAATCAGGCGGTTCCGCGGCATGTACGCCACGCCGCCGCGGACGTAGCGGGACGCAATGACGACCTCGGCCCGCTCCCGGCTGCGCCAGAGCTTCACGATGAAATCCGGATCGTGCGACAGGTCGGCGTCGAGGGTCAGGATGTACCGGCCCGCCGCGGCCGCGAGGCCCTCGCGAAGGGCGCCGCCGTATCCCGGCAACGTCTGGCGGATGACGCGGGCCCCACCCGCGGCCGCGGCATCCGGGGTTCCGTCGGTCGAGCCGCCGTCGACGACCACGAGCTCGTACCGGCAGCCGATGGTGTTCAGGACCTCGACGGTGCGTGGCAGCAGGCGCTCGACGTTCTCGCGCTCGTTCAGGACCGGAAGGACGACGCTGAGATCGAACGAGTGGGGGTCGGGCATGCGGCGGCCGAGGGTAGCAAACGTCCGGGAGGTCGTACACTCGTGATCGCGACGACGCCATCCCGGGCTGAATAGACTCGTCGACGGTGGGGTGGTACTCAGGCCCGCCGTGCATCGTCTCCCCAGCATCTCGGCGTTCTTCCCCGCCTATAACGAAGAGGCCAACGTGGGTGCCATGGTGGAGCGCCTAGGGGCCGTGCTGCCTCAGGTCAGCGACGACTACGAGATCATCGTCGTCGACGACGGCAGTCACGATCGCACAGCGGAGATCGCGGCCGGCCTGGCGGCGGCCGATCCGCGCGTGCGCCTGGTGCGCCATCAGCACAATCGTGGCTATGGCGGGGCGCTCAAGTCCGGCTTCGCGGCGAGCACGAAGGCGTACGTGTTCTTCACCGACGGGGACGGTCAGTTCGACGTCGGCGAGATCGTTTCCCTGTTGCCGTACGTGCCGGAGTACGACGTGGTCATCGGGTACCGCATCGACCGCGCCGAGGGTGGCCTCCGGCGGGTGAACGCGGGCGCGTGGAACTGGCTGGTACGACGGCTCTTCGGCATTCCGTCCCGCGACGTCGACTGCGCGTTCAAGCTCTTCGACCGTCGCGTCTTCGAGGTGGTTCACCCGGAGGCCGAGGGCGCGATGATCAGCACCGAGATCCTCGCGCGCACGGTGCGGGCCGGCTTCCGCGTGACCGAGGTGGGGGTGCATCACTACCCCCGCCGGCACGGGACGCCGACGGGGGCGAATCCTCTCGTGATCGCGCGCGCGTTCTACGAGCTCTTTAAGCTGTACCGGCGCATCACCCGCGAGCGCCGGTAGCCCGTTCGAACGCGGTCAGGGGCAGGTCGGCCTGACGCACACGGTCGTCGGGATCAGGATCGATCCCGGTCCCGGAAGCCCCGCTGCCGTGTTCACCGCTCCGCTGCGCGTGTCGTTGATGCAGAAGGTCGCGACCTGGAGGGGGCTCCCCTGGCTTGGGGTCCCCGTGCGCGCGACCGACGACGTCAGCACGCCGCTCGCGTCGGTGGCCCCGAGGCAGCCGCGGGTCTTCGTGACGCAGCTGTCCCCCGTCGCCGGACAGTCGGCATTGGTCGTGCAGCCGCGGAAGGCCTCGATCGCGCAGAGCGAGTCGATGGGCCCAGCCCCGCACGTGCCTTCGCCGTCGGCGTCGACCGTGCACACCCCGTCCTCACACTGGTTCGGTTGCACCTGATTCTCGCAGTAGCACGGGTCTCCGTTTGCGGAGGACCCGATGCAGGTCGCGGCGAGGGTGATCTCGCGGGTGCTGGTCGTCAGATTCAGCGGCAGCGTCGAGGCTCCGATGTTCGCACTTTCGTTCGGCGGGCAATCGAAGCTGGTGTTGCCGAGCGCGGGCGTGACCCCGTCGGTGGTGCACGGCTGGCCGTCCTGCGGTCCGCCCTGACACGTGCCGGCGGCGCCGACGGTCGCCCCGGTGCACACCGGACACGGTTGGTCCTCGAGGATGCCGACGTAGCTCGTGAAGATGATGGCGATGTTCGAGGTGCCCTCGCCGAGCTCGGGCCGGACGTTGCCGGTGACCGGGCCGTCGACTTGATTGGTCACGCAGATCGGGACGCCGCCGCCGGAGATCGGCAGGGGGGCGCCGAAGTAAAACTCGCACGAGCCTGCCCCGCAGGCGTCGTCGGCGGTGCATTCGGTCTGCGTGCCGTTCGCGCAGCGCTGGTTGTCGACGACGGTCGTGCTGGCGATCGGTCCGGTGAGCGCACAATCGCCGCATTGTCCGAGGAAGTCGCCGGCGCAATCGAGCGCGAAGCTGAGCGAGCCGCCGTCGCCCAGGACCTGGTCGTGGTAGACGCCCGTCCAACCGATGTCGAGGTCGGATCCTTCGCTCACGACGGTGTACGTGATGAGCTCGGGGCAGGGGATCTGGGGTGGCGCGGTCGAGGTCGGCGACGGGTTCGGAGCCGTGGTCGCCGTGGGTTGGGGCCCGGGCGCGCCGTTGTCGTTCTCGCTGTTGTCGTTGTCACCGCACGCCGCCACCGTGAACGCCAACGCTGCTACCACGATCATCGCTGTATGTCGCCGCATCGTTCGTACCCTCCCTGTTTGAAAACCCTCGTCGCAATCATGGCAGAGCAACAACGCGCTACGCGAGTGGCGGGCACAAAAAGCCCCCGGGTCCGCGTGGGACCCGGGGGCCGGAAGCACATCTGCCAGGGAGTCCTACGGCAGGGTCAGGATCTCCTTGCTGTGGAGCGGCAACTCGATGCGGCCGAGGCCGGGGAGACCGCCGGCCGCATTCACGGCGGCGGCCGAGGTGCGGCCGACGCAGAAGAGCGCCGCGAGCGTCGGGTCGGACTCGCCGTTCGTCGGCGGGTCGGCCATGCCGATGGCGGTCACGCTGCCACCGACGACGCCGTTGTCCAGGAAGCACGGCAGCGGCTCCGTGACGCAAGTGTCGCCGCTTTGCGGACAGTCGGTGTCGGCGAGGCAGCCGAGGAAGTCCTGGATGGCACAATGCTGATAGATGGTCTGTGGGCACCGACCCTCCGTCGCGGAGCCGGAAGCGGCGCACAGGGAATCGTCACCAGCGGTATCGGTCGTGTCGATGCAGCCGTTCGGCTTCGTGGTCTGACCCTCGGCCGGACAGAAGCACTTCTTGCCGGCCGCCCCCGTGCAGCCCGGGCTGCTGTCCGTCAGTGCGATCGTCTCCGTCCCGCTCGACCCGTCGAGGTCGATCGGCAACGTCGCGATCAGGGCACCGGGATTCGGCGGACAATCGAGGCTGGTCGTGCCGAAGGACGGAACCGTGGATCGGCCGTTGCCGTCGCACGCCTGGCCGTTCTTTGCGCCACCGGAGCAGGTGCCCCCCTTCGTGCCGTCGTTGACGCTGCCGTCACCGACGCAGATCGGGCATGGCACGGCGGTTTCGATGGCGTTGTAGACGCGCGACCTCAGGGTCAGCTGCGACTCGAAGGTGCCGGTCTCCACGTTCGCCGTCCCCGTCACCGCGCCATTGACCTGGTTGGTCACGCAGGTCGACACGCCGCCGGCCGAAAGCGGCAACGACGACCCGAAGTAGAACGCGCACGTTCCGGGTGACGTACACCCCGCGTTGTCCGTGCACTTGATCGACGTGTCGTTGGTGCAGCGGCGTGCGTTGATGTCGCCCGCATCCGCGTTCAAGTTCTGGATCGGACCGCCGACGTCGCAAACGCCGCACGGACGGACGGCATTGTCGCAGCCCGAAACCGTCAACGTCAGCTTCCCGTCCTGGATGACCGTTTGGTTGTGGGCGAGGCCTGACCAGCCGGTATCGAGCACCTTACTCGAACCGGAGTTGCCGATCACCTCGACCGCGACGGGGCAGGGGCTACCCTGCGGTCCCGGGGTCGCGGTGGCACCTCCGCCAGGCGTCGAGGTCGCGCCGCCGCCGCCGGGGGTGAAGGTCGCACCCGGACCCGGAGTGACGGTGGGTCCACCGCCGGAGGTGGCTGTGGGGCCGCCGCCCGCGGTGGCCGTCGGGCCGCCGCCACCGGTCGGAGTCGGGCCGACGCCGGTTGGCGTACGCGCCGGCGTCGCGGTCTGGCCCGGACCGCCACGGAATGCGTCGTAGCTCACGTCGCACTCGTTGTCCTCGTCGTTGATCTCCCCATCGACGGTGTTGTCGTCGCGGAAGGTTCCGTTGATGCGGAACTCCCGCCCTCCGTCGCTGAAGCCGATGTTGAAGGTTCCGTCGCTTTCGATGTCGCGCGGAGGGGTGAAGGTTTCCTGGATCCGCTCGTCGTCGCAGTCGAACGAGACTTCCTCGATGCTGCCGACCTCGATCCGGATCGAGCCACCGTCACTCAGTGTGCCGTTGAAGGGTCCGGGCGCGGGGACGAACCCTGGCCCGGTCGACACGCGGACATCACTATCGCCGCAATGGGCGATGGCCAACGCCATCCCCAGGATCCCTACGACTCGAAAGCCCTTCGTCATGTTCTCCCCTCCCGTGTACGCCGTCTGTAGTCCGATGATCGTTGCTCGCCGTTACGGCAGGCCCGTCGCCGTCCCGCGTATGGTGACGCGGCCCGGGCCCGGCAGGCCGGCGACGTTGTTGACCGAGGCCTGGCCGGTCGGTGCGATGCAGAAGACCGCGCCGAGCGTCGGGCGAGAGACGTCGCGAACCGGTGGATCCTCTTGACCCAGGGCCGTGAGGACGTCGCTGCCGTCGTTCTGTCCGGTGGGCTGGAAGGTGCCACCTCCCGTCGTGAGGCAACCGCGCGGGGCGGATACGCAGCTGCCGACAGCGCCGCCGCACTGGCCGTCGTCGTCGCAGCCACGTTGGGGGTGGCCGGAGGCCACGGAGCAGTTCTTGTCGGTCGGACCGCTGGTGCAGACGCCCTCGCCGTCACCGTCGACGTCGGCACACTCGATGAGCGTGTCGGCGACCGTGGTGTCGTCCTGGCAGCCGCTTGGTTGCGTTGCCGCCCCGACGCGGCCACAGCCCTGCGCGACTCCTGGACATTCGGTGTTGGCACTGCAGGGCGCCCCGCCGTTAGCGCCGCCCAGACAGCGGCGACCGCCGCAAACCGGTCCGACCGGTCCTGCCGGGTCGGGACAGTCGGAGTTGTCGCTGCACGCCTCGGCGCTGCTGTTGTTGCAGGTGTCGCAAAGACACTTGTCCCCCGGGGAGTCCGTGCAGTTGGGGCTGTTCGTCGTCAGGGTCTTCGTGACGGGATCCGTCGCATTGCTCAGATCGATGCCCAGGCTCGCGATGATGCTGGCCGGGTTCGGCGGGCAGTCGAGACTTGTCGTGCCAA
The DNA here is from genome assembly GCA_964631985.1 of uncultured Polyangiaceae bacterium. Classification (GTDB taxonomy): domain Bacteria; phylum Desulfobacterota; class Binatia; order UTPRO1; family UTPRO1; genus UTPRO1. The sequence goes on along the minus strand of CAZWAX010000012.1, from coordinate 23,123 downwards.
AATCCGGTCGGCCGGGGATGCTGCCATTGCCGTCGCAGGTGAGACCCTGGCGGGGACCGGCATCGCACGTGCCGCCGAGGGCGCCGTCGTTCACGGTCGGGTCGTTGATGCAGCGCGGGCACGGGTTGTCGATCGCGGGACCAAGGAACACGCGCGAGATGAGGAGGGCGGTGGTGATGGCCTCACCGGACTCGACGTTCGCGGTACCGACCACCTGACCATTGAACTGGTTCACCACACAGGTGGTGACGCCACCTGCGGCCAGCGGCAGGTCCGACCCGAAGAAGAACTCGCACGTGCCAGCCGCTCGGCAGGCGCCGCCGAGGCAGCAGGCCTGCCCATCGTTGGTTCCGCCGACGCAGACTCCCGCGGTGCATGCGCCGGGTGCGGCGCAGGACGAGACCGCGCAGGTCGCTTCCGCATTCGTGCCGCCGAGGCACTTGTTCTGGACCGCGGTGCATGGCGCGTCGCCGGTGCACCGGATCGACGAGTCGTTGGAGCACCGCTGATTGTCGAGCTGTCCGGTGCCGGCGTTCTCGTTGACGATCGGACCCGTGATGTTGCAGACGCCGCACGGGCGCTCGGTCGCGGAGCAAGCGAGGCCGACGGTGACGTCGCCGTTCGTGATGATCGGGGCGCGGTGCGCGATGCCGGTCCAGCCGGTGTCGAGGATCGACTTCGCGTCGGTGGCGTCACCCGCGAAGTGGACCTTCGACGGGCAGGCACAGTTGCAATTGGTGCACGCGAAGTCGGGGCCGCACGCATAGCCGGCGCTCGAGGGATCGCAGAGCTGCGGATCGGCTCCGTTGCCGCACGCGCGCGGAGTCGCGGTCGGAGTAGGCGTCGGGCCCTGGCAACCTGCGCCGGCGGGCTCGAGGTCGCAGACGACGTCGGCAACGAACGCATCGATCGCCGCCTCGATGGCGGCCGTATCGTTGCTGGTCGGACATACGACGACCGGCTTGGCGCCCGCCTTTTCACCCTTGGCCTCGAGTTTCTCGAAGCATCCCTTCGCGGGCTCGGCGCCGCCGTCGAACTTGCTCTTGGCCTTGGCTAGGCACGCCGCGTCGACCGCGATGCTCTTGCCGAGCGCCTTGCCCTGGCAACCGAGCAGCGCTCCCGCCTTGGTGGCGGCGCACTTCACCTTGCCGGCCACGCATTTGTTTGCTGCGACGGTCGTATCGAGATCCGCGACGAGGTCGGCGACGAACGCATCCACCTTCGCCTCGAGTGCGGCGGTGTCGTTCGACGTGGGACACACTGCGTCGGGTTTCGCGCCCGCCTTCTCACCCTTGGCCTCGAGCTTCTCGAAGCAGCCCTTCGCGGGCTCGGTTCCCCCGTCGAACTTGGTCTTGGCTTTCTGCACGCACGCGGCATCAACGGTGAGACCCTTACCGGCGGCCTTTCCATGGCAACCCAGCAAGGCCTTCGTCTTGTTGACGACGCACTTCACCTTGCCGGCACTGCATTTGTTCGCGCTTGCGGTTTCAGGATGAGCGAGCATTGCGACACAAACCAGCACCGCGACGACCAGACCGCGCGTAATGAGCTTCATAAATCCCCTTTCGTGATTCCGCGACAGGCACGCGACGAGACGCATTGCGTTTCGATCCACGCGCGAGAATACAATCGAGTGCGGCAAGTTCACCGCTACCAACGGGTTGCGATTCGTGTCAAGCGAGCAAGCGGATGAGTCCCCTCGCATGTGCTGAGGCGAGCCCTCCGACGCACGGTGTCGTCAGCCGAGCTCTTCGTCGATGATCGCTTTGAAGTTCTCGAGCGGCTGTGCACCCTCGAGCCGGCGACCGTTGATGAAGAAGGTGGGGGTCGAATTGGCGCCGACGGCCGCGGCCTCGGCCAGATCCTTCTCGATCCGGGGCAGGGCGGTCTTGGCGTCGAAGCACTGCGTGAATTTCCCCTCATCGAGGCCCGCACCCTTGGCGTACGCCGTCACCCGGGTCTTCAGATTGTCCTGGTTCAGGTCGCGCTGTCCCTTGAAGATGGCGTGGTACATCTTCCAGAAACCCTCGGGACTCTGATCCGCGGCGCATTCGGTGGCCAGTGCCGCACCCTCGGCCCAGGGGTGGATGCTCTTCAAGGGCAGGTGCTTGAAGAAGAGACGAACCTTGCCCTCGTACTCCGGCATCACCTGTTCTTCGAGGATCTGGTAGCCGCGCGAACAGAAGGGGCACTGGAAGTCGGAGAATTCGACGATCGTCACCTTGGCATCGGCCGGGCCGCGCGACGGGCGGCCGGTGAGATCGATCTTCTTCATGGTGGCCTGGAGCGGGTCGATCGTGAGATCGGTGACCTCGCCACTGATGAAGAACTTGCCGTCGGGCGAGACCAGGAACGGGATGGATTGCTTGCTGCCGTTGGCATCCACGTCGAGGGTGCCCTTGTTCCATCCCGGGATCTGCGACGGTGCGATGCCGGTGGCCTTGAGGACGATCCCGGGCGTGACGCTCTTGGTGAAGTACTCCTCGATGCGCTTGGCGACGTCGTCCGGGTTGGCGGCGACCGGTGAGGCTTGGGCCACGGGAGTCGTGCTCGGCGCCGGACTGCACCCGTGCATGACCAATGCGACGGCCAACGCGGCGAAGACGGACGCCGGGCCGATCATTTATCCTTCGGTTTCGGCTTTGGGACGTCCGTCAGGCGGTACATCTTGAAGCTTCCCTTCATGTCGATCGGAATCGGGAACGGCGCGGACGTCATGATGGCGCGTACGTGCCCACCCTCGATGAGCTTTTCGCTCGTCTTGTGAGCGCCGTAGATGAGGATGTTGCGATTGGCCTGGCCGGGTGAGGCAACCAAGGTCGCGTCACCGGAGATCACGAACTTCGCGTCCTTGGTCTTCTCGTCCTGCTGCATGCCGCTGTCGAGGTATTTGTTTTCGATGACCTTCCATTGGATCTTGGAGTACTCGGTCTTTTCGCGCGGCTTCAGGCTCTTCCAGGTCGACTTGAGGGTCGCGAGCTCCTTCTCCGACGGCTCCCACGGCTTCTCGGCCTTGTTGGCCTTGTCGATCTCGTCCTGAATGCCCTTCGGTAGGTCGACGTCGAGGATGCGCACCGTCACCTCGTCGTGCAGATCGGCGACGCTGTCAGGTACCTTGGGGATCCCGTAGCTCAGGACCTTGGGCTCGATGGGCAGCTCGCCGCTCGCGAGCGGCTTCGGGTCGGCGGCGGCCTTCCGCTGCTCCTCGGCGAGGATCTTGGTGGCCTTGTCGACGGCGGCCTGCTTCTTCGCCTTGGCCTCCTCGCGGAGCTTCTGCGCATCGGCGGTGAGGAGATGCTCGAACTGGAAGATGTAGCCGACGCTGAACGGACGGAACGCGCCGGCGTCAGGCTTCGGCGTGGCTTTGGGAGAGGGCCCGGCAGGGTCGGGCGATGGCCGGGGGAACTCGAGGCGGTTCACCACGAGCCATGTGCCGGTCAGTTCTGGGAGGATCTCACCCGAGGTTTCGGTGCTCTGCGGGAACGCGAACCCGATGGCCGGCAGGGACGCCAGGGACAGGGCGATCGCGGCGGTGATGAAGAACCCGCGCCAGATCTGACGATTGAGCATGAGTCGTTGCCTCCTTGGGGATTCGGCGGAAGGCGGCTGTGTTAGCAACGGGCTACCCCGGAATCAATATATGGAGCGGAAACACGAAGGGCCGGCAGCCTCGATGGCTGCCGGCCCTTCGTCACAGACGGACCGCGGAGCGAACGAGGAAGGCTAGAAGCCGACCTCGACCGAGTCCGAGGGTTGGGTGATCGCGCCCTGACCGGGCAAGCCGGCCGTCGTATTTACGGCGGGCGAATTGGCGGTTTGGGGGATGCAGAAGAGGGCCGCCGTCACCCGGCTCGGGATGCCGGGTGCACCCTCGCGGATGATCGTCGGGTTCACGAAGCAATCGCGTGGCTTCGCATCGCAGGTCTCGCTCGGGTCGCAGAAGAGACAATTGCCGGCGGGCGGCGGCTGGCAGTCGGCGTCGGATTCACACGGCTTCCAGCTCTGGAGCGTGCAGAAGTCGTCGAACGGACCGGCGGTGCACTGACCCTCCTGGGCCGAATCCGTGTCCGACACGTTGAGCCGACAATCGGCCGGATGACAGAACCCCGGCGGTAGGCAGTCGGCGTTGGTGGCGCAGGTGTCGCCGTCCAAGGCACCGCCGAGACACGCGGGAAAGCAGCTGTTTGGCCGTTGCGTCAGGCCGGACGGGGTGGGGCAGAAACACTGGAAGTTGCAGGTACCACCCGGACATTCCGAATCGACGGTGCACTCTCGATGCTGATTGATGCCCCCCGCGCACGTCTTCCCACCGAAGCCGGGCGTCGAGCCGCACGATTCGTTCGCCGTCTTCGTCACCACGGAGGTCGAGGCAGGATTGAACAGAATGTCGAGCGTGCCGAAGAGGCTGGCGCCGCCGCCCACCGGACAATCGACGCTGGGGTTCCCGAAGAACTCGGTCGGGCCACCAAAGGGAGGATCCGGACGGCAGGGACCATCGATGTTGGCGCCGTAGCTGCAAATCGGGTCGAGCACGCAGAACGATCCCGGACACTGACTGTCATTGGAACAGAGCGAGCGGCCCTGGGGATCGGTCTGGCCTGCCGGGGCGGCGCAGAAACCGCCGCACACCGGACAGGGCTGCGGAATGGCGCCGCCGGCGTACGTCGACGAATTCTGCCGGAGACGAATGCTGCCCTCGCCCGTCTGGAGATTGGTCGTGCCCGTGACGTCCTCGGTGAACTCGTTGACGAGACAGACCGAGACCCCACCCGAAGAGAGCGGGAGTGGCGCGCCGTGCGGGTGGATTATGCAGCGATCCCCCGGGATGGTGCTGCAATGGGCGTCGGTCTTGCAGCGTTTGTTGAATTGGATCTCGCAGTGGGGCCCGGTGGCGCCGCTGGCGGTCTTGCGGCAGAAGTTGCCGGGACCGGGACAATAGAAATCGGCCTGGGCGTCCTGGTTGGGACCGCTGATGGTGTCACGCGGGACGTTGCACGGTTGGTGCGGCGGAAGGGCGCAGTGCGGGCCGACGAGGCACTCGAAGTCGGGGCCGAGCGGGCCGTCGCATTCCCAGAGCTCGGTCACGTAACCGCCACCTTCGACGATCCCGGAGTCATGGCTCAGGCCGGTGTAGCCGTTGTCGAGGTCGGCGTTGGAATGCTCGACGACGCGCGTGCGCGGGATGGTCTGGCAGAGGCAGGGGAAGAACCCGAGCGCTGTGCCGCATTGGCCGGGGCACGAAAGGTCGGCGGCGCCGTCGCACTCTTCGGAGGCTTGGTTCAGGCGGCCGTCACCGCAGATGCCGCGTTGCGCGTACTGGTAGTCGATGAGGTCGCTGGCGTCCGCCGGGTTCTCGTTGTCGGTCAGATCCTCGTGGATCTGGATGATGCATGCCGCCGCGTCGGCAGCGGTCGTTTGATTCGGCTCGCAGAGCTCGAGGTCGACGACGTCGGTGGGATTCTCGCACTTGGACGTGATGGCCGCGATCGCTTTGTCGCGAGCTTTGTCGACGGCCTTCTTCGTCTTCGCGTCGCTGAGCTTGCAGAGTTGCGGAGCGACACCGGTGACTTTGCAGACGGTCAGGGTTACGCCCTCCCCGGCATCGACGGTCTTGCAGTTGAGGAGGCCGTTACGACACTTCTGCACGCTCTTCAGCAATGTGCCGACGAACTTGGCCGCATTCTTCGCGACCTCGCGTTGGCACTTGAGCTTCGTGTTCGCGATCGGTCCGCCCACGTCCGGGTCGTACTGGGTGCGAAGGTAGCCGTCGCAGGCCGTGCCGGGACCGGAGTCGGGACAATCACCGACGACCGCGCACACCTCGCCGAGATTGGTGCCCCCACGACAAACTCCGGTGAAGATATTGTCGTGACTCGCGAGGATGCAGTCTTGGAGATCCAGGAGCGTGAAGCCGTCCCCGGGATTCGTGTCGGTGCACGGGCCCGGGAAGCCCATTTGCGACAGGTTGTCGTCGTCGAAGCCGGGTCCGAGCTTGTCGAACGCACACTTCTTGGCGAGACCCGCGTCGAGCTTGTCCGCGAGAGCCTGCAGCGCAAGCGCGTCCGGCGTCGGGCAGGTGCCCGGGACCGCGAGCTCGGCGTCCTTGCACTTCTGGATGATCTTCAGCTTCTTCGTGACGTAACTGGTGGCTTCTTTGGAAATGGCCGCCTGACACTTGTATTGGTCCTTACTGAGAATTGCGTGCGCCGTCGGCGTACCGACAACGAACGCGAGCGTTCCCGCGACGAGCGCGGACAAGATTCGTACTCTGCGTCCCATGGTGTCCCTCCTTTGGTTGGCCGAACGATGCTGGATATGTGGTACCGGGGGATCTCTCAGAGATCACGGCACCCGGTATGAGTTCTCACGGCAGAGTAGTGCGCGGGAGGTGAGGCAGTCAAGGAAAAAACTGGCATAACGCGCAGCGCTATCGGGTACTTATGTAGCAAGTAGCATGGGAGGTCGGCGGCGCCGCAGGAAGGGGTCGTCCCCAAAATGAAGAGGCCCCCGAGCACATGGCGCGGGGGCCTCTTCGTCGTTCACGTCAGCTGAACTGGATCACGGATCGATGACGACCACGCCCGGGATGCGAACGCGCCCGAGCGCGGGCAAGCCGCCCGCCGCATTGACCGCGCTGGCACCGACCGGCGAGACGCAGAAGAAGGTGCCGACGGTCGGTTTGGCGACGCCGCCACACGGCGTGTCGGGGTTCCCGGAGACCAGGATTGAGTTCCCGATGACGCCGTTGTCCGTGAAGCAGGGGCGCGGCCTCAGAATGCACGTCTGACCGGGCGGGGAAGTGCAATCCGTATCGTCATCGCACGTGAGGTAGGTCTGGATCGAGCAGACCAATTCGCTCGGACCCGACGCGCACTGCCCTTCGTTGTTGCCGATGTCGACGCAATCCAGACCCGGCGTGCTGGTATCGGTGAGACAGGCGTTCGGTGCGGTCGGCTGGCCGGGACGTCCGCACGAGCCGCCGCCGGCGCACCCGAGGGAGCACGTTCCACCCGGGCATGCCGACGAGTCGCCGCAGAGCGCGCCGTGGTTGGTGCCGCCGAGGCAGACGCTGCAGGGCTTCCCGGCTTCGATACCGCCGAGGCAACGCCGGCCACCACAGATGCCCGCCTCGCCACCGCTCGGCGGACAGTCGGCGTTCGTGTTGCAGCCCTCGGCGTCGAGGGTATTGCAGCTGTCGCACAGGCACTTGAGACTGGTGAAGCCGGTCTCACGACAGCTCACGTTGGCGGCTTCGACCGTCTTCGTCTGGGTGCCGGTCGCGATGTTGAGGTTGATCGTCAGGTTGCCGACTTGCGAACCGGGGCTCGGCGGACAATCGAGGCTCACGTCCCCGAAGAACACGCTGTTGCCGGTGACGGTGCAGGGGAGGGTGCCTCGCGGTCCAGCCTGACATGTGCCCGCGAGACATTGCGGACACGGCGCGTCCTCGTCGGCCGCGATGTGGACCTTGGAACGCAGCGGCACGGCGGTCGTGCTGGTGCCGTCATCGATGTTGATCGTGCCCGCGACCGCGGCGGAGATCTCGTTCACCACGCAGGTCGAGACGCCACCCGCCACGAGGGGCAGCGGCGATCCGAAGAAGTAGATGCAGGGACCGGCGAAGCCGGCGTTGTCGCAGCTCCCGCCCGGGCATTCCGAAGCGTTGCTGCACGCGACGCCGTTGTTGGTGCCGCCGACGCATTGGGTGGCCGAGGTGCAATCGAGATCGCTGGAGCACTGGACCCACGACGCATCCTGGCAGCGGTGGTTGTTGAACGTGACGCCGCCGGCATTGTCGATCGGGCCGTCCACGTCGCACTCGCCGCAGCCGGGATGATTGACGCTGTCGCAGTTGGTGACGTTCAGGGTGATCCGACCGTTGGTCGGCACCTTGGCGTCGTGGGCGAGACCGGTGAAGCCGGTGTCGAGGTCGACCTTCTCGCCCTCGGCGGTGAAGGACAGCGTCGTCGGGCAGGCGCCGGTCGGCGCCGGCAGCGTGCACGTGTTGCATCCGGCCGGATACGGCGTGAACTGCGGCACCTGCAGGCGATCGACACACGCGGTCTTGAAATCGGTGACGCAGTCGACGCAGGCGACGAGGCTATTCAGGTCGGTGATCGCGCCGGAGCACGCCGCGCCGCCCGGGACCGTCACCAGGGTGCAGTCGCTCGGGAAGCCGATCGCCGCGGGCGTCAGGTCGTCCATGCCGCCACAAACCTTGTCGGCGCCGCCGCACGCCTTGCAAATGGAGGAAACCTTCTTCGCCTCGGCCTTGTCGAGCGCGGCCTGGTACTTGCCGTCGCCAGCCGAGAGCGGGAAGCACTCACCGGTGTGTTTGCCGTTGATGCGAGCGTCCCAGCACTTCTGAAGGATCTTGCTCCGCGAATTGAGGTACGCGGACGTTGCCTTGCCGATCGTCACCTGACACTTGTTCAGGCCCTTGTCGGCGGTCTGCAGGACGATGTCGTCATAGTAGAGCGCCATGGCCTGATCGGACGCCGAACCGCCGATGCAGGCAAGGCAGGTTGCGATGTCGCCGCACGTCGTGATGGGGTTGGTGCAATCACCCTTCTCGAAGTTCGGGCATTGCGCCGGCCAGCCGAGGTCGGCCGCCGTCGGCTCGAAATCCGGAGCGATGTTTCCGCCGAGGTCGCCGCAAACCTTGTTGACGCCGCCGCAGCTCTTGCCGATCGAAGCGTTCAGCTTGCCGACCGCCTTGTCGATCGAGGCCGTGGCCTTCGCGTCGGGGCACGAGCCGGCGACGCCGCTCTTGACGATCCCCTCCTCGCATTTGGCGAGGGCCTTGACTCTGGCCTGCAGGAATTGTGAGCTCGCTTTCGCGATCGTGCGCTGACACTTCTCGAATTGAGCGTCGGCGTTCGGTGCCAGTACGGCCATGGCGAGTAGCGCGATGCTCGCGCTCCGCAACACTGTCTTCATGACTACCCTCCTTAAGGTTGGCGGAAAGAAATCCTCGAGCTGCGTCTACTCACGGCACTTCGGGTCGAGCAACGGCACTACCGGCACTAGGGGACGCTCTACTGAGGAAAGAGGGTAAGACAGCGTCCGAAACGTTGTCAAGAAATAATTGCGCCATTTCTATGGATTACGGCACATGTCGCGTCAGGGAACAGGTGTCGACTCGATGCTGCGCTGCGGCGGACGATCGCGGATCCAGGGGCGGATCCACGGTAGAAGCGCGTAGGCCGGGAGTGCGAGCGCGAAGGTGAGCGCGAAGTAGCCCGCATAGCCGAGCGACGCGGCCCCGACCCCGGTGAACGGCGCGCTCACGGAGCGCGTCAACCCGAACAACGCAGACAGCAAGGCATATTGCGTGGCGGCCTGCTCCCGCTCGCAGACGTGCATGAGGAACGCGAGGAACGCCGCCGTTCCGAGGCCGCCCGTGAACGACTCGAGCATCGACGCCGCGTAGATCGCGGCGCGACCGCCGCCGACCGCCGCTGCCCCCGCGTAGCCGAGGTTCGAAGCGGCCTGCAGGAGACCCAGCACCCAGAGGCCGTGAAAGATCCCGTAGCGCGACGTGAACACGCCGCCGGCGAGCGCGCCCGCGATCGTCAGGGCGACGCCCGCGGTCGTCGACACCAGCGCGACGTCGTCGACCGTGAGACCACTGTCGAGCCAGAACGGCTTCACCATCGGGCCCATGCTGACGTCGGCGAGCTTGTAGAGCACGATGAAGAGGAGCACCGCGGCGGCGCCCGGACGCGCGAGCCAGGCGACGAACGCCTGTGCCCACGCGGCGGTCGGCTGCCGCGTCACCGGAACGTTCGGCGCGCGCCACGCGCATACCGCCAAGATCAGGAAGATCGCCGCAGCGACCGCGAACGTGAGCGGCCAGCCGCCGCGGCCCGCGAGCAGCAGCAAGCCGCCACCGCTCGCGATCAACGCCGCGCGGTAGGCCGACACGCGGACGCCGTTGCCGACCCCCTCCTCGCCGCGCGCGAGGAGCCCGATCGTGTAGGCGTCGATCGCAATGTCCTGCGTCGCACCCGCGAACGTCAGCAGCAGGACCGCCGCGATCAGCAGCGCCCCCGGGGAGGTCGGATCGGTGAGCGGGATCGCCGCGGTCGCGATCGCCATCGTCACCAACGCCGCCGTGATCCAGTGGCGACGCTCGCCGAAACGGTCGACCAAGGGTGCCCAGAGCGGCTTCAGCGTCCAAGGAAAGGTCAGCGAAGAGAAGACGCCGATCGCCGCCAGCGAGACCCCGTGGACGCGCAGGTACACGGGAAGGTTGTCGATGACGATCCCCATCGGCATGCCCTCGGCGAAATAGAGGAGAGCGATCCACCAGAGCTTCCGCCGCGTCGACACCGGGAGCGCGACTACCAGAAGGGACGCGAGCCGGCGAGCGTGCTAGCGTTTCCCGCGATGGACGAGCGCCGGCACTGGATCGTGTGGGACGGCGCCTGTGGCTTCTGTCGCCGCGCCGTCGATTGGGCCCTCGCCCGCGATCGCGAAGGGCGTTTCGAGGCGGTGCCGTACCAGGAGCTGCCCGACCCACCGCTGACGCCCGGGCTCCGGGAGGCGTGCCGCGACGCCGTGCACGTGCGGACGAGCGACGGACGGTGGCTGCGCGGGGGGCGGGCCTGTCTCTTCGTCCTCGCCGGTGTCGGATGGCCCCGGCTCGCGCACGTCGCCGGGCTGCCGCCGTTCGTCTGGTTCGTCGAGCTGGGCTATCGCCTGGTCGCGCGCCACCGACTGTTCTTTTCGCGCTTGCGGGTCGCACGCGCTCCCGACGACGCGCGGTAGCTCAGAAGGGGAAGCGTGTCGTACCTCCCGCCGGCTCGCTGCGCTCGGCCGCGCGGGTCTTGGCTCACGCTGCTATTTCCGCTGCGCGAGCATGTCCTCGAAGATCGCCTCGAGCGCCCGCACGTGGTGGCGAATGTCGAAGACCGCGTCGACCCGGGCGCGTCCGGCGTCGCCCATGCGGCGAGCGAGCGCGGGATCGGCGACCAGGCGGTCGATCGCCGTGGCGAGCGCCGTGGGATCGCGCGGCGGCACGAGGATCCCGGTTTCCCCGTCGACGACGATCTCGAGCGGGCCGCCTTCCCGCGGCGCGATCAGCGGACGGCCGAGCGCCATCGCCTCGATCAACACACGTCCGAAGGGCTCCGGATTCGTCGATGAGTGGATTGCGACGTCCATGGCGTCCAGACAGGCGGCGACGTCGCGGCGGGCGCCCGTCAGGATGACGCGTTCCGCCAGGCCTTCGGCGACGATCCGTTGCTGCATGCGCTCGGCGTACTCGGCGCCCTGGCGGTGGACGCCGCCGACGATCAAGCACCTGAGCTCCGGGTGGCGCGCGTGCAGCTGCGCCATCGCCTGCACGACCAGATCCTGGCCTTTCCAGCTCTGGATGTGTCCGACGATGCCGATGACGGGGGCCTCGGCCGGGATCCCGAGCTCGCGGCGGACCGCCGCGCCGCCGCCGGGAGCGAAGCGTGCGCAGTCGATGCCGTCGTAGACGGTGAGATGACGGCGCGCCCGCACCCCGTGATTTCGCGCGTGCGCGGTCACGAGATCGGTCATGCCGACGAAGGTGTCGATCCAGCGCGACATGAAGCGCTCGCGCGGCCCGATGCGACGATAGCCCTTCTCGTGCACCAGCGTCGGGATATCGGCGCGCGCGGTCGCGACCAGGGCATCGAGGTTCGGCGCGACGCCGTTTGCGAGGTACACGAGATCCGGCGCCGCACGCCGCAGGTGCTCGCCGACGGCGCGCGCGCGCGGCACCACGACGCTCGCGATTTCCCGCACGCGCAACCATGCCCGTGCGGCGCGTCCGCGGTCGCCGTCCGGCAGCCAGCCCGGTTGGGGCGGCAGCACGTGCACGGGCACGCCGTCGGCCTCGAGCTGCGCGATCACGTCCTTCGGTTGATAGAGCAGCAGCGCGGGCGCGAAGCGGGTGCGGTCGAGACGATCGATCAGCTGCAGGATGCCGGTCAACGACCCACCGAGCACGCCGCCGACGCTGGCCTCGACGAAGAGGATACGATGCGGCGCCATGCAGGATCGTCGACGTTAAGGGAGGGCCCCCCGAGCGTCAAGGCGAGATCCGACGGACTCCCATCGCTGGGGCGAGCCTCATATGGCTCGAGCGTTGCGCCTGCGCTACGGTCCGCGCCCGGAGGGCCCGCACGATGACGGCACATCCCGTTCGTTTCGGCATTCAGACCGGCCAACAAATGATCGAGTGGCAACAGATGCTCGATCTCTGGAAGAAGGCCGACGGTTGGGGCTACGACTCGCTCTGGGCCTTCGACCATTTCTACCCGATCTTCGTCGATCCGGAGGGCCCCTGCCTCGAAGGGCTCACCACCCTGGCCGCGCTCGCCCAGGCAACGACGCGGGCACGCATCGGCCACCTCGTGCTCGGCAACACCTATCGGCATCCGGCCATCACGGCGAAGGCCGCCTGCACGCTCGACCACATCAGCGGCGGCCGCTTCAACCTCGGCATCGGCGCCGGCTGGTTCGAGCTCGAGCACACCACGCTCGGCATCGACTTCAAGACCGTCGGCGGCCGGCTGCAGGCACTCGAGGAGTCGCTGCAGATCATCAAGGGCATGTTCACCGAGCACAAGACGACCGTGCACGGCCGGCACTATCGGGTGACCGACGCCCTCTGCCTGCCGAAGCCAATCCAGAAGCCGCATCCGCCCATCATGATCGGCGGCGTTGGCGAGAAGGTCCTGCTCCGCATCGTCGCCCAGTACGCCGACATGTGGAACGCGTTCGCGCCGCCGGAGGAGATGGCACGGCTCGGCGCGATCATCGACCGCCACGGCGAGACCGTCGGCCGCGACACGCGCGCGATCGAGCGCACCATCATGATGCCGCTCTGCTACACCGAGAACGTCGACCGTCAGAACACGGTCTGCAACATCATGGCGATGACGCGTCAGACGACGCCCGATCAGGTGCGGGGCCAGATCATGCTCGGCACCAAGCAGCAGTGCCTCGACACGGTGGAGCGCTATCGCAAGGTCGGGGTCACGCACTTCATTTTCATGATGTTCGCCCCCTATTTTCTGGACGAGATCCAGGCGTTCGCCGAGGAGGTCGTGCCCGCCTTCCGCTGACGACCGGACCCGTCGTCCACTATTGAGGACGACAGTGTCTCCCGGAGCGGAATCCCCTGAGGCGCCGGAGAGCGTCCGCAGCCCGTCGCGTTGGCGTTGGCTTTGCTCTTACGACTGCCGTGGCGCTACCGGAGACCGAGAGCCGATCCCTCGAGGCCGGGTACGATGCCGACCGCATCCGACGCGAGCGCGACCTCTATCGTCAGCTGACTCTCCTCGGTGAGCACGCGGATCTCGAGCGCATCCTCCCGGAGGCGCTGGCCGCGATCGTCGAGATCAGCGGAGCCGCCCATGGCCTGCTCGAGGTCTACGACGAGCCCGACCTCCGCGGCGAACGACGCTGGCTCGCGAGCCACGGGCTGCTCGAGCATCAGGTCGAATCCGTTCGGGTGGCGGTGTCGCGCGGCATCATCGCGCAGGCCCTCGCGGGCGGCACCACCATCATGACGGCGTCGGCGCTGCTCGACCCGCGATTTCGCGAGCGCGAGAGCGTGCGCATCGGCCGCATCGAAGAGGTGTTGTGCGTGCCCGTCGGCGATTGTCCGACGCGCGGCGTGTTGTACCTGCAAGGCCGAGTGAACGAGGGTCCGTTCACTGCCGACGATCGCCAGGTGGCAGAGATCTTCGGCCGCCATCTCGGTCCGATCGTCGTCCGGCTGCTCGTATGCGCGCGCGACGGGCTGAGCCCCGATCCCACGCGCGCCTTTCGCCGCCAGCTACGGTGCGAGGCGCTCGTCGGGCGGAGTGCGGCGTTGGCCCGCTTGCTCGAGCAGCTCGTGTCGGTGGCACCTCTCGACGTCACCGTCCTGCTCACCGGCGCGTCGGGGACCGGGAAGAGCCTGGTGGCGCGAGTCATCCACGAGAACAGCACGCGACGGACCGGCCGGTTCGTCGAGGTCAATTGCGCCGCCCTGCCCGAGTCACTGGTCGAAAGCGAGCTCTTCGGAGCCGTGGCGGGTGCGCATTCCACGGCGCTCCGGCGGATGGAAGGAAAAGTCGCGGCGGCCGAGCACGGGACGTTGCTCCTCGACGAGGTGAGCGAGCTTCCGCTCGCGGCGCAGGCGAAGCTCCTCCAGCTGTTGCAGTCGCGAACCTACTATCCGCTCGGAAGCAGCCGGCCCGCGACCGCCGACGTCCGCGTCGTTGCCGCGACCAACGCCGACCTCGAGCGCGCCGTCGCCGAGCACCGCTTCCGCGCCGATCTCTACTATCGATTGCACGTCGTGCCGCTGCGCGTCCCGTCGCTCGCCGAGCGCCGGGACGACATCGACGACCTCACGACGTCGTTCTGCGCGCGCGCCATCGCACGTCACGGCTTGCCGAGCGTCTGCGTGTCGGTGCGAGCCGCGCGGATGCTTCGCGCCATGGAATGGCCGGGCCACGTCCGCCAGCTCGAGCACGCCGTCGAGGCCGCCGTCATCCGAGCGGCGGCGGAGGGCATGGCTCAGGTCCAGCAACGGCACGTCACCGGGTCCCCGGAGCCCGAGCCCAGCGGCCCCGTCACGACGTTCCAGCAGGCAACGCGGCGATTCCAGGCCGAGCTCGTGCGGCAGGTGGTCGAGGAGTGCGGCTGGAACGTCGTCGAAGCGGCACGCCGCCTCGACATCGCCCGCTCGCATCTCTACAACCTGATCCGCGCCTTCGGCCTCGAACGGGCGCGCTAGCAATCTCCTAGCGCGATCGTTTCGGGGGCGCGGGCTTCGCGGCCAGCGCGGTCGCCGTCGCGGCGGCGACCTTCGTCACGACCTCGTCGAGCGCGCGCCCCATCGACTCCGCTGTGGCGGCACCGTCGCCCGAGGCGATCGGCACGCGGGTGGCGAAGGTGCGCTCGAGACGCTTCTGCCCGCCGTCACGGAGCGTCGCCGTCAGGGCCACGTGCGCCTCGTGTACCGGCGACAGCACCTCGTCGAAGGCCAGGATCTCGACGTCGAGCCGGGCGGCGGTCGGCTCCTCGCCGAGGCGCAGGCCGGGCGTCGTCTGCAGGGTCGCGGCGAGGGCGCGCCGGACGTAGCGGCTCGGGAGCTCGATCCAGCGGCGTTGCTCGTAGAGGCCGTACTCCACCTCCGACGCCCGCCAGACGATGCGCTCGCGGAGAAACGGCGCGCCGCGCACGCTGCCGAGGCGCATGGGGGTACCGGTCGGCGCCGCGACGTCGGCGGCGCTGCCGGCCGCGTCGAGCGCCGCCGACGCCGGGCGAAAGAAGCGTGGGCCGTCGGCGCTCCGGAAGAGACACCCAGCGGACGACAGGAGGATGAGGATGCCGATCGCCGTGGCGCCGTGTGCTCGTCGGATCATTTCGTCACCCGCGGCGCGGGCGCGTCCGGACGCGGCCCGCGCAAGAGTACGCTCGGGTCGCGCTCGAGCCGGTCCGCGACGGTGCGCACCGAATCGAGGGTCTCGCGGAGCGTCGCGAGACTCGCCTGCAGATCCTCGCGCATCTCGCCGAAACCGTTCGCGGCCGTCGCGACGGTGTCGGCAGCGGTGCGGATCGAGGAGGTGGTCTCGGCGAGCTTCGCCGTCTCGATCTCGGTCTCGAGCGCCGTGGCCGTTCCCCGCAGTTGGACGAGCAGGCGGTCGAACGAGCCGTCCTCGTCCTGCAGCCGCGTCACGAAGCGGTCGATGGACCCGAGCGTCGAGCTCATGGTCGCGAGCGTGTCGGAGATGCGCTCTTCGAGCGCGGGCAGACGGTTCAGCACCTCCGTCGCCGTGTCGCCGACGCTCTTCAGCGTGGACGGCGCGGACGGGATGTAGTTCCACGGCGGCTCGAAGGGCAGCATCGGTTTCGGATAGCGCCCCGGGTGGAAGAAGTCGGTCTGGAGGAACCGCACTCCCGTGATGCCGGCCGATACCAACTGGGTGCGGAGGAGCGGGTTGATGAACTCTTCGCCCTTCCGTGGCGCCCGTTCGCCGAGGCCAAGGCGCTGCAGCGCATCGACGTAGACGTCGGAGGTCACCTGCACGTGCCGGTGATCGGGGGCGATCGTGATGTCGGCCACCGTGCCGACCGTGACGCCGCGAAACTTGACGGGCGAGCCGATGTCGAGGCCTTGGACCGACTCGTCGAAGTAGCTGACCGCCGGGAACGAGGTCCGCTGGAACCGCCGCGCGCCGAGCCAAAAGAGCGTCGCGATCATCACGAACACGCCGACGACGACGAAGAGGCCGAGCTTCCAGTTGTTGGTTGCGGTCGTCGCCATCAGTCCGAGTGCGCCTGACGGTTGAAGAACGCGCGGACGCGGGAATCGTCACTCTGATCACGGAGCGTCGCGGGGTGGCCGCGGGCGATGATCCCACGGGCGCCGCGGTCGAGCATGATGCACGCATCGGCGACCGCGAAGATGCTCTGCAACTCGTGCGTGACGATGACCGTGGTCATGCCGAGGCTGTGGTTCAGCGTCAAGAGCAATTGATCGAGCTCGACCGAGCTCACCGGGTCCAGGCCTGCCGACGGCTCGTCCAGAAAGAGGAGCGGGGGATCGAGGGCGAGGGCGCGGGCGATGCCGGCGCGCTTCTTCATGCCCCCCGAGAGCTCGGACGGCATGTGGTTCTCGAAGCCTTCGAGGCCGACCAGGCGGAGCTTGGCGCGCACGATGGTGTCGATCGCGTCGGTGTCGAGGCTCGACCAGGTGCGGAGCGGCAGCGCCACGTTCTGCGCGAGGGTCATCGAGCCGAAGAGCGCGCCCGACTGGAAGAGCACGCCGTACGCCGGCGGCCCCGTGCTCTGCACCGGTGGGGCGCCGCCGACGCGGATGGTGCCGCCCATCGGCGTCTCGAGCCCGATCAAGTGCCGGAGCAGCGTCGACTTGCCGCAGCCGCTGCCGCCGAGGATCGCGAACACCTGACCGGAGGGGATGGCGAAGTCCAGACGCTCGAGGACGACCCGCTCGCCGTAGCCGATGGTGAGCGCCTCGACCTCGATCATCGGGCGCCCAGCTCGCGTCTCAGTGGCCGAAGACATGGAAGATGACCGTGAAGATCGCGTCGGCGACCACGATGGCGAAGAGGCTCGTCACGACGGCCGAGGTCGTGGAGCGGCCGACGCCTTCGGCGCCGCCGCGCGTCGCGAGCCCCCGCTGGCAGGCGATGAGCGCGATGGCCAGGCCGAAGACGGCGCTCTTCAAGAGGCCCGAGAAGACGTCGAAGAGGTCGAGCGCCTTCTCGGTCTCCGCGACGTAGGCGTGGAAGGTGAGATCGAGGCTGAACATCCCGACCAGCAGGCCGCCCGTGATCCCGATGACGTCGGCGAGGACGGTGAGCAAGGGCGCCACCAGGGTGAGCGCGAGGACGCGCGGAAACACCAGGAACTGGTACGGATCGAGACCGAGCGTGCGGAGCGCGTCGATCTCTTCCGACACCCGCATGGTGCCGAGCTCGGCCGAGAACGCCGCCCCCGAGCGGCCGGCGATGATGATCGCCGTCATGAGCGGTGCCAGCTCGCGGGTGACCGACAGGCCAACCAGATCGGCGACGAAGATGTTGGCACCGAACTGCTTCAGCTGGACCGCCGCCTGGAAGGCCGTCACCAGGCCCACCAGGAAGTTGATCATGAGCACGATCGGGATGCCGTCGGCGCCCGCGCGCTCCATCAGGCGGGGCACGTCGGCCCAATTGACGCGGCCGGGTTTGCGGGCGGCCTGCCCGCCCGCGACGAACGAGTCGCCGACGAAGTCGAGGACGTTGCTCTCGCTCACGAGAGTTCGGGTCTCGCGTCCGATCTGCTCGAGGATGCCGATCTTCGCCGGCGGCGCGTGGATGCTCGGCCGCTTCGGGTGGGCGCCGTAGAGCTCGAGCATGCTCCGGACGCGGCCGGTCGCGCCGACGATCTCCGTCTCGCTGCCCGCGGCCGCGGCCTCGGCACGGAGCTCGAGCAGGAGCGCGGTCGCGCCGCCATCGAGGCCGTCCAGGGCCGACACGTCGAGCTCGAGCCGGGCCGGCGTAGGGGTGAGCAGGCCGCGTACGTCGTCCCAGGCGTCGAAGCAGCTCCGGAAGTGCAGGGCGCCGACGAAGCGAAGCGCCGAGCGATCATCCGCGAGATCGATCCGATCGACTTGGAAGCCGGAGGTGGCGGCGTCGGACACGCGTGCCGACACTATGGCGAGCGCGCGGGAGGCGTCAACGCGACCCGGTGATTGCCGTTACGTGGGCTGCGTGCCATGGAACCGGGCGATCGCTCGGAATGCAGCCGCGCCGCCCATTCTACGTCGAGGTGTTTCTGCTCGCGTTTGCAGGTCTCGTGCTCGAGATCGCGTACACGCGGATCATCTCGTACAAGCTGTTTTACTACCACACCTATCTCGTCATCGGCCTCGCCATGCTCGGCATGGGGTTCGGCGGGGCGCTGGTGGCGGCCTGGCCGCGGCTCGCGGCGCCGGCGCGCCTCCTCGGACCGATCGCGACGGTTGGGGCCTGCGTGACCGCCGCCGCCTACGCGTTCGCCGCTCCCATCGAGCTGAGCGTGCTGGATTTCTCGGCGGGGGCGCACGGCATGCTCGCGCTGCTCGCGGTCTGCGGCGCCGTGTTCGCCGGCTTTGGATTCATCGGCGTGTTGCTCGCGAGCGTCTTCGCGGACGAACCGCACCGGATGCCGAGGCTCTATCTCGCCGACCTCGCCGGTGCCGCGCTCGGCTGCCTGGCGGCCGTGCCGTTGGTGAGCATGCTCGGCGCCCCGGCAGCGGTCATGGTCGGTGCGACCGCGATGGCGGCGGCGGGCGCGTGGGCGTGGTGGCACGTCTCGACCGCGCGCGCCGCGCTCGCGCTCGTCGTGACCGTCGCGCTTGCCGCCGTGGCGCTGCGCCCTGCGCTGTTGCCCGAGATCGTGCCGGACCCGGTCAAGACCATGCACCCCCGTGCCCTGGGAGGCGTGCCTCCGCTCTTCTCCGCATGGAGCCCGGTCTTTCGCGTCGACGTGACCCCGCTCCTCGATCGCAACCCCGACGTGCTCGTGATCCATCACGACGGCCTCTGGGGATCGACGCTGCACCGCTGGGACGGCACGCCGGGATCGCTGTCGCGGTTCGATCACAACGAACGTGCGCTCCCGTTTCGCACGCTGGCGCGCGCGCCGGAAAACGTGGTCATCATCGGGGCCGCCGGTGGTCACGAGATCCTGGCGGCGCTGCGTTTCGGCAGCGCGCACATCGACGCCGTCGAGCTCAATCCGGTCACGGTGGATCTCGTTCGGCACCGCTTCGCGGACTTCGTCGGGCACGTCGCGGATCACCCCGCGGTGCGGCTCACGAACGACGAAGGCCGCTCGTGGCTCATGCGGCATCCGGGACCGTTCGACGTCGTCTTCTTCGTCGCTCCGGACAGCTATGCCGCGATGAACTCCGCGACCTCGGGCGCCTTCGTCCTGTCGGAGAGCTATCTCTACACGGTGGAGATGATCGTGGAGACGCTCGCGCGTCTCGCCCCCGACGGAGTGCTCGCGATGCAGTTTGGCGAGGACGATTTCGACGCCCAGCCGAATCGGACGGTGCGCTACGTGACGAGCGCGCGCGCGGCCCTTCAGCGCCGCGGCATCGTCGACCCGTCCGCGCACGTTGCGATCGCTACGACCAAGAGCCTCGGCGACGTCTCGACGATCCTGCTCTCCCCGAGCCCGATCGACGGTGCGCGCGCCCGCGCTTACGCCGAGGCGGCGGCGAACGTACCCCAGACTCGGGTGCGATGGTTGCCAGGGATCGTGGCCGACCCCGGACCCGTGACGACGGCACTGACGCTCGCGCCCGCGGAGCTCGAAGCCTGGCTCGCGAACTATCCGTTCGACGTCACGCCCGTGTACGACGATGCCCCCTTCTTCTGGCACTTCGGACGCTTCAGCTCGTTCCTCGGCCTGGAGCGGCACTCGGGGCCAGGCATCATGTGGGAGGCCTCCGGGGCCGGCGAGCGCGTGCTGATGGCGACACTCGTCGCGGCGACCGTGTTCGCGCTGATCTCGCTCGTGCTGCCGTTGCTGGTCACCGCCGGGGGGGCGGCGCCCGTGATCGGACGTTGGACGGTGGCAGCGTACTTCGCATGTCTCGGCACTGGCTTCATGCTGTTCGAGGTGGCGCTGATCCAGAAGCTCGCGCTGATCGTGGGCTACCCGACGTACTCGCTCACCGTCACGCTGGTGTCGTTGCTCGTCGCGGCCGCCATCGGCAGCGCCGTGAGCGAGCGCTGGCGCGACGTGCCGCGGGTCGCGCGGTGGCTCGGACTCGCGGTCGTGATCCTGGCGGCCGCCTACGGCGTCGGTCTCGACGTGATAACGCCGGCGGTGTTGCCGCTGCCGCTCGCGGTACGCATCGCCGTGACGCTGGCGCTGACCGCACCGCTCGGGCTCGTGCTCGGCACGTTCTTGCCGCTCGGGGTGCGTTGCATCACCCAATCCGTCGACGAGCCGGCGCCGCTCGTGGCGTGGGCGTGGGCTACCAACGGCTTCTTCTCGGTGATCGGCTCGGTCGCAACCACCATGCTTGCGATGACGGTCGGATTCCGCGTCGTCTTCGCCGTCGCCGCGCTCGTCTACCTCGTCGCCATCGGGCTCCTCACGCGTCTCGCCGCCGCCCCGGATCGCCGCGCGCGCTGACGTCGAGACCTTCGGGGCTCGGAACCGGCGCGCGCGTCGACGTTCGCGTGGTGGCTCCACCGGCGAAGATCGCCAGGCCGGGGACCCGTTCCATCGTGCGCACCAACGCATGGCTGAGCATGACGCATCCCGCCCACTGCGCGAGCAGCGCCGCGATCCAAGTCGGCGCCGACGCGGCGGGGTCGGCTGGGCTGCCGACGAAGCGCTGGACGATCTCGAGCACGAGCAGGTGCGAGAGGTACATGCCGTAGGACGAGCGGCCGAGTGCCTGCCACAAGCGCGTGCCGCGGAGCGGGCCAGCGACGAGGCTCACGACGACCGTCATCGCGGCGAGCGCGTAGGCCATCATGGGGGTCTGAAAAATGGTGAGGGGGAGTGTGATCGCTCCCGGGTCGGGCGCGGGGCCGAGGAGGCTGCGGACGTGGTGCACCATGACGACCGCCGCGCCCGCGGCCAATGCCGCCCACGGCAGCCGCCATGGCGCCGGGCGCGGCACCCGGACGAAGCGCCGCGCCAGCGCCGGTGCGGCGGCGATGCCGAGCGTCGCGTAGCCGAGCCAGAAGAGGGGCAGCGTCAGGGCGCTGTTCGGCAGCAGGCCGGCGGCGGAGGCGCGCCAGATCAGCAGGGTCAGACCGAGTCCGAGCGCCGCAATGACCCACGCGGCGCGGTCGTCCTGCCGGGCGCGGATCGCGAGAGGCGAGAGCAGAGGCCAGAGCAGGTAGTACGCGCAAATGAGGGGAACGAAGTAGAGGTGATACGAGGCCGAGCCCGTCACGAGGTGCCATCCCAGGGTCGTCGGGTGCCCGAGCGCGGTCGGACTGTTTCGCAGCAACGTCAACACCGTCCAGAACACGTACGGCGGCAGGATGCGCCAGGCGCGCCGGGCGAAGAAGGATCCCGAGTCCCGAGCCGTGCCCGTGGTGTCCGCGTACCCGAGACTCAGGCCCGCCAGCGAGAGGGCGACGAAGAGCGGCGTGGCGAACGTCGTGAGCAGGTGCACCACGAGCGTCGCCGCGGCCGCCGTGCTGCCGGCCGGCGCCGCGAGCAAGAACCCGAAGCTCACGTGCAAGCCGACGACGGCGGCGATCGCGATGCCGCGAAGTGCCTCGAGCTCGGGAAGGCGGGGGTTGCCCATTGGCGATGGGGTGTCACGCAAGTGGCGCGACACTGCAAGCGCGCGCCGCGTGGGCTTCGCAGCTCACGGACGATCTGCTAGCCAGGCGCCATGAACCGATCCGCCGCGGCGACCGCGAACGACCGCGATCGGCTGCTCACCATGCTCGCCGAGCGCGCGTATCAGTATCGGCCGGAGCAGCCGTTCACACTGTCGTCGGGCGCGCTCTCCGACTACTACCTCGACGCCCGCGTCGTGACGTGGGATCCGGAAGCGAAGCCCTTGATCGGCGCCCTGGTGTTCGAGGCGATCGCGGGACGCGCCGACGCGGCCGGCGGGCTGACGCTCGGCGCCGACCCGATCGCGGGTGCGGTGGCGTACTACAGTCAGACGGTGGGCGCGCCGATCCGCGCGTTCACGGTGCGGAAACAAGCCAAGGCCCACGGCATGGCGCGGGCGATCGAGGGCTCCATTCGTCCGGGCGATCGCGTCGCCGTCGTCGACGACGTCGTCACGACCGGCACCTCGACCCTCGACGCGATCGATCGGTGCCAGCAGGCCGGGTACACGATTACGGCGGTCGTCATTCTGGTCGATCGCGAGGAAGAGGGCCTGGCGCGCATTCGCGAGGCCGTTCCCGGCGTTCCGTGCTCGGCGCTCTTCACGCGGTCCGAGCTCCAGCGTCGCCTCGAAGAGCAGCGCGCCCCGGCTCGCTAGCCCGGATCATTCATGAATCGTCTGCTGCAAGCGCCGGTCGCACGTCATCTCGGGCCGGGCTCGGCCCTCACTCCTCGACCTGGTGGTGAACCATGCCTGCGTCGTTCGGGCTTCCGCGCGGCCCGATCCGACGCGCGCTCGTCGCTTTCGCGACGACGATTCATGAACAATCCTGGCTAGGCCGGTGCCGCGCTCACGCGGGAAGAGCGCCGCCGCAGCTCCACCGCGCGGCGGCACCGAGCGAACGGGCGCGCCGAAGACGAGCGCGACCACGGTTCGCGCCCTGAGCGGCTCGCGCGTGCCCTGGGCCTGGATGGCGGTGGTCGCAGCCGCGGCGCTGCTGGTCTATGCGAATAGTCTCGGCGGCGGTCTCCTCTACGACGACGTCAACGCGATCCGGGACAACGTCTACGTCACCACGGGCGACGTCGCCGGCATCCTCACCGAGCCCGGCTGGTGGGCGAACGGCCGCGGCCGCCTGTGGCGTCCCCTCACGTCCCTGAGCTTCGCGCTCGAGCACGCGCTCTGGGGCCTCGATCCTTTCGGGTATCACGTGGTGAACGTCGTCACGCATGCGCTGGTGGAGCGGGTTCTCTTCGACGGCGCCGCCGCGTCC
>CAZWAX010000011.1:0-31622 GCA_964631985.1 uncultured Polyangiaceae bacterium | reverse complement strand
AGCTCCATCACGACTTCTTTCGGCTTGACCTCGCCGTAGAAGTCGCGGGTGCTCTCCTCGATGACTACGCGTCTAGGTTCGATGCTCCGCACCACCCCGCCGCTCGACCCGATGGGCGTCCCGGTGGTGATGATGTAGCCTAGTCCCGCGGAATCTTCCACCATCGCGCGGTATCCTTCTGAAGATTGCACGATGACCCCCACCAACTTGAGCTGACCGAGCTGGTAGGTCTCGAGTGGAGTGCGGGCATCCACGATGCCCGAGAGACGCGGCGGTCGGAACGGATCCCGGTGCGCCGCGACGTCGTAGGTCGGAAGCTCGACGGCTCCGGCCTCGCCTTCGCCCTGCACCTGCTCGTTGGGGACGTCGGACTCGTCGACGCTACCGGTTGTGGCCGGCGATCCCGTCGGGCGCTTCGCACGCGGTGCGGCGTCGTCGACGACCGTGGCCGCCTGCGCATCGTGAGCGCGGGCGCGACGGCCTTCCTGGTCGGCAGCAGCCCGAGCCTTTTCGATGGCCACGACCGGGCCCCTGAGCGCCCCGTCGTCCGGACCCGCAGCGACCGGAAGCGGGCTCGCGACGAGGGTGGCCCCGAGCCCGAGCAGCGCTGCGACCGTACTTCGATGTGCCGCTTGCATGACGGACCTCATTTATTTTTTCTTCTTGCCTTCCTTAGCCTTAGCCGCTTTTTCCTTGGCGATTTCCTCGCGCTCCTTCTCGTCCAGGAAGCGAAAGGTGGTGGCCGAGCAGAGGGTGTCGACGATCATCTCGTCGCCCTCGCGCTTCGGGGTCTGCATCACGATGTCGCCGACGTTGACGATGCGGTCGAGCTTGCCGACCCGATCGAAGAAGATGGCGACCTCGTGGTAGTTGCCGCGCACGGTCACGTCGACCGGCACCTCGGCATAGAAGTCCCTGAGTTGCTCGGGCCGCTGCCGGAACGAGATGACCTCGAGGCCGGAGTCGCGGCCGGCCGACGAGATGCTGCTCAAGAGGTCCGGAATCTCCTTCGAGTCGGGCAGCTGGGCTTCGGCCTCTTTCAGCTGGGCCCCGAGCTCGCGGACGGTTTCCTGGAGCTTGCCGATGTTGGCGACCAGCTTCTGCTTGGAGTCGCGCTGCTGGCGGAGGTCGGTGATCTTGGCCTGTACCGCCACCGTCTCGGCGCGCCGACCCGAGTAGACGAAGTACCAGTAGGCGCCGAACACGAGGACGAGCGCCGCTCCCGCCGCCATCATGCGCTGGCGGCTTTCGAGCTCGAAGAATCGTTCGAAAAGTTCGTTCATGGCCTCTCCTGCCGACGCGCGCGCCCTAGGCGCGGTTGCCCTTGCGGGCGGGCTTGTTGCGCTTGCCACCCTTGTTGGAGGGCTCGGGGAACTTGAGGTTGCGTGGGGCCGTCCCGAGCTCCTTGCCGGAGTAGGAGAGGCGGGCGTTCACCACGAAGCGCTTCAGCTGGACGCCGTCCTGCTCGGACTGCTGGGTCTCGACGAGGTCGACCCCGTCGAAATAGGGCGAGGTGCCGAGCTTGCGCATGAAGTTGGCGATGGTCTGGTCGTCGAGACCGAGTCCGCTGATGGTCGCGAGTCCGCCGCTTTCCTTGAACTCGAGGAGCCACACCTGGTCCGGTGCCGCGTCACTGAGGTCGGAGAGGACGTTGACGGGACCGACCTTCTTGGCCTCGAGGGTGGCGATGGTCTTGAGCTTCTCCTCGAGGTCGTTGCGCTCGGTCTCGAGCTTGGTGAGCTCGATGGACTTCTTGTCGAGCTCGATGATGTCGGCCTGGAGCCTGGCGTGCTCCTGCTTGAGCGGCACCAGCCGCATGCGGCTGCCGATCTCGATGCCCGCCAAGATCACGGCGATCAGGGCCACGCTGAGATACACGAGCCGCGTCTCCTGACGACGGCCCGCCTCCCGCTCGACCTCGCGGACGGGGAGCAGATTGACGCGAATCACGACTTGTCTCCCGGGCGCCGGGACGCGAGCCCGACCGTCACGGCCAGCGACGACGCATTGTCGCGGACGAAGTTGGCGTCGACACCGCCGCCGAGCGTCACCCGCTCGAGCGGCTTCACGAGCTCGACCGGCGTTTCGAGCCGATCGCCGAGCACGCGGGTGAGACCGTCGGTACGCGCGGTGCCCCCCGAGAGGTAGACCGCCGCCAGCGGGTCTTCCGCATCCGAGCGCCAGTAGAAGCTGAGCGCGCGGTGGATCTCCTCGACCAGGAACTGGACGCCGGGCGCGAGCGCGGCCTCGACCTGCTCGCGCTGGAAGTCGCGGACGGTGCCGCCCGCCTTCAGCAGCTCGGCCTCCGCCGCGGACACCCCGAGGTTCCGCATGAGCACGTCGGTGAACTCGGCGCCGCCGACGGGGATGTCGCCCGTGAACGACGACCGGCCGCCGCGCAGGATGTTGATCGAGCAGTACCGCGCGCCGATGTTGACGAGCCCGACCACCTGCCCGTCGTCGATCGAATAGTTGAGCTCGAACATGTTCTCGAGCGCGAAGTAGTCGACGTCGACGATCTGCGGGTTGAGGCCGGCGTCGCGGATGACCGCGGTGTAGCTGTTGAGGATGTCCTTCTTGACGGCGACGAGGACGACCTCGATCTCGCCGCTCTCCGTGTAGTTGGCGATCTGGTAGTCGATCGTGACGTTGTCGAGGCTCTCCGGGATGGCGTTCCCGGCCTCCAGCATGACGTGGTTCTCGAGATTGGCCTCGTCCTCGGCGCGGAGGTGCAGCTTCTTGATCATGACCGCGGGGCCGGGGACGGCGGTGATGACCTCGGTCGCGCGGGCGCCGGTCTGGCGCACCAGATCGCGGATGGTCGAGGCGACGATCGCCGGATCCTGAATGAGGTTGTTCTGGACCGCCGTCGGGGGCAGCGGCGCGATGCCGGCCGCGGTGATGCGGATGCTGCCCGGGTTGCCGTCGGTCTCGACGAGCTTGACGCAGCTCGAGCCGATGTCGAGGGCAAGGAAGGCGCCGCCGCGAGCCCGCGGCAGGAGATCGCCGAGCGAACGCTGGAAGAGGCCGGTCAGCTTGCCGAGCCCGCTAGGCATGCCGAGTCACCTGCCGACTCACCCGTCGTCCCATCTGCGGACGGACCCCCCGACTCACTCGATACGCCATGGAACCCCCTGTCTCGTCTCCCCTCCGTCACTCGGGAGAAGGCCCGATCCGCACCATGCGGATCGGGCCTCATCCCGCGCGGAAAGGAGGGGCTGCGGACAGGGAAGCAAGTGGGATGCCGTTCGCCACACCCGCGGAAACCCACGGCCGGGCACCGTGGAGCGGATGGTTCGCGGGCTCGGGCGACAAATTCCTGTACGTGGCGGTGCCGCGCTGACGAGATTTTGACGGTGCGAAGGGCGGGAAAGGTGCGGAGTCGATCAGCGGACGACGGCGGCGCGGATGAGGACGAGCCGACCGTTCTCGTCGAACTCGAGCTCGACGGAGACGCCCGGGCGGAGCTCCGGCAACGAGATCGGCCGGCCGGTCATGTCCTGGACCTCGATGCCGTCCTCGAGCACATAGGTGGCCCCGGAGACGGTGATGTCCCGCTTCGTGACCGCGGTGACCACGCCGGCGAGCGCGGCGCTCGCAACGCCGGAGAGCAGGACCAGGGCGGCCATCGCGACGGCGAGCGCGCCAAGCGGTTTCGAGATCGTCATGAGCATCCTCGTCATCGACACGGTACGCCGGTCGAGCATTCGCGCCAGGAGAGCGGCGTCACGTTGTTGGGCAACTCGGGCAAGGGCAGCCGGTCGACGTTGCCGCTCGAGGCCACGAAGCCGCTCGAGCCCTCGCGCTGAATCGTGACCGTGAGCTCGGTCGGGATGCTCTTGCCGATCAGGATGTGCCGCAAGTCCCGCGAGGCCGTCGGCGCCGACTCGGGCCCGTCGCCGTCGGGATCTCCGGCCTTGCTGTCGGGGATGCCGCCGGTCTCGTAGTTGAGCTCGTACACCCGCGCGTCGCCGCCGGCGTTGCACACACCGGTGAGCGGCACGAAGGTCGAGAAGAACACGCTGAAGAAGGCCGAGGGCGAGGCGAGCACCTTCTCGCCCGGCCGCTCGTTCAGCTGGATGAACCAGCCCTGCGCGTCCTTCAGATCTTCCTTCAGCTCGGCTTCCTCGTCCGAGCCGTTCTGCTCGACTTGCGTGGTGACGTCGATGAGGTTCGACTCGGTGAGGTCCGAGGTGTTGTCGTCCTTCACGGCGTAGATGCGGTCGGTGAGACTCGTGTCGAGCGGATTGCTGCGATCGCCGGTCCCGAAGAAGACCGAGAGGAATCCGCGGTCCCGCACGACGTCGGGTGCGTAGTAGATCTTGTACAACCGGGTGCCGTCGACACTCGGCGCCGAGAAGAGCTTCGACGCCACCAGATCGGAGTCGATGCGCCACATGTTGCCGCCGAGGTCGCCGACGAAGGCGCGATCGAGCTTCTTGTCGCCGTTGAAGTCGAGCGCCGCAACGTTGCTCGGGATGGCGTAGTCCATCCCGCTCGGCTTGATCTTCTGGATCAGCGCACCGGTGAGCGCGTTCACCGCGAAGATCGCGCGTCCCATCGGGCTCGAGGTGTTCGCCGAGACGTGGCTGGGATCGTCGAAATAGGGATCGTAACCGCCGCCGATCAGAAAGGCGTCGACGTTGCCGCTGGTGCGGATGTACGCCGCCTCCGACCAACCCTCGCCGAGCTCACTGAAGTCGCCGCCGCCCGTACTCGTGGTGTTGGTGATCTTCCACAGGAGCTTGGGGGCGGTCTTGCTGGTCACGTCGAGCGCGTAGTAGGCGCGGCCGCCGCGGCCGAAGCCGAAGACCGCGATCTTCTGGCCGCCGTCGGTGGTCAGCAGCTTCGGGGAGGAGTCGACGAAGAACTGGTGCGAGCCGCTCGCGCCCGGCGTCAACAGCTTCAGGCGCGCCAGCAGCTCGTCCGGGATGTAGGCCCAGAGCTCGGCGCCGGTCGCGTCGTCGAAGGCGTGCAGCATGCCGTCATTGGCACCGACCAGGATCATCGCGTCGGTGGGGCTGTAGTTCACGACGAGCGGCACGGAATGGATGGTGTCGCCGAGTACCCACGCGCGCTTCTCGGTGACGTTGGAGTCCTCGTCGTCGTCGTACACGTCGACGCCGTGCACGTAGTCGATGTACTCGTCCTTCTCCGCGGTCGTCGCGGCCCCGAGCATGGCGTTGGTGAGCGCCGCGTTGGCCGTCGTGAACGCGTGGGTGCTGCCGGTGATGGCCAGGCCCGAGCCGTCGGCCGGCGGCTGCGTCGTGTTGGTGTAGATGGCCCGCGCCGTCGTCCGGTTGAGGAGGATCTCGCCGACGCCGCCCTTGCTGACGGCCGAGCCCGATGCGGTCGAGTCCCAGTAGGAACGCGCGCCGGGGAGGATCTCGCCCTCCGCGTTGGTCGCGGCGGCCCCGGTCGCGTCGAGCAGCTGCCCGTCCTCCGACACCTGGTACTTCTTCAAATTGCCCGGCCACCGGAGCGTCCCGTCGCGCGGACGGAAGAGGGCGATGTAGAGCCGATCGCCGCTCTGGGTCCGCGTCGTCTGGCTCACCGGCACGACCGGCGCCACGAACGACTCGGTCTCGCTGACGATCGAGTTCAACGTCGCGCGAAACGCGTCGGCGAGCTCGTCGGCGTTGTTGGCGGTGTGGTACGTCCCGCCGCCGTGCGCGGCGGCGCGCTGGAGCAGGCCGTTCCCGACCGTGAACCCGATCGTGTAGGTGACGAGCGCTTGCTGGCCGTCGAAGTCGGAACGCAGGTCGCTGTCCAGCAGCACCTTGGAGACGTCGTCGAGGTAGTCCGAGCCGCCATTGTGGTACTCGCACGGCTCCTCGTCGGGCGAGGAGCCCGAGGTGCACCCCGCGGGCGTCGTGAAGTGACCCGGATCCGGGTCGCGGCCGTCGCCGTCCTTGTCGTACGGCGTGCCGAGCCAGGATTCGATGTAGTTGAACGAGCCGCTGGCGTTCGATCCGCAGTAGGGGTTGCTGAAGCCGCTGCCGCAGCTGCCGAAGGCGACGCCGTCCACCTGGGGACGGCCGTCGGTCATGAGCACGACGTAGTTCCGCTGGCAGAGGTACTCGATGGGGTCGGTGCCGGTGAAGTAGCCGTCGTGCTTGTAGTAGCGCGCCGCCGCGATCAGGCGCGGCGCGAGCGGCGTCCCCGCGTTCGCGGTGAGACCGTCGACGATGCCGCGGAGCGTGGTGTGATCGGTGCCGATCGCGGCCTTCAGGATGGTCTTGTCGTTGTGGTAGGTCGAGGTCTGCGAGGAGCTGGTGTAGTCCGTCGGCAGGTAGGTGCCGTTCAGGATCATCAGGCCGAACCGCACCTGTGCGTTCGCCGGAT
Organism: uncultured Polyangiaceae bacterium; assembly: GCA_964631985.1. Taxonomy (GTDB): domain Bacteria; phylum Desulfobacterota; class Binatia; order UTPRO1; family UTPRO1; genus UTPRO1. The sequence goes on along the minus strand of CAZWAX010000011.1, from coordinate 25,277 downwards.
CCTGGAGGAGGCCGTCGACGACCGACTTCGCGACGTCGAGCTTCGGCGGGTTCGGGAGCTGATCGAAGTTGCGGCGGTTGCCGATCTTCTTGTACGAGGGCGCCCGGTCGTCCTGTCCGTCGTTGTTGGCATCGACCCAGCTGCATTGGGTCGCGACTTTCCACGAGGTCTGCGTCGTTCTGCAGCTGCAGTTCGAGTTGTAGGTCCTGCAGCGATCGTAGACCGTCGTCGGCGTATACGACCCGTCGTAGACGACGCCCGCGTCGTACGGGATGCCGTCCGCCATACTGCCGGAGTTGTCGAAGAGGATCAGCACGTTCGGCTGGACGCTCTGTCCCGCGATGAAGACGTCGAGATCGCTGCCCGCGCGGGCGAGGGTTCCCGAGAAGAGCGAAGCCAGGACGAACGCCGCCGCGGTTCCGATCGTACGTATCGCTTGCCGATGCATGGTCACACTCTTTCTCGTCGTCGTTGTCATTGCGCCGGACCGAGCCGCGCCGCTTCCATCTGGAGGAAGGCCGAGCCGGCCGGGAGGGCGTTGCCACGGGAATCGAGGTCGAAGTGAAAGGCCTTGAAGCGGAGCGCGCTGACCTTGATGCTGGTCGGCGGCGGTCCTTCGTGGTCGAAGCACACGCGGACGTAGCCGCTCATCTTCTGCGCCGAGGTGAATAGCCCGGCCGTGAGCAGGTTGGTTTCCACGGACGAGTAGGTGCACGACGGCGGCAAGCAGCAGTTGGTCGCCAGCGATGCGGCGGAGACGAAATTGTTGACGTCACCGAGCCCGTAGTTGAGGCCGGCCTCGGCCGCCGAGAACGCGCGCGCGCTCTCCTTGCCGAGACCCGAGAGCGCCGCCTCCATGCGCGAGCTTCCCGCAACGAGCGACGCCAGCACGAGCAGGATCGACAGCAGCCCGAGGACGGTGAGCAGCGCGATGCCGCGTTGGTTTTTGATCATAGGTTGTCCAGGGCCGGCGTGCGGACGATGTCGAGGTTGCGGATGCGGACCTCGGTCTGCATCGCGGACTGCGGCGTCATCTCGCTGTGCTCCGTCATCTGCGACCGGAGATTGATGGTCGCCGAGCGCAAGTCGTCGAGGTCCGTCGACGGATTGGCGACTGCGGTGCCGTCCTCGAGGATGTACGTCATCTGCATGAGGTCGATCTGGTCCGCCATGACGACGTCCTCGCGCCAGAGGATGTTGTTGTCGTCGAGGCGGTAGGTGATCTCCTGGATCTCGTTCACCGGCGAGCCGGCTTCGAACGCCGTGTCGACGGAGGGACTGACGGTGACCGTGCAGTTCACCGCGTCGTATCCGGTGATGGTATGGACCTCGACGGTGCCGAGAAACGCCGACTCCAGCGCGACGCGCTCGTCGAGCATGAAGGTCTTTGCGGGAGACCCCCCCATGCAGGCAGCGGCGCTGTGGCGAACCAGGGGGATGACGGAAGCCCCCGAGGCGACGCCACCGTTCACGCGGGCTTTGACGAACCCGAAGTTGCCGTAGAGATTCACGCGGTAGAGCTCGCCGGCGTCGGCGGCCGGCACGGTGACGATCGGCAGGGTGTCGGGGTCGACCGCGCCCATGCCGTAGCCCGCCATGCGGACCTCGCGACGGAAGAGATCGAGGGCACCGCGCACGTTCTGCTGCATGTCGGCGGAGCCCATCTGGAATACGGCGCTCGTCCCTTGGCTCCGGACCGCGCTCGCCAGGATGACGAGAGCGATCGACGCGACGCTGATCGCGGCGAGGAGCTCCATCAACGTGAAGCCGCGGCGGTTCATTCGCCGATCACCGTCATGAGCTGGACTCCGTTCGTGTGCGTGCCGAACTGATCGCTCCACGTGACGCCCATCGTGACCTTCTTCGCGGTCGTGCCGACCGCGGCGACCGTGGCCTGGCTGCTGAAGGTGACGTGCTCGCGCGTCCACGCGATGGGCGAGCTGGTGGCGATCTCCTCGAACGGCTGCCGGCGCAGCGTCTCGAGCGCCTCGGTCGCGACGTTGGTCGCGAGGCTGACGTTGCGGCCGACGACGGTCGCGCGGAGCGACGCGACGTGGGTGGCGGCGAGTCCGAGAAAGCCGATCGCGGCGATCGCGGTCGCGACCAGCACTTCGATGAGCGTGAAGCCGTCGTCGCGGCGGAGCGGCGTCGTCATTTCCACCCCTCGCTCGTGTGCTTCCAGACGCGCACGCGTCCCGCGGAGCTCAGGGTGACGGCCTGTTGCACGATCTCGTCGCCGCTTCCCGACTCGAGGTAGACCCCGGCGGCGTTCTGCACGGTCCCGTTCGAGTGAAAGACTATCGTGTCGGCCGGGACCGCGCCCGTCGGGGCGCCCGCGTAGGGATCCGCCGTGATCCCGGTCTGGCCGAAGGTCACGTGCGGATACTCGTTGAAGAGCACGACCTCCCTCACGACTTCGCGACCACCGGCCCCGTCGTCGCGGCGGATGCGGTAGCCGCCCGCGATCGGAAAGAACTCGTAGACGCGCGACTCCTGGATGGCGGCCATGCGCGCCTGATTGAGGTGGCCCGCGATCAGGAGCGCGGCACCGCGCGTCTCGAAGCCGGGTCGCATGGCGTTGAAATTGGTGGCCGCAACCGCGGTGACGACTCCAAGGAGGCTGACGGCCGTCAACACCTCGACGAGCGTGAGGCCAGCGTTGCGTGATAGCGATCTCGGCACGGGCACCATGGGCTTCTCCCCACACCGCGTCGAGCAAGATCTGCTCCGACCGTCCGGGGGTCGTCGCTGCTGATCGGCCGGGCAGTTAGCGGAGAGAGCGCGGCGCGGCGTGCGCACGTGAGCGTGGTAACACTGACGGTGTCATCGGAATGCCACCAGGCGCTTTGACAGGTGCGGGCGCGGACAGGATAAGCCCTGCCGTGTCAGGTCCGGACACCAGCGCGGCGCCGGCGCACGGCGGTGCCTTCGCCGACGTCGCCTTGCTGCGCGCGTTACCGGGACGCGACGGCCTGACGTACGCGGTTCCCGCGGCGTGGCGTGACCGCCTGCGACCGGGCATGCGTGTGACCGCGCCGCTCGGCGGACGTCACGAGACGGGCATCGTGCTCGCCTTGCATGCGACGGCGCCGCCGGACGTGGCCAACATCCGCGCGCTCACCGACGTGCTCGACGACGACGCGATCGTCAGCGAGGAGGTATTCGCCCTTTGCCGGTGGAGCGCGCGCTACTACATGGCCGGCCTCGCGGACGTCCTCGCCGTGGCGCTTCCAGGCGGACTCCGGGCCCGCAGCACGCGATTGCTCCGGCTCGCCGAGCCCGAGGTGGCGGCCAAGGACGGGCTCGAACGGGAGATCGTCGAGCACGTCCGGGCCGCCGGCGCGGTTGGCGTACCGCAGTTGGAGCGTGCGCTCGCGCGGCCCGGCACCGCGCGTGCCATCCGCGCGCTCGTCGGACGCGGCGTGCTGACGACCGAGGAGCGCCAACTGAAGCCGGTGGTGACGACGCAGTACACGACCGTCTTCGCGCTCGCCCGCGAGCTCGACACCGGCGAAGCCGAGGCCCTCGCCCGCCGCGCGCCCCGCCAGCTCGCCTGTTACGAGCGGTTGCGCGTCGCGCCGGACGGACGTCTCGACGCGAGCGAGCTCGACACCGCCACCCGCGCAGCCGCCCTCGCGTTGGCGAAGCGCGGCATCGCGACGCGCCGCCGCGAGGAACGCTATCGCGACACCGGCGCCCCGGCGGACGCGGTGGTGCCACCCGACCTCACGAACGCGCAGCAGGATGCCATCGCTGCCGTCGCGATGGACGCGTTCCAGGTGTTCCTGCTGCACGGGGTGACGGGAAGCGGCAAGACCGAGGTGTACCTGCAGCTTGCGGCGCGCGCCCACGCGGCAGGGCGTTCGGTCTTGATGTTGGTTCCCGAGATCGCGCTCACCCATCAATTGGTGACCCGGGCGCAGCAGCGCTTCGGCAACACGGTCGCCGTCGTGCACAGCGGGCTCGCGCCGGGTCAGCGCTGGGACGAGTGGCGGCGCATCGCGCGCGGCGAGGCCCGGATCGTCGTCGGCACGCGCTCGGCGGTCTTCGCGCCGCTCGCCGATCTCGGCCTCGTGATCGTCGACGAGGAGCACGACGCCGCCTACAAACAGGACGAGGGCCTCCGCTACCATGGGCGCGATCTCGCGATCGTCCGGGCGATGCAAGCGGGCGTTCCCGTCCTGTTGGGCTCGGCGACGCCGTCGATCGAGAGCTATCAGCAATCGCTCGACGGCAAGTATCGCCTGTTGGCCCTACCCGAGCGCGTGCACGGTCGGCCGCTGCCGGAGGTGACGATCGTCGACCTGCGGAGCCCGGGCGGCCGGCCGGCGCGCGTGGCCGTCGAACGGACGCCCTCGCCAGTGGCGGAGCCGGACACGCCGCTCTTCTCGCCACCCTTGCTCACTGCGATGGAAGAGACCCTCGGGCGCGGCGAGCAGACACTGCTCTTCCTGAACCGCCGCGGGTTCGCGAGCGCCATGCATTGCCTCGTATGCGGCGAGCCCGCGGGGTGTCCCTCGTGCAGCGTGAGCCTGACGCTCCACCGCCGCCGCGCGGCGCTCCTCTGCCATCATTGTGGCCATGCCCGTGCGGCACGGGACGCCAGGTGTCTCGTCTGCAAGCACGGCATGCTCGTCGCGCTCGGCCTTGGTACCGAGCGGGTCGAGGCGGAGATCGCGCGGCTCTTCCCCGCGGCGCGGATCGGACGCCTCGATCGCGACACGACCACGCGCCAGGGTGCCCATCGCCGCGCCGCCGGGGCCGGGGTGGCCGGCCCGCTCGACGTCCTGATCGGCACCCAGATGGTCGCCAAGGGTCCCGACGTTCCCGGAATCACCCTGGTCGGCGTGCTTCCCGCCCGCGGCACCCGCAGCCATCCCCCCTTCCGCGCCGGCGAGCGCGCGTTCCAACTGCTCACGCAGGTCGCCGGGCGGGCGGGACGCGGCGCGCTGCCGGGCCGGGTGGTGGTGCAAACGTATCGCCCCGGCCATCACAGCCTGGTCGCAGCTGCCGCGCACGATTACGCGAGCTTCGCGCCCGTCGAGCTCGAGAACCGCCGTGACGTCGGCTACCCGCCCTTCGTCCGGTTGGTAGCCCTCCGCTTCGAGGGTCCGGACTTCGACCGCACGGGCGCCCTCGCCGAGTCCCTCGCCGACCGCGTGCGCGAAGCGAGCCGCGCGAGCGGAGTGTTGCTGCGCGGTCCCGCGCCCGCACCGCTCGAACGCCTACGCGACCGATATCGTTGGCAGCTCATCCTGAGCGCGACCGGGACCCGCGCGCTTCACGAGGTGGTGCGAACCATCCAGGCGGCGTGGCGCGCGTCCTCCGAGGCTCGCACGATCCGCCTCGTCGTTGATGTCGATCCGGTCAGCATGTTATGAAACCCTCGTGATTCGGAGGATTTACACGTATCCCGCACCCGTCTTGAAAGAGGTCGCGCACGACGTCGCCAACATCGATGGCACGGTCGCGACGACGATCGACGACATGGTCGAGACCATGTACGCCGCGCCGGGGGTCGGGCTCGCGGCGCCCCAGATCGGGATCTCGGAGCGCGTGATCGTCCTCGACGTCGATCACGAGAACAAGGGCACGCAGCTCCTGAAGCTCGTGAACCCGGTCATCACCGAATCCGAGGGCGAGGTTCTTTGGGAGGAAGGGTGCCTCTCGGTGCGCGACTACCAGGCCGAGGTCCTGCGCGCCGAGCGCGTGCTCGTAAAGGCCTGGACGACCGACCAGAAGGAGATCGAGATCGAAGGGACGGGCCTCCTGGCGGTGGCGTTGCAGCACGAGATCGATCATCTGAACGGCACCCTCTTCCTCGACCGCCTGAGCCGCCTGAAGCGGGATCTCTACCGCCGGCGTTTGAAGAAGCTCGATCGCGAGGGCCGTGAGCCGGCCCCGCGCCGAGTGATGATCTAGCGCTGGCCGCGCGCATGCTCGTCTGGCCGGCCGATCGGCCGCTGCGTTCCGTCTTCATGGGGACGCCTGCCTTCGCCGTCCCGAGCCTGCGGGCACTGGCGGCGACGACGACGCTCGTCGGCGTGGTCTCGCAACCCGACCGCCCGCGCGGACGCGGGCTCGGCTCGGAGGCGTCGCCGGTGTCGCTCGTGGCGGCGGAGCTCGGCGTGCCGTTGCTACGTCCGGCGAGCGTGCGGACCCCCGAGACGCTGACGGCGCTCGCCGCCTGGGCGCCCGACCTGCTGGTCGTCGCCGCCTACGGCAAGATCCTTCCCCCCGCCCTGCTCGCCCTCCCGACGCTCGCCGCCGTGAACGTCCACGCCTCGTTGTTGCCACGGCATCGCGGCGCGGCGCCGATCGCCGCGGCGATCCTCGCCGGTGATGCCGAGACCGGCGTCACCATCATGCTGATGAGCGAAGGCCTGGACGAGGGAGACATGCTGCTCGAGCGGACGCGGCCGATCGACGCCGCCGACACCACCGCGAGCCTGACGAGCGCGCTCGCGGAGCTCGGCGCGGAGGCGCTGACCGCGGCACTCGCGCTGCTGCGCACGACCGGGCTGCAACCGCGAGCGCAGGACGCGAGCCGCGCCACCTATGCGCCCCGACTCACCAAGACCGACGGCCGCATCGACTGGACCCGCGATGCGGCGAGCATCGAGCGCATGGTGCGGGCGTTCACTCCGTGGCCCTCCGCGTTCACGACCCTCGGCGGGCGGACGGTGAAGATCCTGACGGCTCGTGTCGGCGACGACGCGCGTGGCGACACCGCGCCGGGCACGATCGCCGTCCGTGGCCTCGACCTCGAAGTAGCGACCGGACAGGGCACGCTCGTCGTCGAGGGCCTGCAGGCCGAGGGCAGGAAGGCGATGCCGGCCACGGCGTTCGCGGCGGGCGCCCGGCTCGGTACCGACGCGCGCTTCGAGTAGCGAGCCACATGGACGACGATTCCGCCACCGCTGCCGCCGACCCGCTCGCGGCGCGCGCACTCGCCGTGGACGTGCTGCTGCAGGTCGAGAACGCCGCCGCGCATGCCGACGTCACGTTGGCCGCCGCGCTCGCCGCGTCGGACCTGGCACTCCGCGACCGCGCGTTCGCGAGCCGCCTCGTCTACGGCACACTCGCATGGCAGGGCCGCCTCGATTGGCAGCTCGCCCGTCTGGCCGATCGCGACCCGGCGACGCTCCACGCCGACGTCCGGGTCGTGCTGCGGCTCGGGCTGTACCAGATCACCCTGCTCGACCGCGTCCCCCCGCACGCGGCCGTCGCGACCAGCGTCGACCTCGCGAAGGGGCGGGTGCGCGCGGCGAGCGGCCTGGTGAACGCGGTGCTTCGCCGTGCCGTCCGCGAACGAACGTCGCTTCCGTTGCCGGATCCGACGACCGACCCGACGGAGCACCTGGCGATCGCGCTCTCGCATCCGCGCTGGCTCGTCGAGCGCTGGCAGGCGCGCTTCGGAGCGGACGTTCGAGCCCTGCTCGCCGCGGACAACGAGGCGGCGCCGACGGTCCTGCGCGCGCCGGCAGGTGGGCGCACGGCGCTGATCACCCGACTCACGGCGGCGGGCATCGCGTGTACTCCCGGGCGCTTCGGACCGGACGCGATCCACGTGCAGGCCGCCGATCCGCACGCGCTGCCGGGGTGGAGCGAAGGGACCTTCAGCGTGCAGGAGGAGGCCTCGCAGCTGGTCACCCGCTTGCTCGACCCGCGGCCGGGGATGCGAGTGCTGGACGCGTGCGCCGCGCCGGGTGGCAAGTCGGCTCATGCCGCCGACCTCATGAAGGATCGCGGGCTCGTCGTCGCCGTCGACCATCGCCGGCTCGGCGTACGAACGATCGCGCGAAACGCGATCCGCCTCGGCCTCCGCGCGATCGCGCCGCTCGCGCTCGACGCGCGCACGGCGGCCTCGGCGTTGCCCCACGGCTCATTCGACCGCATCCTGGTCGACGCGCCCTGCAGCGGGCTCGGTACGCTGCGTGCGCACCCCGAGATCCGCTGGCGACGGACGCCCGCCGATCTCGCCCGCCTGGCCGCGCAGCAACAGCGCCTTCTCGAGGCGGCGACGCCGCTCCTGCGACGTGGAGGCGTCATCGTGTACGCCGTGTGCACGCTCGCGGACGAAGAGAACGCCGGCGTCGTGAAGCGATGGCTCGCCACGCACCCCGAGCTGCGCCGCGAGCGGGCGGAGGACGTGTTGCCCGAGGCCGCGCGCGGGCTCGTCGACGACGACGGCGCGCTCTGTACGTTGCCCCATCGGGACGGTCTCGACGGCTTCTACGCGGTGCGGGCGCGGCGGCGCTGAATCGGGCGGACTTCGCCTTGCGGGGGTCGGAGGCCAATCGTATACCCGGACCCGCCGTGTGCCGTGCCCACCTGATCGCTCCCTCGGTTCTGTCGGCTGATTTCGGCAGGCTCGGCGAGGAGGTGCGGGCGGCGGAAGCAGCCGGCGCCGACTGGCTGCACCTCGACGTGATGGACGGCCACTTCGTCCCGAACCTCACGATGGGTCCCGACATCGTGGCCGCGATCCGCCGCGCCACCACGATCCCCCTCGACGTCCACATGATGGTGAGCGATCCGGGGCGCTACGCACCGCGCTTCATCGAAGCCGGGGCCGATTGGGTCTCGATCCACTACGAGGCCTGTCCCGAGCCCCGCGATCTGATCGCCGACATCCGCTCCCGCGGGGCCCGGCCGTCGGTCGCGATCAGTCCGGCCACGCCGGTCGCCGTCCTCGCCCCGTCCGCTCCCGACCTCGACATGGTGCTGGTCATGAGCGTCCACCCCGGATTCGGAGGTCAACGGTTCATTCCCGAGAGCCTCCCCAAGCTGGCCGAGGCGCGCAGTCTCCGCGAGCGTCTCGGCGCGCGCTTCCTGATCGAGGTCGACGGCGGCATCACGATCGAGAACGCGAGCGCGGCGGCAGCGGCCGGCGCCGACGTCCTCGTGGCGGGAACCGCGATTTTCGGCGCACCAGATTACGGGGCGGCGATCACCGCGATGCGACGGAACATCGCGCCACCCGCAGCAAAGTCCTAGCCGGTAGTCGCCTTTGCATTCTCGTTCCCGTATGTTACGCAACCTCCGGTTTCCTTTGACGGGGTGTAGCTCAGACTGGCAGAGCGCTGCGTTCGGGACGCAGAAGTCGCTGGTTCAAATCCAGTCACCCCGACTCTCCTTTCATTGCCGCGGGGTCCGGCTCGCACTCGTGGGTGGAGTGGTCGCCGCCACGGTCGGTGCCGGCGCCTCGCCGAGCGCGGCCGAAGACGTCACGGCCCGGGGCGGAGAGGTCGTCGCCCGCGAGGCCCCGGGTAGAGGAGAAGCCGGAATCGCGGTCTTGCGGGGCACGGACCGTGTTCAGCTGCTCGGCGAACGCGACGGCTGGAGCGAGATCCGGCTGCCGGACGGGCGGCGCGCTTGGGTGCCAGCGACCGAGATCGCGCGGAACGAGGCGCCCCGGGCGGTCCAGGCGAGCCCGCTCGCGATCACGACGCCCGTGGAGGCCGCAGCCCCTGCCGACGATCCGCCGCGTCCGGCCTCGGACCCGGCCGGGGAGCTCGCGATCGAGATCACCCGTCTCCGAGCTCTGGTCGACGCCCTCGAGGCCCGACAAGCGGACGCTTCCCGACCTGGCGTCACCTCCCTTCCAGAAAGCGTGGCCTGGACTCTCGGCGGCGTCGCCCTCGTCGTCGGCGCGGTCATCGGAAGCGCGTTCGAGCGCTTCCGCAGCCGCCGCGATCGGTCGCTCCGGTTTTGAGCATGACGATCTTTGCGCTGGCCGTGCTGGCCTATCTCTGCGGGTCGATTCCGACCGGAGTCTGGCTGGCCCGACGACGCGGGGTCGACCCGCGGGACATCGGGAGCGGCAACATCGGTGCGACCAACGTCGCGCGCGCGGCGGGCAAGACCGCAGGCGTCCTGACGCTCGCCGGCGACACACTGAAAGGACTGCTCCCGGTGATCCTCGCCACCCACCTCGGGGTCGGGGACGGCGCGCGAGCGCTCGTGGCGCTGGCCGCATTCGCCGGCCACATCTTCCCATGTTTTCTGGGGTTTCAGGGCGGCAAGGGGGTCGCCGTGTCGCTCGGCGTTCTCCTCGGACTCGCGCCGCTCGGCATGGCGATCGCCGTACCGATCTTCCTCCTGACGGTCGGCGTCAGCAGATACGTGTCGCTCGGCTCGATCCTGACCGCGGCCGTGACGCCGGTCGTACTGGCTGCGCTCGGCTACCCCGTGGCGACGACGATGGTCGCCCTCGTCATGGGCATCTGCATCGCCTATCGGCACCGTGACAACATCCGCCGGATGCGCTTCGGTACCGAAGCGCGGATCGGAGCGCGCCCTTCCGCTTTCCAGGATTCCGGTTACGCCTAGATAAAGAGCCGAGCCGGACGCTCGCCCAAAGATGCGGCGCTGCCCATAGATTAGGCAGCACTTCGCGATCGAGATTTGTGATCGCATCGAGGCTCTCCGCACTATCCGCCTCGGGCCTGCCGGCCCTTGACTTGCATGGCATCCTCGATCTTCAACTCGGGTTCATTGTCGATTCGAATACACACGATACGGGAGTCGAATGAGGCGGGGTCGACGAACCCGACACCAGGCACGTCACCACAGCGGAGGATCCAATGAAAAAAGTCGACGCAATCATCAAGCCGTTCAAGCTCGACGAGGTGAAGGAAAGTCTCTCGGCCATCGGCATCCAGGGCATCACCGTCACCGAAGTCAAAGGCTTCGGTCGGCAGAAGGGGCACACGGAGCTCTATCGAGGCGCCGAGTACGTCGTCGACTTCCTCCCCAAAGTGAAGCTCGAGATCATCGTACGAGACGACCAGGTCGCGAACGTCGTTGCCGCGATCGAAAAGTCGGCTAAGACGGGACGTATCGGCGACGGCAAGATCTTCGTCATGCCCATCGACGAGGTCGTTCGCATCCGAACCGGCGAGCGCGGCGAGCAGGCCATCTGACGAAACCACCGCGAGACCGGCCTGGAAGGTCGGCCCCACGACTCACACCACAGGAGGGAGACAGCGCATGAGCACGGCGAAGGACGCCATGAAGTTGGCGAAAGACAACAAGGCAGTGGCGGTCGATTTCAAATTCCTGGATTTCCTCGGCATCTGGCAGCACTTTTCGACGCCGATCAGCGAGCTCGAGGATGAGGTGTTCGAGGGCGGGCTCGGCTTCGACGGATCGTCGATCCGCGGCTGGCAGCCGATCAACGCGTCCGACATGCTCGTGATGCCCGATCCGGCGACGGCGGTGATGGATCCCTTCATGGCCCACCCGACGATGTCGCTCATCTGCAACATCGTCGACCCGATCACCAAGGAAGAGTACTCGCGCGATCCGCGCAACATCGCGCGCAAGGCCGAAGCGTACCTGAAGTCGACGGGCATCGGCGATACGGCCTACTTCGGTCCCGAGCCCGAGTTCTTCGTGTTCGACAGCGTGCGCTACGACCAGAACGCGCACAGCGGCTACTACTACATCGATTCCGTCGAGGGCACGTGGAACTCCGGCAAGGACGAGGGTCCGAACCTCGGCTACAAGCCGCGCCACAAGGAAGGCTACTTCCCGGTGTCGCCGACGGACTCGCAGCAGGATCTCCGCGCCGAGATGGTGCTGATGATGGAAAAGGTCGGCATCCGCGTGGAGCGTCAGCACCACGAGGTCGCGACCGCGGGTCAGGCCGAGATCGACATGCGGTTCATGTCGCTCACGAAGATGGGCGACGCCCTCATGTGGTACAAGCACTGCGTCAAGAACGTCGCCTGGAAGCACGGCAAGACGGCGACCTTCATGCCGAAGCCGGTCTTCGGCGACAACGGCTCGGGCATGCACTGCCATCAGTCGATCTGGAAGGGCGAGAAGCCGCTCTTTGCGGGTGACGGCTACGGCGGCATGAGCGAGCTCGCCATGCACTACATCGGCGGGATCCTGAAGCACGCGAAGGCGATTGCCGCCTTCACCAATCCGACCGTCAACTCGTACCACCGCCTGGTCCCGGGCTTCGAAGCTCCGGTCAACCTGGCGTACTCGTCGCGGAACCGGTCCGCGGCCGTCCGTATCCCGATGTACTCGCCGTCACCGAAGGCGAAGCGCATCGAGGTCCGGTTCCCCGATCCGGGCTGCAACGGGTACATGGCGTTCGCCGCCATGTTGATGGCCGGCCTCGACGGCATCGAACGGCGCCTGAGCCCGGGCGATCCGCTCGACAAGGACATCTACGCGCTCACACCCGAGGAGCTGAAGGACGTGCCCTCGATGCCCGGCTCGCTCGATCAGGCGCTCAAGCACCTGGAAGAGGATCACGAGTTCCTGCTCAAGGGCGACGTCTTCACCGAAGACGTCATCGAGACCTGGATCGAGTACAAGCGGACGAAAGAAATCGACCCGATTCGCCTGCGTCCGCATCCCTACGAGTTCGCGCTGTACTACGACGTCTGAGTCGTAGCCGCTCTCGCTCCGAAGGAGCGCCCGATCAATCGAAGGGGTGGGCCCGTCATGGGCCCGCCCCTTCGTGCGTTCAGGTGGCCGAACGCTCGGGAGCGGGCTCGCCGAGGAGCGCGTCGAGACAGAGGACGATGACGCCGACGGTGATCGCGGAGTCGGCGACGTTGAACGCCGGCCAGTGGTAACTGCCGACATAGACGTCGAGGAAGTCGATGACCTCGCCGTACGCGGCCCGGTCGATCATGTTGCCGATGGCGCCGCCGAGCACGCCGCCACAGGCGGCGATCACCGCGCGCCGGTCGACGGGGATCGTCCGCACGAACCACAGCAGTACGCCGAGCGCGAGCACCGCCACCGCGAGCAACATCGGGACGCGCAACGACGACGCCTGGTCCGCGAAGATGCCGAACGCGGCGCCCGTGTTACGCACGTAGGTGAGGGCGAAGAATCCGTCGATGACCGGGATCGACTGGTGGAGCTCCATGTTGGCGAGAACGATTGCCTTGGTGAGCTGATCCAGCACGACGACGATCAGAGCCGGCACGAGGGTCAGCCGCCACTTTCCGGTCATGCCCGTCACGATCGACCGCTCGCCAATACACCGACACAGCGCCCGCACAGCGTCGGATTCTGCGGGTCGCGACCGGCGTCGTCGCGATAGTTCCAGCACCGCGGACACTTCTCACCCTCGACGCGCTTGGCCTCGACCGCGACGCCCGGCGGCAAGGTCGGCGCGGCGAGGGCACCGTCGGGCACGAGGGTCACGCGCGAGACGATGAAGATCTCGGAGAGAAGATCGCGATGCGATGCGAGCACGGTAGCGATCGGCTCGGCCGCGGCGAGGCGCACGTCGGCTTCGAGCGAATGGCCGATCGTCCCAGCGCTCCGCAGGCCTTCGAGCGTCTTCGTCACGGCCGAGCGCACGGCGAGCAGGGTGTCCCACTCGGCCGCGAGCTTCGCGTCGCGGAACGCCGGATCGACGGTGGGAAAGTCGGCCAAGAGCACGCTCACCGGCCGCTTCGGGACCGGGGGCAGGAATCCCCAGATCTCCTCGGCGGTGAACGAGAGCACCGGCGCCATGATCCGTACCAACCCCTCGAGCAGATGGTGGAGCGCAGTCTGAGCGGAGCGCCGCTCCAGCGAGCCGGCGCCCTCGCAGTAGAGTCGGTCCTTGACGATGTCGAGATAGAGGGCCGAAAGGTCGACGCTGCAGAAGTTGTTGAGCGCATGATAGACGGCGTGGAACTCGAACGCGTCGTAGGCGCGCCGGCAGCGCTCGACGAGCCCCTGCAAGCGGTCGAGGATGAAGCGGTCGAGCTCGAGGAGCTGGTTCGGCGCCACGGCGTCGCGCGCCGGGTCGAAGCCGGCGAGATTGCCGAGCAGAAACCGCGCGGTGTTGCGGATGCGGCGATACGCTTCCCCTGCGCGGTCGAGGATTTCCTTCGAGATCCGGACGTCGTCGCGGTAGTCCTCGGCAGCGACCCAGAGGCGCAGGATGTCGGCGCCGTGACTCGCCACGATCTGCTGCGGCGCGATCGTATTCCCGACCGACTTCGACATCTTGCGCGCGTCCTCGTCGAGCACGAACCCGTGCGTGAGCACCGCCCGGAACGGCGCGTCGCCGCGCGTCGCGACCGAGGTCAGCAGCGAGCTCTGGAACCAGCCGCGATGCTGATCGCTCCCCTCGAGGTAGAGGTCGGGACGATCACCGCCGAGATCGGGTCGGCGTTCGACGACGGCCGCGAAGCTCACGCCCGAGTCGAACCAGACGTCGAGGATGTCCTCTTCCTTCGTGAAGGTCGCGGCGCCGCACTGGCACGCGAAGCCCGGCGGCACGAAGTCGTCGACGGGGCGCACGAACCAGGCGTCCGAGCTTTCCCTGGCGAAGACGTCGGCCACGTACGCGAGCAACGTCTCGTTGGTGGTCGTGGTGCCGCATTGCTCGCAGTGCAGGGCCACGATCGGGACACCCCACGCCCGTTGGCGCGAGATGCACCAGTCGGGACGGCCGCTCACCATGCCGGCGATGCGCTCGCGGCCCCACGACGGAAACCATTGCACGCGGTCGATCGCCGCGGGCGCCCGGCCGCGTAGATTCTTGGACTCCATCGAGATGAACCACTGCTCGGTCGCGCGGAAGATGATCGGGTTGTGACAACGCCAGCAATGCGGGTAGGCGTGCTGGAGCGGTGCGGCATGCAATAACCGTCCGGCGGCTTGGAGATGCTCGATGATCTTCGCGTCGGCGTCGAACACCCTCAGGCCACCGAAGTGCTCGACGGCGGGCAGGAAGCGGCCTCGACCGTCGACCGGCGCATAGACGTCGAGCCCGTAGCGTAGCCCGACCTCATAGTCTTCCTGGCCGTGGCCGGGCGCGGTGTGGACGAGCCCGGTGCCGGCCTCGAGCGTCACGTGGTCGCCGAGGATGATCGGGGATTCGCGGTCGAGCCAGGGGTGTCGCGTGCGGACGCCTTCGAGGTCGCTGCCACGGACGGTGGCGAGCACCCGCGGGTCGTCGCCGACGATGGGACCGAGCTTCGGTAGCAACGCGCGCGCGGCGATCACCGACCCGCCGACGGGCAGGGCGACCACGGCGTACTCGATCTCCGGATGGACCGCGATTGCCATGTTGGCGGGCAGGGTCCAAGGCGTCGTCGTCCAGATCACCGCCGCGATCGGGCCGGCGAGGTCCTGCAACACCGCGGGATGCGGCTCGACCAGGGGAAACGCGACGTAGACGGAGCGCGTCGTGACGTCGCGGTACTCGACTTCCGCCTCGGCGAGCGCCGTCTGGCACGACGCGCACCAGTGCACGGGCTTCTTGCCCCGATAGAGCTCGCCGCTGGTCACGAACTTCGCGAGCTCGCGGACCTCGGTCGCTTCGTAGCCGTACTCGGTGGTGAGATACGGATTGGACCAGTCGCCGATGACGCCGAGTCGCTTGAAGTCCTCGCGCTGCACGCCGACGAACTTGGCCGCGTACTCGCGGCACAGCCGGCGGACCTCGACCTTGCCGAGCGCGGCCTTCTTCTCCTTGCCGAGCTTCTTCTCGACCTCGTGCTCGATCGGCAGCCCGTGGCAATCCCACCCAGGCACGTACGGCGTGTGGAAGCCGGCCATGCCTTTGTACTTCACGATCACGTCCTTGATGATCTTGTTGAGAGCGTGGCCAAGGTGGATGTTGCCGTTGGCGTACGGCGGTCCATCGTGCAGCACGTACCGCGGCCGACCAGCACGGGCGGCGAGTCCCGCCGCGTAGAGGTCGATGCGCTCCCACTGCGCCAGGATCTCCGGCTCGCGCGCCGGCAGATTGGCACGCATCGGAAACGAGGTGGCGGGGAGGTTGAGGGTCCCCTTGAAGTCCGGGCCCCCGCTCTTGCTCATCGGCGCCTCGCCATCAATGCGAGCCGCTCAATCGCCGACGCGGGGTACCGCGCGCGGCGCGGTGCACGTGACCGAAGTCGAGGTGCCACTCTTTGCGGACACCCCGGTAACAGCAGCAGAGCTCGCTATCCATGTCGTTGATGAAGGTCCGCTGCTTCCCGTCCTCGAAGAGAATTCTCACGATGCAGGTTCCACCCGGGACGACCGAGGTCATGACTTCGACCACGGCGCCGACACCCCACTCTTCATAGGCCGCGTGTTGCACGCGATCACCGAGGCGCAAGAAGAGTCTTTTCTCTCCGTCGAGCACGTCGTCACCGATGAAACGTCAAGCTACCCGATCGATGGCGAGAACGCCACCGGGATCGCACGTTCCGCCATCCTCCCTTGACTCCCCGGACCGCTCCTTGAAGACTCCGAGGCGCTCGAGTCATGGGTCAAGACTGGAAGACGTTGAGTCTCGTCGTGCTCGGCGCGGCGGTGGCGGGATGGGTGGTGGTGCGCGCGCTCGGCACGGGATCGGGGCCGCGCGACGCGAGCCCGCCGGCCGTCGTCGCGATTCCCGCGCCCGCAGCAAGCGCAGACCCGGTCGCCGCCGAAGAACCGGCCGACGCCCCTCCCGCACCAACGCGCTCCGCCGCCGCTCCGGTAGCCGCGGAGGCCGACACCGACGTGGCCTACATCGAGCGCGATCTCCAAGTGCTCGCCCAGGCGCTCGTGCGGGACCAACGCATCGAAGATCGTGTGATGCCGCGAGTCGACGACGCGCTCGACGTTCCGGGCGTGACCTCGTATCGACGCGCGCCGGATTTCTGGGAGCCTGCTTTCGCAAGCTCCGGAGGAGCGAACCGGTGAAGACATTCGTTGGAAAACTGGCCCTCGCCATCGTTCTCGTCAGCGTGGTCGCGGTCGGGGCGCTCGCGGCCGATCGCGCGCGTCGCGAACGACCCGGACACGGCAAGGAGCTCCAGCAAATGGAGCAACAGATTCGTGCCGGCCGCTCGGTGACCAAACGCGTGCAACGTGATCCCCGTGCGTCCGCCGACCTCAAGCAGAAAGCGACGGCGCTCGACCAGACGCTCGACACGCGCGAACGCCTTCTCGGCAAGCTGGATGCGCTCTACCGCGACTTTCTCTCGCAGCACAAAAACGAGCTCGACGAGCTCGAGCAACTTCGCAAGCGTGCGCTCGCGATCGACGCGCGTCTCGGCGAGGCGCGCACCGCCATGGTGCAAGCGAATCGTGCCGACATCGACGAGCTGAAGCGCAGCTCGCAGGAGGCACGCGAGCTCGTCGAGGGGCTCCGCGCCGCCTACGAGGTCGATCGCCGCACGCGGCGGGAGCGCTGACCCACCACCGTCGCTCGTGCGCTCGCGCTCAGAACTCGGATCCGCCCTCGCTCGCAACGTCGATCCGCGCTCCCTCCACCACCACCGGGACGATCCGCCGCCCCTTCGTGAGCTTCAGGAGCTCCGGCACGACGTCGGGCCGGGTCGTAACGTCGACCTCGGTGAACCGGACGGCCCGGGCCACGAGCTCCGCACGCCGGCGATCGCAATGCGGACAGCCTCGCTTGACGTAGAGGGTCACGTGCGCGGCCACGAGGCGTGGCTAGCATGCCCGCGGTGGCGGACGAAACGATCGTGAGCGCCGCGACCGAGCTCGTCGACGTCGTCGACGCCGCGGATCGCGTCGTGCGACAAGCGACCCGTGCCGCGATGCGACGCGACAATCTCCTGCATCGCGCCGTCTATCTGGTGGTGCGAAACGGTCGCGGCGACTTCTTCGTGCACCGGCGAACGACGACGAAGGACGTCTACCCGGGCTATTGGGACGTCACCGTCGGCGGCGTGGTCGCGGCGGGCGAGAGCTACGACCTCTCGGCACGGCGCGAGCTCGCCGAGGAGGTCGGGATCGTCGACGCGGCACCCGTCCAGCTCTTCGAGGTACGCTACGCGGATACCGCCACGCAGCTGATCGGCCGCGCGTATCTCGTACGCCACGACGGACCGGTCACGCTGCAGGCGGAGGAAGTCGCTTGGGGGGCCTTCGTCGGGCGTGCCGAGGCGGAACGCATCATGCGCGACGAGCAGTGCTGCCCCGACGGCGCGCAGGTCCTCCGCCGCTACCTGGCCAGCTGCGGCGAGCCGCTATGACGTCTTGATGACGATCAGCTGACCGGTGCGCAGTCGCGAGCCACCGAGGTTGTTGGCCGCCGTGAGGTCGCGCACCGACACCCGGTGGCGCCGCGCGATCGTCCACAACGAGTCGCCGGGCCGGACGACGTACTGCATCACCGGCGGCAGCGGCATGTCCGGGAAGTAGTGGCGGGCATTGCTCGCGACGTGCGCCGCCGCGAGAACCTCGGCGTAGAAATTCTGCGAGGCGAAGCCGAAGGTCGCGCCGTCATAGCCGCGCACGATGTCGTCGAGCGTATCGACACCGACCGCGGCGCGCGCGCGCGCCATGCCGGCGACCCCGTGGTTGTACGAGGCGATCGCGAGGGGCCAGGTCCCGAGCACCGTACGCGCCCGCGTGAGATGCATGGCGGCGACCTCCGTGGAACGAACCGGATCGAAACGCGCATCGGCACCCGTGGTCTTGTCGTAGTGGCCGAAAGTCTCACGAGTGAACTGCCAGAGGCCGGCGGCACCCGCCCGGGAAACCGCGGACGGATTGAACGACGACTCGACGTGCGGGAGGTAGATCAGCTCGGCCGGCAACTTGGCCTCGCGGAAGATGCGGCGGATCCCCGGCAGGTAGAGCTCGGCGCGCACGAGGCCGTCGACGAACGGCTCCTTCATCCCGCGCTGGGCGCGAATGTTGCCGAGCGCGCGCACGTACGCCGTGGGGCCCGCCCGCTTGCCGAACAGCGCCTTGACGTGTGCCCGTTCCGGCGAGGTCACCCCGATCGGCTGAAACAAGGTCTCGGTCGCGAGCTGGCCGAGGAGTCGCTCGTAGCTCGCCCGGGTCGCGTCGATCTGCGTCGTGTCGCCGTCGGCGCCGTACCGCACGACGTCGTAGACCAGGGTGGGGTCGTCGCGGTCGTGCAGGAGAGCTTCGCCGTGGGAGACGTTCGTGAAGACGTCGATCCAGAAGCGAACCCGTTCGGACATCGCTGCCGAGACGGGAAGTTGCGGACTGAAATGCAGTGGGAGGTCGCGTGCCGACGCACTGCCGGCACCGGAGGCACACGCGAGCACCAGTGCGGAACAGATGAGCTGCCGTGCAGCGGCGGGGGTACTCATGGCGGAACCGTGAAGCCGTGAAGCGAGGGCGATCAAGCCACAAGCTTCGGGCTTCAGCAAGCGCGACCTGCGCAGCGCGCGTGCGTAACGCTATGGCAGAACGCCGTTCGCGAAGGATACTCGTGACTTCGCGACGTTCAGCGGACCGCGTCGAGCCCGGTCAGGTCACGTCCGACGATCAACGTGTGCATGTCATATGTGCCTTCGTAGGTGTTGACGGTCTCGAGGTTCAGCATGTGTCGGATGACTGGATATTCGTTGACGATTCCGTTCGCGCCGAGAATATCGCGCGCCAAGCGCGCGATGTGGAGCGCTTGCGCGACGTTGTTGCGCTTCGCGAGCGACACCTGCTGGGCCCGGACGCGGCCATCGTCCTTCAACCGTCCGAGGCGGTACGCGAGAAGCTGGGACTTGGTGATCTCCGTGATCATGTCGACCAGCTTTTGCTGCACGAGCTGAAAGCCGGCGATCGGGCGATCGAACTGCACGCGGTGGAGGGCATAGTCGAGGGCGGTCTCGTAACACGCCATCGCCGCGCCCGTGGCTCCCCAGACGATCCCGTAGCGCGCCTGATTCAAGCAGCCGAACGGACCCTTCAGCCCGGCGACGCCCGGCAGGAGCGCGGACGCCGGCAACTCCACGTCTTCGAGCACGAGCTCGGACGTGATCGATGCGCGGAGCGAGAACTTCCCCTTCAGATCGTGCGCACTGTATCCGGAGGTCCCACGCTCGACGAGAAAACCGCGGATCTCGTCGTTCGGCGTCGTCTTGGCCCACACGATCGCGACGTCGGCGATGCTGCCGTTGGTGATCCACCGCTTGACGCCCGACAGCACCCACTCGTTACCGACCTTGCGGGCGCGGGTCTCCATGCCGCCGGGGTCCGAGCCGTGATCGGGCTCGGTGAGGCCGAAGCAGCCAATGGCCTCGCCGCGGGCCATGGCTGGGAGCCAGCGCTGCTTCTGCTCCTCGGACCCGTACGCGTAGATGCCGTACATCGCGAGCCCGCCTTGCACCGAGGCCATCGAGCGGAGCCCGCTGTCGCCGCGCTCGAGCTCCTGCATCACCAGGCCGTACGCCACGTTGTTCATCCCGGCGCAGCCGTAGCCGTGGAGATTCGCACCGAACACGCCGAGCTCTCCCAGGCGCGGGATGAGCTGGCGCGGAAATTCCTCACGGCTGAAGCAGCCTTCGAGGAGAGGCAGGCAGTCGTGCTCGACGAAGTCACGGATGGTGTCGCGGGTGATGCGCTCCTCGGACGTGAGGAGCGCATCGAGATCGTAGTAGTCGGGTGCCGGCATGGGGCGGGATCGTACTGCCGCGTCGCTGCCGGCTCAAGGCGACGGGCGCGCGGCTTGGAGGTCGGGGCCGACTCCCGTATAAGCGTTTCTAGCTCGGAGGAAGGATGGTGATCAGCCGCGCTAATCCGGCTCGGTGAGCGCCACGCGAATCTATGCACCTCGAGACCCTGCAGGTGTTCTGCGATCTGGTCGAGACCGGCAGCTTCTCCGCTGCCGCAGCGCAGAACTTCATCACCCAATCGGCCGTGAGCCAGCAGGTGCGAAGCCTCGAAGCGCGCTTCGACCGACCGCTCATCGAGCGCACGAAGGGCAACGTCCAACCGACGCCCGCGGGCCAGCTCCTGTACCAGGCGAGCAAGGACATCACGCAGCGCTATCGCGACCTCCGCGAGCAGATGCAGAGCTTCGGCAGCGTCGTGAGCGGCAGTGTCCGCCTCGCGACCGTGCACAGCGTCGGACTGTACGAGCTCTCCGAGCCGTTGAAGAAGTTCTTGAAGGCCTATCCGCAGGTGAACGTCCACATCGAGTACAGTCGCTCGTCGAAGATCGTCGAGGACGTCTTGTCGGGTCGGATCGACCTCGGCATCGTCGCGTACCCGGGGCGCAGGCCACAGATCGCGGTGATCCCGTTCCGCGAGGATCGTCTCGTTCTGGTTTGCGCCGCGCACCATCCCTTCGCGCGTCGGCGAACCATCGCCGTCAAGGATCTCGAGGGCCAGACGTTCGTGGGTTACGAACGTGACATCCCGACCCGCCGTGCGACCGATCGCCTGCTGAGCCGCAAGGGCGTGACCGTCCGCTACGTCATGGAGCTCGACAACATCGAGACGATCAAGCGCGTCGTCGAGATCGGCGCCGGCGTCGCATTGGTCCCCGAGCCGGCGATCAAGCAAGAGGTCAAGAGCCGCACGCTCGCCGCCCTCCAGCTGAGCGACGAGGCCCTCTACCGTCCGCTCGGCATCCTGCACCGCCAGGGTCGACACTTTACGCCGGCGATCGAACGGTTCATCGCGGAGTTGAAATAGTCGTTCGGGGCCCTTCAGGGCACGAGCGCCGGGAGGACGCGCTCCCCGAAGAGGCGGATCGTCTCTGGCGGCGCGAAGTCTCCGAACATGATCGTGAACAGTCGCACGCCCTTGGCGACCTTCGCCCGCAGCCCGGCGGCGACCGCGTCGGGTGTTCCGCGCACCGCGATCGCGTCCAGGTCTGCGAACCCGCCGAGGAGCTGCTTGGCCGCGGTCCAGCGCGCCTTGAAGTCGGCGTCGTCGGCACCGAGGACGACGATCACCTGCTCGGATACCGTGATGGCTTCGGGATCACGTCCGATCTCGGTGCAGTGCGACCGTAGAACCTCGAGCTTGTGCGGCAGCTCGTGCGCGGCGTTCATCGGGCAATTCCAACGGTCGGCGTATTTGGCGACGACCTTGAGCAGCAACTGCTCCCCGGCGCCGCCGATGGTGATGGGCGGCTTCGCCGGTTGCAGCGGCTTCGGATTGTTGGGAGCGTCGTCGAGCGCGTAGTACTTCCCCTGAAACGTCGAACGCGCGTCGGTGAAGAGCCGGTGCATGACCTCGAGACCCTCCTCGAGCTGCTCGATCCGGACGCGCGTGCTCGGAAAGTGGTAGCCGTAGCCGCGGTATTCCTCGTCCATCCACCCGGCGCCGACCCCGAGCTCGAGCCGACCCCCGGAAATGCGATCGAACGTCGCCGCCATTTTCGCGACCAGCGCCGGGTTGCGATACGAATTGCAGAGGACCAGCGTGCCGAGGCGGAGGCGCGTAGTGCGCATGGCGAGCGCGGTGAGCGCCGTCCAACACTCCAGATAGTCGAGGTCGGGCATGCCGCGCGCCCAGAAGTGATCGGCGAGCCATAGGGAGTGCAGGCCGGCTTCTTCACAGGCGATGGCCCGCTCCGCGAGCGCGTCGAAATCCAGTCCGACTTGCGGGAGGAACACCCCACACGCGACGCCCTCGATGCGCATCCACACCTCCGCCGCCGACTGCGGCCTCGCGATTACAGCACACGGTCCCGGCCGCGGGAACCGCTCGCGCCTGTGACAGGTCCGGAAACGCATGATACACCTGCCGGCCCCAGGAGGTTCGTCGTGCCGTCCACCAACAAGTTGCGTGCCGCGATCGTCGGCGCGACCGGCATAGCCGGGCAGCAGTTCATTGATGCGCTCCGCGTTCATCCGTGGTTCGAGATCACCGCGTTGGCCGCGTCCGAGCGCTCGGCCGGGAAGTCGTACGGCGAGGCGCTCCGCGACGCCAAGAGCGGGGCCGTGCGTTGGTGGTGCGCCGATGCGCCGCCCCCCGAGGTGACACGCCTACCGGTCGTGGCCGGTGCCGACTTCGACGCCGCCTCCGTCGACGTGGTGTTTTCGGCGATCGAGAGCGAGCCCGCTCGTGAGCTCGAGCCCCGCTGGGCGAGCGTGCGGCCCGTGTTCAGCACCGCGTCGGCCTACCGTTACGAGGACGACGTGCCCCTGCTCATCCCTGGGGTCAACCTGAGCCACGCCCCACTCCTTCGCACGCAGCAGACGCGTCGCGGATGGAAGGGCTTCGTCGCGCCGATTCCGAATTGCACCACCACGGGGCTCGCCATCGCGCTCGCGCCGCTGCATCGACACGTGGGCGTCGAGAAGGTCGCGATGACCTCGATGCAGGGGATCTCGGGCGCCGGCCGCTCGCCCGGAGTCGTGGCGCTCGACATCCTCGACAACGTCATTCCGTACATTCCAGGCGAGGAAGAGAAGGTCGCCAAGGAGACCGCCAAGATTCTCGGCACGCTCGGCCGTGACGCCATCGATCTGGCTCCCATCGTGGTATCGGCCACGTGTACGCGAGCCGCCGTCATCGAAGGCCACACCGAGGCGGTCTCGGTATCGCTCAGGAAAGCCTGCTCGCCCGCCGAGGCTGCGGCGGCCATGCGCGAGTATCGCGGCGGGATCGAGGATCTCCCCTCGGCGCCGCGCCACATGCTGACCGTCCACGACGATCCGTTTCGGCCCCAGCCCCGCGTCGATCGCGATGCGGACGGCGGGATGACGACGTCGGTCGGCCGACTCCGTCCGGACGCGCTCTGGAGCCACGGCCTCCGCTTCGTGTTGGTATCCCACAACACCAAGTTCGGAGCCGCCAAAGGCGCCGTGCTCCTCGCCGAAGCGCTGCGCCGCGATGGCTACCTCTGAGCTGCCGCCCGACGGCGCGTGGCGACGAGGCGCCGTCCGGTGCGACACGCGCGTCGCACCGGACAACGCGGGCACGCCGGTCGACGGGCGGTGCAGATCATCGCGCCGAGATCCATGATGCCCTGGTTGAACGGGTAGCCGCGCCCCGGCGGGATCGCCGCCTGCGCCAGAGCCCATAACCGAGCTTCCCGACCCTTCCGTCGTCGTCCCGGACCGAAGACTCGCGTGAGCACACGGGCGGCGTTGGTATCGAGAATCGCCGCGTCGACGCCGAAGGCGAACGACGCGACGGCACCGGCCGTGTAGCGGCCGATCCCAGGGAGCTGCACGAGCGCCTCTGGCGTCGCCGGGAAGCGTCCGCCATGGCGATCCGCAACCTCGCGCGCCGCGCGTTGGAGGTTGCTTGCGCGCCGATAGTAACCGAGACCTTCCCAGGCTTCGCGCACGGCACTTGCGGGCGCGGCGGCGAGCTCTTCGGCCGTCGGATAGCGGGCGAGAAAGCGCGGATAGAACTCGAGCACACGCTTCACTTGCGTCTGCTGCAGCATCACCTCCGACACCAGAATCTCGTACGGATCGCGGGTCCGCCGCCAGGGCAGATCCCGACCGTGCCGGCGGTACCAGGCGAGGAGCCCGCGGCGAAAGCCGGCCAGCTGCGCGGCGTCGAGACGCAACCGGACCGGGCGACGACGCGGGGCGTCGCCCGCGGAGGCGCGTTTTTCTCTTCTCATCTCGAGAGCGTGCCGGTTAGAATCTGCATCACATCCAGGGCCACGTGCATGCCGCTCCAGCTCCGCCAAAAAACCATCCGGTTCGCCACCAGCCTCCTCACCACACCCCTCGGTCGCTATCAACGTCGAGCCGCCAACGACGGTGACAACTTGCGACGTCACATCAAGAAGGGTGACGTCGTGCTGGTCGAAGGCGATCAACGCGTGAGCGAGGTGATCAAGTACCTCACCCAAAGCTCGTGGTCACACGCGGCGATCTACGTCGGCGACGAGATCTGGCGGCGCAACCCCGCGCTTCGTCACGTCCTGCGGAACGAGTTTGGCGACGACGCGCAGCACCTGATCGTCGAAGCCCTGGTGGAGGACGGCGTGGTCGCCTCGCCGCTCTCGAAGTATCTCGACTTCAACATCCGGGTCTGTCGCCCGTACAACCTCCATCGCGACGACCTGCGGACCGTCCTCGACGACGTGATCGACCAGATCGGCTACCGCTACGACGTCAAGAACCTCATCGACCTGGCACGCTACTTCCTGCCGGTGAGCCTCGTGCCGCGGCGTTTTCGCCAGCGTGCCTTGATCTTCGGGAGCGGCGTCCCGACTCAGGTCATCTGCTCGAGCCTGATCGCCCGCGCGTTCGGGAAGGTACGGTACCCGATCCTGCCGGAGGTCACGCCAGGCGATCCCCCGCCGGCAACGCCGCGCGGGCTGCAGTGGTTTCGCCGCCGCCCCGGATCCGTTCCGGGGCTCTTTCGGACGGCACCCATCACCCTGACGACGCCGCGCGATTTCGACATCTCGCCGTACTTCGAGATCGTGAAATTCAACATCCTCGAAGGCATGCGCTTCGACTATCGGCTGATCCGCTGGGCGGAGTAGCCACACTCCCCAAACGAAAAGGGCCTGCCGATTGCTCGGCAGGCCCTTCGTACTGGTCGGTCCGGTAAGCCGACTAGAACACGTACGACAGTTCGGCAGCGACAGTGTGCTGATCGTCCTGCGTGTCGTC
>CAZWAX010000010.1:0-32594 GCA_964631985.1 uncultured Polyangiaceae bacterium | reverse complement strand
GGAGATGCAAGGCGCGACTGACTGAGCGCGGAGGCGTAGCGGAGCTACGCCGCACCCTCTTCCGAGGGCAAGCAAGCGAAGGAGGGAGCAACGCAGCCCCCTTCGGGGACACGGCAGATCGCCCTTTTTCAGCAACCTGCTCAGCGGGGGACGACGATTTCCAGGCGCTGGCTTACGTACACCAGATCGACGCCGAAGCCGGCGAGCGTCGCGCTGGTCGCGGGGAGATCCTCGGGGGCCGTCCCCTCGTAGACGAGGACCGCGGCGATGAGGGGCGTCGGCTCGGTCGCGTCGGTGCGACCGGGCACCGCGATCGAGACCGTGCGTGGGCCGCCATCGACGTGTTCTTCGACCGTGACGGCCGCGAGCTTCCAGGGCCCATCCTCGGTCTCGCCGACGGCCGCGAGGAGGCTCGTCGGCTGCGTGAAGCCTTCCGTCGTGAAGGCGAGCGGCGCGGTGCACTTCTCGGCGATCGGCACGCCCTCGCACACGAGCGGGACGTCGAGCGGTTGGATCTTGACCAGTGCCCCTTCGAACGGACCGGTCGCCTCGGCGCCCGAGGCACAGAAGGTCTGCCCCTCGAACACGGTGCAATCACCGGCGTCGATGACGTGCTGGATGGCGCGCGCCTCGCTGGCGACGGCGTCGAAGCCGCTCGAGCCGCTGCCACCGCACCCGGCGAGGCCGACCACCAGCGCGGCGAGGAAGCTCGCGGCCATCAGTCCGTTTCGAAGTCGTCGCATGTCCGTGTTCATCCTGGCTCCGTCAAACCGGCGTTCCGACGATCAAGACGTTCAGGAACTCCGTGCCGGCACCGGCGTCGGCGGCGAACTCTTCCGCCAGCGCGCGGGCCGCCTTCTCGAGCTTCTGGTAGAACTCGGGAAGTCGTTCGCGCTCGATGTGCAGATAGTGGTTGCGGAGATGCGTGGCAGCGGCACGCTCCGGCAAGCTCACTTTGTCGAGCAGCGCCTTGGTGTAGATCGCCGTGAACTCCATTGCCAGTGCGCGCCGCTCTTCGAGCGTCGTCGCGACGAAGTGTCGCGACTTGCGTCGCACCTTGCCTTTCGCCTGCTCGACGAGGCCGCGCTCCTTCAACAAGTCGGTGACGCGCGACACGTCGCTCTTTGCCTTGTCGCGGACGGCGACGCCAATCTGCGTCCGCCACTTCGCCGTCGTGATCCACCCGCCGTCGTCCGGGAGCGCGGCGATGGCGCGGCTCACTTGCACGGCGAGGTCGGCGTCGGCGATGCCTTCGACCTCCGTCGGATCGTGGAGGGCGCGACGCAGCTCACGCCCGAAGGCATAGAGCATGCGATCGCGGTAGAGCACCGCCAAGAGCGGCGCCACCGGCTCGTTCCGCACGGCGGCGAGACGCCGCACCAACGCCTCGTTCGGAAAGCGCTTTCCCTTCTCGATGTAGCCGAGCATGACGGGGTCGACGGCCCCGCCGAGAACTTCTTTCGCGAACTTGGTGCCGGTGTACTCGCGGCCGCTGAGCACACGGGTCTCGTAGAAGAGATCCTTGATGCCCTTGGGGGCATTGCTCCGCCGCTGCATGGCCCGGCGAACCTACCCAATCGAAAGTTGCTTGACAAGCAAACAACTATTGTTTAGTCACGATGTCACGACATCCCGCCGCCCCGTGCGCGAGTGGAGCGCAGCGCGGGAAGGGTTCGGCGCGGAGAGGAGCACCGGCGCGCTAACGAGCGCGCCGGTGCCCCGGACCTTTCAATTTGCCGCTCCGCGCGTGCGCTTGCGGGCGCTTTGCGCCCGCAATGCTCCGATGGCCCTCGGACCGCGGAGTGAATCCGCGGTCCTCGCTCACACAGATCAGAGCGATCAGCGACCTTCTGGCTCGACCGCGCGTGACGTGACAGAGCTGCTGCACGTATGACGTCGCGGCTGCATTTTCGTGTCGAGGCGACTGCGAGTGATTCGCGGGCGCGCGCAGCAAGCTTTCGGACGTTGCATGGCGACGTCGAGACGCCGCTGTTCATGCCGGTCGGGACGCAGGCGACCGTCAAGGGGCTGACCGTCGAGGATCTCGAGGCGACGGGGTCGCACGTGCTGCTCGCCAACGCGTACCATCTGCTGCTGCGTCCGGGGCTCGAGGTGTTCCGGCGCTTCGGTGGGATTCATCGCTTCATGAATTGGCGTCGCTCGGTGCTCACCGATTCGGGCGGGTATCAGGTCTTCTCGTTGCCGAACGACCGGACCATCACCGAAGCGGGCGCCGTGTTCCGGAGCTACGTCGACGGCGCGCGCGTCGTGTTGAGCCCCGAACGCAGCATCGAGACGCAGCTCGCGATCGGCAGCGACATCATGATGGTGATGGACGAGTGCGTGCCGTCCACGTCCACGCACGACATCGCCGCTGCCGCAATGCATCGCACGCACCGCTGGGCGGAGCGCAGCCTCGCGGCGCGCGGCGAGGCGCCGCAGGCGCTCTTCGGCATCGTGCAAGGCGCGTGCTTCGAAGATCTGCGGCACGAGAGCGCCGACTACCTGACGCGTCTGCCCTTCGACGGCTTCGCGATCGGCGGGCTCGCCGTCGGAGAAGGTAAGGTCGATCGCGAGCGCTTCACGGCCTTCGCCGCCGCGCTGCTCCCGCGCGACCTGCCCCGCTATCTCATGGGCGTCGGGACGCCGCTCGACCTGCTCGAAGCCGTCGAGCGCGGCGTCGACATGTTCGACTGCACGATTCCCTCGGTGCTCGCGCGTCAGGGGGTCGCGTACACGTCGACCGGTCGGCTGAACCTCTACCGCGGCGTCTACAAGCTCTCCGAAGAGCCCGTCGACGCGGAATGCGCGTGCCCCACCTGTGCCGACTACTCACGCGCCTACGTTCATCACCTGATCAAGACCAGCGAGGCGCTCGGCTGGCAGCTGCTCTCCCGACACAACGTCCGCTTCTACCACGACCTGATGCGGCGGATGCGCGCGCACATCGTCGCCGACACCTTCGCGGCCTACCGCGACGAGCAACGCCTGATCCTCGCGCGCGCCGACGAGGACAACCCGCCGGTGCCGACGACGCGCCGGCGACGGGGACGAAACGAGCGCGACCTCGAGCGCTTCGGCATCGACGAGTCGCGCGCTGGGCATGCGAGCATCGTGCACCGGGCCTCGGGCGAGCTGATGCACGGCGGGATCGATCCGACGGTCGAGGCCAACGGGCTGTACGTAGAGCAATCGCGTCTCGTCGCACGGCTCCGCGACCCCGGGTCGACGCCGCTCGTCGTGTGGGACGTCGGTATGGGCGCGGCCCACAACGCGCTCGCCGCGGTGCGCGCCTGCGAGGCGGCGGACCCTCCCGTCACACGGCCGCTGCACCTGGTGAGCTTCGAGCACGACGTCGCCTCGCTCCGGCTGGCGCTCCGCCATGCGGTCAAGTTTCCGCACCTCCACCATCCCGCGCCGAACTACGTGCTGCGCTTCGGCGAGTGGCGCTCGGAAACCGCCCCGATCCTCTGGACCCTGCTCGAGGGCGACTTCCGCCAGCAGCTGACGGCCGCCCCGCCGCCCGCGCTGATCTTCTGGGATCCCTTCTCCGCCAAGACCGACGCGCCGATGTGGACGCTCGAGTGCTTCGAGCAGGTCTTCGGCGCGTGTGCCGAGCACGACACCGAGCTGTTCACCTACTCGGCGTCGACCGTCGTCCGCACCGCCATGCTCGGTGCCGGCTTCGTCGTCGGCCGCGGCGCCCCGACGGGCCGGCGGGCCGAGACGACGCTTGCCATGACACCCGCGGCCGCGCGGCACGCGGCGGGGCGCGGTCGGGTCGTCCTCGGCCCCGAGTGGCTGGAGCAATGGCGGCGGAGCGACGCCAAGTTCCCGAGCGACGTCCCGAGCACCGGTCGGACGGCGCTCGCCGAGCGCATCGAAGGCGCGGCGCAGTTCCGCGTCGTCTGAGATCACGCCCCGAAGTGA
Source organism: uncultured Polyangiaceae bacterium (assembly GCA_964631985.1). Lineage (GTDB taxonomy): Bacteria > Desulfobacterota > Binatia > UTPRO1 > UTPRO1 > UTPRO1. The sequence continues at coordinate 28,664 of CAZWAX010000010.1, read as the reverse complement.
CGTTCGGCACCAAACGCCGGGACACGGCCGATTCCGCTGGACGCTGCGACCCGAGGTGTGGTGTGTGAGCCGGCAGGAGGATTTGCCATGTTCTTCGACCGTTCCCGATTCGTGCGAGCGCTCCTCGCCGCCCTCGCGCTCCTGGCTCCCACCGTCGCCGGAGCCCAGCCGTTCGACCACCTCGAATGCTACAAGATCAAGGATCTCGCCCCGAAGCAGAAGTACACGGCGGACCTGCTGCCGGAGCAGACGCAGTTCCTGGCGCAGACCGGGTGCAAGCTGAAGGTCCCGGCGAAGCTCTTCTGCGTCAACGTCCAGAAGTCGAACGTCGTGCCGGCGCCGCCGCAGGTGCTGAACGGCCAGAACACGCGCGACTTCCTCTGCTACAACCTCTCGTGTCCGAAGCTCGATCTGACGTTGCCGGTCGAAGACCAGTTCGGGACGCGCACGATCACGGCCAAGAAGCCGTTCCAGCTGTGCGCCCCCGCGCGCAAGATCGGCTTCCCCGACCCGGCGACGCCGACGCCGTGTCTCCCGCCGTCGACTCCCGCGCCGACCTCGACGCCCGCAGCGACGTGCAACGACCTCATGCAAAACGGCGGTGAGTCCGACGTCGACTGCGGCGGACCCTGTCCGCCCTGCATCCTCGGCGAGGGGTGTTTCTCGGATCCGGATTGCCAGAGCGGCTTCTGCACCGCCGGCGTATGCACCGTGTGCAGCCCCGGTCAGCAGCAGGGGTGCGGCACCATGCTCCCAGGCCCGTGCGCCGCGGGCATCCGAACTTGTCAGATGAACGGCACGTACGGCCCGTGCGTCGGCGCACCGCCCCAGGCCGAGACCTGCAACAACGTCGACGACAACTGCAACGGCATCGTCGACGACGGTCTCGGTCAGACGACATGCGGCACCGGCGCCTGTCAGAACACGGTGCAGAACTGCGTCGGCGGCATGCCCCAGTCGTGCTCGCCCGGTCTGCCGAGCACGGAGACCTGCAACGGGATCGACGACAACTGCGACGGCTTCGTCGACAACGTCGTGTGCCCGGTCGTTCCGAACGCGAACGGCACCTGCAACGGCGTGATGTGCACCTACGCCTGTGACCCAGGCTATGCCGACTGCAACGGCAACCCGACGCTCGACGGCTGTGAGGTGAGCATCCTCACCGACACCAACAACTGCGGCGGGTGCGGCTTCTTCTGCAGCGGCAGCTGCATCGGCGGGGTCTGCCAGCAGCCGAACGGGAGCCCTTGCTCCTCGGCCGCGAACTGCCAGAGCGGCAATTGTGTCGACGGCGTGTGCTGCAACACGGCGTGCGCCGGAACCTGTCAGGCGTGCGTCGCCTCGCAGACCGGCGGCGTGAACGGCACCTGCGCGAACATCACCGCCGGCACGGATCCGGTGAACGAGTGTCCCGGGGCGCAGACCTGCAACGGCGCCGGGGCCTGTCTCTAGAGCAGCGGTCTTACTGAACGGAAGGGCCGGCCCGCCCGCGGTGGCGTGCCGGCCCTTCCGGGCTCGAGACGGGGGGATGCTCCCCCCGAAAACGTACTTGCGTCTCGCCGCGCGCGCGTAGTAGCTTCGCCGCCCATGCAACCCGCCCACGCCGACCAGCTGTCCCATCTGAACGCGGTCGTCGTCGTGGTCGTCGTATCGGTCGTAGAGGCCGTCGCGTCCTAGCGGGGATCAGCCAACGCAATTCCAACCCCTGCCGGCGCGAGGCCAGCGGGGGTTTTGTTTTTTGGCCCCCGATCCGAGCCGAGAGCCTGCAGGGAGCAGTTCCGAAAAGGAGAGCTCCCATGAAGACGACAGGCGCAGAACTGACGCTCCGACTGCTCGAGCGTCAGGGCATCACCACGATCGCGGGCATCCCCGGCGGGTGCAACCTCCCGCTCTACAACGCGCTTCGCACGAGCCGCATCCGGCACGTGCTGGCGCGGCACGAGCAGGGCGCGGGCTTCATCGCGCAAGGCATGGCGCGGGCGACGGGCCGCCCCGCCGTGTGCTTCGGCACCTCGGGACCCGGCGCGACCAACCTCCTGCCCGCGATCGCCGACGCGAAGCTCGACTCGATCCCGCTCATCGCGATGACCGGCCAGGTGCCGCGCGCCATGATCGGCACCGACGCGTTCCAGGAGATCGACACCTACGGCCTCACGGTCCCGATCACGAAGCACAACTTTCTCGTGCGCTCGGCGGCCGAGCTCATCGAGGCGATTCCCGCCGCGTTTCGCATCGCCGCGTCGGGACGGCCCGGGCCGGTCGTGATCGACATACCAAAGGACGTCCAGAACGAGCCGGTCGAGCTCGCGGCGTTTCCGGAGCTCGGCCGTCCCGACCCGTCGCCGCGCGCGCGCGACGAGGACCTCGCCCGCGCCGCCGCCCTGATCGACGCAGCGGAACGGCCCGTCCTCCTGGTGGGCGCCGGGGTGGTCGCGGCGGAGGCATCCGACGTGCTGCGGCGACTCGCCGAGAAGGCCTCGATCCCGGTTGCGGCGACGTTGCTCGGCCTCGGGGCGTTACCCCACGATCATCCCCTGTTCCTCGGCATGGTCGGCATGCATGCCGCGCGGTGCACCAACCTCGTGCTGGAGGAGTGCGACCTCCTGATCGGCCTCGGCATCCGCTTCGACGACCGCGCGACCGGCAAAGCGGCCGAGTTCTGCCCGCGCGCGCGGATCATCCACGTCGACATCGACCCGAGCGAGCTCGGCAAGATCAAGCAGCCGTGCCTCGGCATGGTGGCCGACGTCGGGAAGGTCCTCGACGCCCTGGAACCGCGCGTGGCGGCGCAACCACGCGCGGCATGGACGCGCCACGTCGCGACGCTCCGCACCGCCCACCCGCTCGTGATGCCGGGCGTCGACGATCCGCTCGACCCCTACGGCATCATCCGTCACACGGCGGCGTTGCTGCCGCCCGACGCGATCGTCACGACCGACGTCGGCCAACACCAGATGTGGGCCGCACAGGCGTTTCCGTTCACCCGCCCGCGGCAATGGCTCACCTCGGGCGGCCTCGGCACGATGGGATTCGGCTTGCCCGCCGCGATCGGCGCGGCGCTGGCGCTGCCCGAGCGCACGGTCGTCTGCTTCAGCGGCGACGGCAGCCTGCTGATGAACCTGCAGGAGCTCGCCACCGCCGCGGAAGAGGGCGTGAACGTGAAGGTGGTGCTCCTCAACAACGCGCACCTCGGCCTCGTCCGCCAGCAGCAACAGCTCTTCTACGGCGGGCGCTTTCACGCTTCACGCTTCCATGCCGAGCCCGATTTCGCGGCGATCGCCCGCGGCTTCGGCCTCGCGGCCTGGGATCTCGGCAACGCGGCCGATCGCAACGACGCGCGCACCACGCTCGCGGAGGCGCTCACGACGCCGGGCCCCTGCCTCGTCAACGTGCCGATCGCCGCCGAGGAGAACGTCTACCCGATGGTGCCGCCCGGCGGCGCCAACCGCGACATGATCGGAGGAGAGCTCCATGCCGCCCAAGCCTGAAGCCGTGCTTCGCCTGCACGTGCAGAACCATCCCGGCGTGATGTCCCACGTCTGCGGTCTCTTCGCGCGGCGCGCCTTCAACGTGGAGGGCATCGTGTGCATGCCGATCGGCGACGGAACGTGCAGCGCGATCCTGCTGCTGGTGCACGACGACGACCGGCTCGAGCAGATGACGCACCAGCTCCGGAAGCTCGAGGACGTCCTCCACATCGCGCGCGTCGACGAGATGCGGGAAGCGTTCCGCATCGCGGACCGCCTCCTGCAACCGGAGGCCGCCATGGATTGATCGCGGCCCCGGGAGCGATTCGGTTCACGCGACGTGCCGGACGGACCCGGCATCGAAGGGGCATGCAAAGCCCGTCCGCACGCGCCGCGGTCACCAGCCATTGGCCCGAGTACTTGATGGAAGCCGCCGGACTCGGGCTCTTCATGCTGTCGGCGTGCGTGTTCGGAACGCTGCTCGGTCACCCGGGCTCGCCGCTCGCGCTCGTGGCCGCCTCGCCGCTCCTCATGCGCGCGCTCATGGGCATGGCGATGGGGCTCACCGCGCTCGCGCTCGTCCTGTCGCCCTGGGGCAAACGCTCGGGCGCGCATTTCAACCCCGCCGTCACCCTGACGTTTCTCCGCCTCGGCAAGATTGCCCCCTGGGACGCGGGCTTCTACGTGGCCGCGCAATTCGTCGGCGGCGTCGGCGGCGTCGCCCTCGCGCGGGTGCTGCTCGGCGACGCGCTCGCGCATCCCGCCGTGCGCTACGTAGCAACGGTGGGCGCGTATGGGACACCGATCGCGTTCGTCGCCGAAGCCGCGATCTCGTTCGGCCTCATGAGCACGATCCTCGCCCTCTCCAATGCGCCGACGTGGAACCGTTTCACCGCGTTCGCCGCGGCGGCGTTGGTCGCGACCTACATTACGCTCGAGGCGCCGCTCTCCGGCATGAGCATGAATCCGGCCCGGACGCTGGCGTCGGCATTGCCCGCAGAGACTTGGACGACGCTCTGGATCTACTTCGTCGCGCCGGCGATCGGCATGCTCGCGGCGGCGGAATGCTACCTGCGCGCCGGCGGCGCTCGGCACGTCCTCTGCGCCAAGCTCCATCACGAGAACGCGATGCGCTGCGTGTTTCGGTGCGACTACCCCTCGTGAATCGGGGCGTTTCGCGCGCGTGGGCTCACGGCGGGCGCACGCGTGACCGCCGCGCCGCGCGTCGTCGCGCCCGCAGCGTCCGACTTCTCGCGCTCGCGGGCGTCGTCCTCGCCGCTTCGTGCCTCGGGCCTCCGCCGAGTCGCGTGGGCGACACAGCGACCCGCCTCGTGGCGCCGACGCAGGCGCGCGCGGTCGCGGTGGTCGGCATGACCGTCGCCGACATCGCACGCTCGACGAGGTTCTTCACGCGCGTGCTCGATTTCGAGCAGGTCGGCGACGTCGAGGTATCCGGGCCGGAGTACGACCGCTTGTGGGGTGTGGCAGGCGTACGGGCCCACGTCGTCCGCCTCCGCCTCGGTGATCAGGAGCTCGAGCTCACCGAGTACGGCCCACCTACAGGCCGCGCCCACCCCCTCGACTCGCGTAGCAACGACCGCTGGTTCCAACACGTCGCGATCGTCGTCGCCGACATGGATGCCGCATACGCGCGTATCCGCGCCCACGTCTCGCCGATCTCGATCGGCGGGCCGCAGACGCTGCCGGTGACGAACGTGGCCGCGGCCGGCATCTCGGCCTTCTACTTCCGCGATCCCGACGGGCACGCGCTCGAGCTGATTCACTTTCCGCCCGGCAAGGGCGACCGGCGCTGGCAAGCGAGGGACGGACGGCTGTTCCTCGGCATCGATCACACCGCGATCGGCGTGCGCGCCACGGACACGAGCCTCGCCTTCTACCGCGATCTGCTCGGCCTGGCGGTGGTCGGCGAAAGCCTGAACACCGGACCGGAGCAGGAGCGTCTCACGGGTGTCGACCGCGCGCGAGTGCGTATCACCGGCTTGCGTGCCCCGGGCGGTCTCCCGGGAGTCGAGCTGCTCGACTACCGCGCGCCGGCGGACGGACGGGATGCGCCGTCCGAGCCGCGCACGAACGACATTGCGCACTGGCGGACGACGATCGTCGTCGCCGACGTCGACCGGGCCGCGAGCGCGCTCCGGGTCGCGGGATACGTGCCGCTGTCCGACGTCGTGGCGCTGCCGGGCAGAACGCGCCGCCGTATGCGCGCGGTCGTGGTCCACGACCCTGACGGGCACGCGGTGCAACTGGTCGAACGTGCGGATTGACGCGCTCGGACGCCGCCGCAGCCGCCATGGGAGCACCGTGCCACTTCTCCGTCGCGGCGGCATCTGACGTTCATGACCACCACGTCCTACGACGTCATCATCATCGGGACCGGTGCCGGCGGCGGCACCCTCGCGTATCGTCTCGCCGGCTCGGGTCGGCGCGTGCTGCTGCTCGAGCGTGGCGACTACGTCCCGCGCGAGAAGGACAACTGGAGCACCCGCGCCGTCAACGTCGCGGCCAAGTACACCGCGGCCGAGACCTGGCATGACGGCGACGGCAAGGCGCTCCACCCGCACACCAACTACTACGTCGGCGGCAACACCAAGTTCTTCGGCGCCGCGCTCTTCCGCCTGCGCCGGGAGGACTTCGGTAAGCTCCGCCACCACGGCGGCGTCTCGCCCGCCTGGCCGATCCGCTACGAGGATCTCGAGCCGTACTACACGGAGGCCGAGCGCCTGTATCAGGTGCACGGCGAACGCGGCGCCGACCCGACCGAGCCGCCGGCGAGCGCCCCGTATCCGTTTCCCGCCGTCAGCCACGAGCCCCGCATCCAGGAGCTCCACGACGATTTCGCGCGGCTCGGCTGCCGGCCTTTTCCGGTCCCGCTCGGCGTTCGTCTCGACGAGACCAATCGGCGTACCAGCCCGTGCATCCGGTGCGAGACCTGCGACGGGTTCCCGTGCCTCGTCGGCGCCAAGGCCGACGCCCAGACGATCTGCGTCGATCCCGCCCTCACGCACGCGAACGTCACGCTGCTCACCAACGCCTACGTCTCGCGTCTCGACACCGACCCGAGCGGCCGCACCGTCACGACGGTGCACGTGGAGCGCCATGGTGTCCACGAGACCTACTCGGCGGCGATCGTGGTCGCGGCCTGCGGCGCCATCAACTCCGCCGCGCTGCTGCTCCGATCGGCAAACGCCAAGCACCCGATGGGGCTCGCCAACGGCTCGGACATGGTGGGCCGCCACTACATGGGCCACCTCAACTCGGTGCTGATGGCCGTGTCGAGGTGCCCGAATCCGACCGTGTTCCAGAAGACGCTCGCGCTCAACGACTTCTACTTCGGCAGCGAGGAGTGGGCGTACCCGATGGGCCACATCTCGTTCGTCGGCAAGCTCGACGGGGTCACGCTCTCGGCCGGAGCCCCGGCGCTCGCGCCGGGGTTCACCCTCGACCTGATGGCGAAGCACTCGCTGGACTTCTGGCTCACCAGCGAGGATCTCCCCGACCCGAGCAACCGCGTCACGCTCGATCGCAATGGCGGCATCGTGCTGAGCTATCGGCCCAACAACGAGGAGGGTCACCGCCGCTTGATCGCGAAGCTGAAGGCGCTGATGCAGCAGCAGCGGAAATGCCCCGAGCACGGACACCACTGCCACGTCGGACTCTTCGGGCGGAACCTCTACGTCGGCCAGCGCATCCCGCTCGCGGGCGTCGCCCATCAGAACGGCACGTTGCGCTTCGGACACGACCCACGCACGTCGGTCCTCGATCCCGACTGCAAGGCGCACGAGCTCGACAACCTCTACGTCGTCGACGGCCGCCTCTTCCCCTCGAGCGGCGCGGTGAATCCCGCCCTTACGATCATGGCCAACGCGCTTCGTGTCGGCGACCACTTGCGCGCGCGCTTGGGAGCGTCGGTGGAGCGTCTCGGGCCGACGTCCTAGCGGGCAACGTCCCCGAGCACGTGCAGAACGGAAGCTCGAGGACGTCCTCCACAGGCCGCTCGGTTCCCCGACCGGGGAGTTCCGAGCAGCCCGTCGTCGCGTGCGGCGTCGGTCAGAGCTCGGGCGAATCCTCCCGGTCGACACACAGCATCGCGTTCCGGGTGACCCGACAGCCTGCGATGGCGCCGACCCGGTCGATGCCCTGCGTCGCCACCGCCGGATCGTGGGTGATCGCCAACAGGAGCTCGGTCGAGAACGGACCCGTGAAACCGAGGCGATCGAAGTGCAGCTCGAAACGCCGGCGGTCCGGGTCGACCGTCGGACGGAACGTGGCCTCGAGCCGGCGATCCGCGCTCCGACAGACGACGCGCCCGAGCGCGAACGTGCGGCAGTCGGCGCTCGCGAAGGCGAACGTCTCGTCGAGGCTCGGCCCGTCGGCGACGCGCACCAGGATGCCGGCGGCGGGATCGAAGGCATCGCCGGCGCCGAGGAGCACGTCGCCCCGGACGAGGATCTCGCCGTTCGGGTCGGCCGTCGTCCGGCGCGCCCGCGCGCGGCGGATCCCCAGCGCCGCGTCGTCGGCGTCGCACGGATTCCCGAGCGTGTCGCCGTCGAGATCGGCCTGGTCGGCGTTGGCGACGTCCGGGCAGTTGTCGAGCCCGTCGGCCACGCCATCGCCATCCCGATCGCCGGCGGCGGCCGTCGGCGTCACGGTCGGCACCGGCACGTCGGTCGTGGTCGCCGTGGCCTCCGGCTCGGGCGTGCTGGTGACCGTGGGCGTGGCGACCTCGGTCGGTGTCTCGGTCTCGACGGGTGTCGCCGTTTCGACCGGCGTCGCGGTTTCGACCGGCGTCCCGGTTTCGACGGGCGTCCCGGTCTCGACCGGTGTCGCGGTCGCGGTCGGCGCCGATGTCTCAGTGGCGGTCGGTGTGAGCGTGACCGTCGGCGTTGCGGTTTCGACCGGTGTCGGGGTCTCGACCGGCGTCTCGGTGGCGGTCGGTGTGAGCGTGGCCGTCGGCGTGGCAGTTTCGACCGGCGTGGACGTCGCGGTCGCAGTCGACGTGACCGTGACGGTCGGGGTCGGCGTCGCCGTCGGGACCGGCGCCTCGACCGTGAGATTCAAGAGCTTCGCGCTGGTGCCGCCGAGACTGTCGGTCACGGTGAACGTGAGCGGGAAGACGCCCTCGTCCCCGGCGACCGGACACCCCGAAACGTCGCTGCCGTCGACGCTGCTCGCCCAGGGCGGCAACGCCGGGGAGATGTCGTTCCAGGTGAAGGGTCCGAGTCCGCCCGTCGCCGTCACGGTCGCGGCGTAGCATTGGCCGGTCGTGGCCGTCGGGAGCGCGACGGTGTCGATCGCGACCGCGGGCACGATGGTGATCGCGAACGTCCCGTCGACGACATCGGTTGCCGTGTCCTCGGCGTGGATCGTGAAGCTCACGTCGCCGGCGGCGGTCGGTGTCCCCGAGAGCACGCCGGTCGCGGCGTCCAGGGAAAGACCCTCCGGCACCGCATTGCCGGTCACGGAGACGGTGTAGGGCGGCAGGCCGCCGAGCACGAGCGCGAGGCTCGGATACGGCACGCCCAGCTCGCCCGTCGGCAGCGCACTGTCGATCGTCGCGAGGTCGACGTCGACCGCGACGTTCTGGGCCCCGACGAACTCCGCGAGGTCCGAGCAGCCCTCGACGGGCGCATCCGCCGGCGTCGGCGAGTCGTCGGCGATGCAGGGAAAGGCCTCGCCGTTCTCGGCATCGCGCGGGCCGGTGTAGCGGTAGAACTCGTAGCGCCGCACGACCGAGTGCTTGCCGTCGTCGAGCGGATCCTCCTTGACCTCGGCATCCTCCTCCTCGGCCTCGGCGTCACCCGGCTTCGATTGGATCAGCTTCCACTCGGTCTCGATCTCGGTCTCGTCGGGCAGGATGTTGCCGGCGCCGCCGAGGAGGAGCAGCACGAGGTCCTCGGGCTGGAGATCGAGCTCGGTTTCGATCTTGTAGACCTTCATCCACTGCGGCTCGCCGAACTGGACGTGGTTCTCCTCCTCCACCGGCTCGACCTCGACGCGGATGTTGACGCCGCCGCCGGCCACGACCGGAATGGGGGCCACGTTCCACACCGGCACCGGCAGGTTCACGTTCTGCGGCACGACCGTGAAGGCGCTGCTCTGATCGTTCGGATTGGCCGCGACGAGCCAGCGGTAAGTGGTGCGGGTCGGGTTGACGCTCAAGCTCACGCCGTAGTGCTCACAGCCGCTCGCCAGATAGTTGCCGACCGGACCGCCGGCGAAGCAGTCGTGGCCACTCGGCGTGATGTTCGGCGGAGCGACTGGCGTCGCATCCCACGCGCTGCCGTTCCAGTGCCGGTAGCGTACCAGCACGCGCGGGTGCGCGGGATCGAGCGTCGTGTCGAGTACCTCGGGCGTGCCGTAGCGGGTGTACGAGCCGCCGAACGTGTACGGCACGTCGGCGACGTGGCAATCCTCGAGCTCGATCTCGAAACCGTGACACGGCTCCGGAGTGTCGTTCACGACGTCGAAGTTGCTGAGGGTGCCGAAGGCGGTCGCAAAGCTCTCGCTTGTGAGCACGGTACCGAAGGCGGCGAGCGCGAAGGCCGCGGCTATGAGCGTCCGTTTCATGGTCTCTCCTCGAGGTTGGATTGGGAATGCATGGTCAGGGGCAGGTGTCCGGCGGCGTCGGGCAGGAGCCGGGCGGCGGCGCGCTCCGCGCCGCGAACTGTCCCTTCCCGCCCGGATTCGGTGGGTTGGTACCGGAGTCCTTGGTGACGGTGCCGCCGAAGTTGGCGCACAGCACGAGGTCCCCGCTCTCGAAGACGATGCCGACGCTCCCCTGCGACGGCTCGCCGAGGCGATAGGTGATGGGCATCGGCCCCTTGCTGCTGGCGTTGATCTGCAGGAGGCCGTCCCTCAAGGTCGCGGTCTTGACCGGCGACGCGCTCTGCTCCGCGTCCTTGTAGCGGTAGGTATTGCGGCTGAGCCGCCAGTTCGCAGCGGCGAGGTGAAAGCAGGCCGAGTCCGTGCCCCCGGCGCTGTTGAAGACGTGGAGGGTGGCTCCGGCGATGCGGGGATCGCCCGCGGCGCTCGTGATCGTCGCGTCCCTGGACTGGAAGACGATCGCGGTCGTCGGCCCGACCGCGCGGTCCTTGATCAGAAGCCGTTTGCCGGCGATCGGCGATCCCGCGACACCGGTGCCGCCCACGTGCACGACGACCGAGCCGAGGTTCGAGTCCGTCGAGCCGTCCCAAGCGGCGAAAGTGAAGACGTCGCTGCCGATGAAGCCCGCATCGGGAACGTAGGTGGCGAGCGTGCCCGCGAGCCCGGTCGTACCGTGGCTCGGCTGGGAGACGATGCGGAGCGTAAGCGGGTCGCCGTCGGGGTCGCGGGCGCCGAGCGGAACGGCGACGGCGACGTCGACGGGGGTCGCGACCGACGCACCGGTCACGATCGCGGCGCGGTTCGGGTTCGGATCGTCCTCGTGCGGGCCGCGATGGCAGTTGTAGCACCCGATCTGGAAGCCGGGCCACGTCTGGATCGTGCCGGCCTCGCCCGAGAGGGTCCGACTCGCTTTGGCGCGCGACAACACGGTGCCGCGGTAGTCGACGCCGTGACAGGCGCGGCACTGATCGGTGTCACCCTCATTGATTGCGTCGTGGTGGTCGTGGACCCAGGCCTGGCCGACCGGATGCATGCCGTGCGGGCCACCGCTGACGGTGGCGGGCACCGCGCCGCCGTGACAGGAGCCGCACTCGACCAGCGACCCGGAATGGCCCTGCAGCGCGATGCTCTGGACGTTGTCGTTGGCGTGCGACGCCGGGTACTCCGCGTGGGTCGCGCCGTGGCAGGCCTCGCAAGCGAGGCCGCCGTGGCCGCTCGAGAAGCGATACAAGGAGAGACCCGGCAGCGGCGTGTCGGGATTGGTCGCGAAGGTCGCGTCCACGGCCTGCCGGACGTGTCCCGGGGCGTCGAAGACCGACGTGTAGCGGATGGCGCCGTTGTTGGCAGTCGCCGTGCCGGTATGGCAGCTCTGGCACGTCGGCTCGTCGAGCCAGCCGGTACGGGTCGGCGCGCCGACCGCGCTCATGCCGCCGTGGCAGCTCTGGCATTGCATCGCGAGCGCACCGTCCGCGGCGACGGCTGCGCCCATGACGCCGCGGAGACAGCGCGTCTCCGACCCCGGGTGACAGCGGTAGCAGGCGGAGCGGTCGGCGGCGGAATCGAGCACGAGGCCGTTCAGCGGATCGACGACGGCGGCGTGACCGCCGTGCATGGCGCGCGTGAGCGGCGTCACGCCGGGCTGGCCGCCGGTGCCGAGCGCTTCGGACGCGTGGCAGTTGGCGCAGAGGATCGGGGTCGCGTTGCCGGTGACGGTCGCCGTGAGGCCCGCCGGGCTGTAGCCCTGCGGGGCCAGGGCCGCGAGCGCGGCGACGAACGCGGGGTTGCCCGCCTGCAGCTCGTCGTGCTTGGCGAGGATGTTGAGGCGCATCTCGCGCTCGGGGTCCGGATCGAGGAGCCAGCCGGCCGCGGGCATCGCCGGTGCGGGCGTGCCGGCCGCGGGCGTGTGACAGGTCCGGCAGTCCATCTCGTCCGAAACCGGCAGGACGATGTCGGTCGAGGCGAGCATCACGCCGCCGGTCGTGCGGACGACGATCCGCATCATCGGATACGGGTTCTTCCGGCCGGCGTCGTCGTAGGGCGTGATCGGGATGCCCGGGGCGACGAACCACCTGGCCGCCGCGTCCCACGTCATCGGTTGGGCGAGGTTGCCGGGCCCCGGCATGTTGGCGCCCGCGAGGCCGTCATCGACGCCGGGCGCCGCGCCGAAGAGCGCGTGCACCCACTCCCAGAAGTTCGTCTTCCCCTGCGAGGTGGTGTTGATGGAGCCGGCGGCGTCCGCGATCGCCTCGTAGGTGACGACGATGCCGGCCGCCGCGGGATCCTCCACCAGCGCGCCCGTCGGGTCCATCACCTGGGCGTGGATCGTGTTGTACGGCGGCAGCAGGCAGAGCACCGAGAAGTCGGAGTCCATGCAGTGCATGCCGAGGTTGTTCCAGCCGACGACCCGGTGGCCGGCGGCGTCGGCACCCGGCGCCGACGCCAGCAGGCCCACGAGCAGCAGCACGGACAGGGATCGTGTCCTCATTGGACCGTCACGGTGCCAGGCTGCACTCGGGCGGGTACGAGAACAGGGCCGGCGCCGGGAGCGCGCTCGCGCAGTCGACGGCGAAGTCCGTCACACAATCCACGCACGCGATCAGATCGCCGAGGGTGGTGACGATCGCGAAGCAGGTCGTCGGGGAGCCGGGAACGGTGACGTCCGGACAGTCCGGCTCGAAGCCGATCTCCGCCGCGCCGAAGGTCGGCGCGAGATCACAGACGCCGTTCGCGTCCTGATCGCCGCCGGCGCCGCAGCCCTTGCAGATCGCGGCGATCTTCTTCTGTTCGGCTTTGGCGATCGCGGCGGCCGTCTTCGCGTCCGTGTCGGGGCATCCCGGCGGCGCCGTGAAGCCGGGTTTCGCCGCTACGACCTTCGCCCAGCAGGACTGCAGCGCCTTGGACTTCGCCTGGAGGAACTTGGTCGTCGCCTTGCCGATCGCGACCTGACAGAGGTTCACGGGCGAGCCGGTCGTGAACTCCGTGGGCGTCAGTAGATCGTAGGCGAGCTCGTTCTGGCGGTTCACCGCCTGGTGTCCGATGCAGGCGACGCAGGTGCCGACGTCGTTGCAGTCGGCGATGGCGTTGGTGCAGCCGTGGCCGTTCAGATCCGGGCACGCGCCCACGTCCCAGCCGATGGTCGCGAGGGGCTCGTCGGCATCGGCCCCGACGTCGGTGGCGCTGCAGACGCCGTTGGCCCCGCCGCAGGCGGCGACGATCTTGGCCAGCAGACGGTCCTCTGCCGCGTTGATCTTGTCGTCCTGCGCGGTCAGCGGACAGTCGACGGGGTCCGCCGGGGTCCCTTTCCGGACCGCGTTCTCCTTGCAGATGCGGAGGATCGTGGACTTGGTCTTGATGAACTTGGCGAGCTCTTTGTTGATCGTCTGCTGGCAGCGCGCGGCGCTCGCCGCGTCGCCGCGTGCCGGGCTGGTCCATACCGACAAGACCGACGCCGCGAGCACGCCGACGGTGAGGTAACGAAAACCTTTGGCTCCGAGTGGTTCCACGGTCGATCCTCCTTCGGGCGGGATCGCCGAGATGCCCGACCCGCCGAGCGCGATGCTAGTGCGCGCTCGATGAGAGGACCGTGAAACCGGATGAGAGGATTCTCATCCGGCGAGAAACCTCAGCCGATGGCGGCCTCGCGGGCGACCGGCCCGGCGGCCCGCGGCAGCCGGACCCGGAAGACGCTGCCTCCGCCCTCGCGATTCGCGGCCTCGACCGTGCCGCCGTGCGCGGCGACGATCGCCTGCACGATCGAGAGCCCGAGCCCGAGGCCCCCGGAGTGGCGGGCGCGCGAGGCGTCCGCACGGTAGAAGCGCTCGAAGACCCGGGCCGGATCCTCGCTGCCGAGACCCAGGCCGCGGTCCGCGACCGAAAGGACCGCGTCATCGCCCTCGCTCGCGATCCGCACCGTGACCTCGGTCGAGCCGGGGGCATGGCGGAGCGCGTTGTCGAGGAGGTTGTCGACGACCTCCCGCATGCGGTCGGGGTCGCCGTGGATCCCCACGTCGGACGCCGCCTCCACCTGGAGCGTCACGTGCCGCTCGTCCGCCCGCGACCGATGGGCCATCACGGCGGCACGGGCGAGCGCGCCGAGGTCGACGTCCGCCCGCATCATCGGCAGGCGGTCGACGTCCGCGGACGAGAGGGTCAGGAGGTCGTCCACCAGCCGCGAGAGGCGCTCGACCTCGCCGAGCGCGACCGCGAGCGTCCGCTCGTACTCCGGAGCGCTGCGCGCGCGGCGGAGCGCCACCTCGATCGTGCCACGGAGGTTCGCGAGCGGCGAGCGCAGCTCGTGCGACGCGTCGGCGACGAACCGACGTTGGGTCGCGAGACCGGCGTCGAGCCGGCCGAGCATGTCGTTGAGGATGCCGACCAGGGCACGGAGCTCCGCGTCGGGGGACACGTCGGCGATGCGCGTCTCGGCGTCGTCCTTCCCGATCCGTCGCGCATCGGACGCGATGCGCTCGAGCGGGCGGATCAGGCCCCGTGACAGACCGTGGGCCGCCCACGCGGCGAGGCTGACGGCGATCACGAGCGTCACGGCGAAAATCGCGCCGAGGGCGCGCAGCGCCCGCTCGACCGGCCGCTTCGAGAGCGCGACGATCACCGCGAGCCGCCGGCCGGTCGACGAGCGCAAGGGATGGGGCGCGGCGATCGCCCGGCAGGGGTCGTCGCCGCAGCGTCCATCGCCGAACACGACGGCACCGGCCACGGCACGGGCGAGAAGATCAGGGCCGGTCACGAGCGTTCCGAGCGAGCCGGCGGTGACGAGCACCACGCCGTCCTCGTCTTCGATCTCCGCGAAGCGCTGGTACCCGCCCACGTCGCCAACCGCCATCTCGTGGAGGTGCGGGCGACCGCCAGGACCGTCGGCCGACGAGGCGATCTCGGCCTGAACGATCGAGGCAAGCGTCTGGTCGAGGCCGCCGAGCAACACCCGGCGCACGCCGAGGAAGACGATCCCGCCGGCGACCACCAGCACCACGAGCGCCATGATCGTCAGCGTGACGGTGAGCCGTGCACGCAAGGTGCGGAGACGGCGCCTCACCCGGACGCGCTCGTGCCCCGGACGCTCTCCAGCACGTATCCGCCACCGCGCACGGTGCGGATCAGGTCGGGAGAGCGGCCGAGCTTGTTGCGGAGGTAGCGGACGTACACGTCGACGACGTTCGAGTCCGGCGTGTCGCCGCCCCACACCTCTTCCCAGAGGTCGGTGCGGCTGATCACCCGGCCGGCGTTCCGCGCCAGGTACTCGAGCAACTGGAATTCGCGCGCGGTGAGCGGGATCTCCCGCTCGCCGCGGTGTGCCTTCCGTCGCGGCACGTCGAGCACGAGATCCCCGAGCCGGATCTCGCCCGTCCCGGCTGCTTCCGGGCCGCCGCGGCGCAGCAGCGCCCGCAGCCGCGCCAGCAGCTCGGCGAACGCGAACGGCTTCCGAAGGTAGTCGTCGCCGCCGAGATCGAGCCCACGCACCCGGTCCTGCACCTGATCACGGGCCGTCAGGAACAGGATCGGCGTCCGAACCCCCGCGTCCCGCCAGTGCTGGCAGAGCGTGAACCCGTCGGCCCCTGGCAGCATGACGTCGAGCACGATCGCGTCGTAGGGCTCGAGGCGGAGCGCGCGCTCCGCCTCGAGGGCGTCCGCCGCCAGCACGACCTGATACCCCTCCTCGGAGAGCCCCTGTCGCAGGAAGTCGCGCGTCGGCTTCTCGTCGTCCACGACGAGCAGCCGCGGCGCACGCGGTCGGCCGAATCGGCTCGGTGCCGAAGCGTCTCCCGTCATCAACCCCGACCCAGCGAACTTCGTGCCAGGTACGGCGGCCGATGCGTCGCGGCTCGTTTCGCGGGTTCCGGAATCGGGGGGCCGGCAATTCCGGAGGTTCGGAACTGCACCGACGCCTCCCTCGATCAGCTGGCGACGTCCCAGGCGACGGGGTCCGGGGGCGCATAGACGCAGACCGTGCCCATGCGGACGGTTTCGCTGAGATGGCGGCCGAGCGGTGGGTGCAGCTCGAGGAGCTTGCCGATCTGGGTGCGGATGACCTTGGTGACGGCCTTTCGTGCCGTCTCGGCGGGGCCGCGGCGGGTCGTGCGGGTGCCGAAACGGCCGGCGAGCTCGCCGACCAATTGCTCGAGCTCGGCCCGCAGCTGCTCCGCGCGCCCGCTGTCGGCGAACGCTTCGGCTTCCTCGATCTCGGCGCGGAGGTCGTCGAGACGCGCACGATAGGCACGGCGGGCGCGATCGTCGGGTGCGTCGTCGAGCGCCGCGCCGGCGGCGCCGATCGACAGCCCCTCGCCCGCAGCAGCGAGCGTCCGCGTCGGCAGCGGTGCGGTCGCGACGAACTGCAGGACGTGGAGCTCGCGGCCGGGCGCGGCGAGGAGCGACGCGAGGTAGCGGGGCCCTTTGCCGTCCTTCAAGTGGAGATCGCGGCCGGCGTAGCAGACGGTCCAGATCTCACCGTCGTGCCGGAAGACGTTCGTACCCGTCTCCGTCTCGGGCTCCCCGATCCTCGCTTGCAGGCGCCCGACCCGCGCCGTGACGTCCACCAATCCGAGCTCTTCCGCGCACTGACCCGCCTCGGCGAGCATCGCCGCGATCTCGGCGCGCTCGGCCGCGTTCGGCTGCAGCGACAAACGGAGACTCGCGAGCAGGCTCTGCGCGCGGGCGACGATCGGCGGCGACTCCATGCGCCGGCCGTGTTGGATCGCGCTCTCGAAGTGCCGCATGGCATCCGCGGGGCGATCGCAGAGTCGCGCGAGCGACCCGAGAAACAACGACCACGGCCCGAGGGTATGACAGCCGTCCATGCTCCACACGTCCTCACGCTGCAGAACGCGGTCGTACAGGAGCGGCGCGTGCTCGCGATCGCGAAGCGCCACGCAAAGCGCGGCGAGCCCCGTGAGATAGGTGCGCGACATCACGCCGCGCTCGGCTGGCGCGAAGCCGGTCGCGAGGAGGCTCTGGAGCTCGACGCGCGCGGCGACGACGTCGCCGTCGGCGATCCGCGCCAGCGCCCGGAACGGACGCCAGCGAGCGCCGAACGGGTGCGCGTCGACGAACACGTCGAGCTCGGCCCCCATCTCCGCGAGACGGCCCTGGAAGGCGTACGCCATGATGCGCTGGCTCGCGTACACCCCGAGGGCGTTCGCGAGCTGCATGCGCATTCCGGTCGCGAGCGCCCGATCCCGCGCCGCCTCCGCTTCGGCGAAGCGTCCACGCACGGTCGCGCGGAGCGACGCCAATGCGTCCGCCAGCCAGAGGCCGTCGGGGGCGCGCGAGGCGGACGCCGCGGTCGCGAGGGCGTCGATCTCGTTCGAGAAGGCCTCGGGCTCGCCCTTCGAAAGCAGGTTCATGGAGCGCGAGTAGCGAACCGCAGCGGCGTACTCGTGCTCGCCGCCCGCCTCCGCGGCGTCGAGGATCTCCTGGAAGGTCGGCAGGCGGTCGCCGGGCTGCGCCGGCCGCATGCCGAGCCTGGTCACGTAGTGCGTGCCCATGAGCGCGATCGCGAGCGCACCGGCCGCGCCCGCGCGTCGGGCCGCCGCGGCCGCTTCGTCGCAGAGCGCGAAGATCCGCTCGCCCTGCTCGACCTCGTTGGTCGCGATCAGGTCGCCGGCGAGCCGGGCGTAGAGACGAGCGCGGAGCGCGTCGTCGATCTCCGGCCCCATCCGACAGGCCTCTTCGAGCACCGCGCGGACCGCGGGCTCGATGCGACCCCACTCCGGAAGCGGACCCGCATGGATCAAGGCCGCGCGCGCGAACGCCACAGGATCGGGGGTCCGGCGGCACGCCGCCAGCACCTCCTCGCAGCGCGCCCGCGCCGCGGGAACGTCGCCGGCACCGCGAAGCGCCCGCGCCAATGCGAGCCGGAGCTCGAGCGCCTGGGGTGCGTCGAGGAGCCCCGAGCGTGCACCCAGATCGAGCGCGATCTCGCAGAGTCGTATCGCCTCTTCCCAGCCGAGACCGCGCGCCGCTTGCTCGGCGCCGCGACAGGCATAGTCGAACGCCTTCCGCAGAGCCTCGGGCGAGCCGGCGGCGGCGAGATGATGGACGATCTCGGTGATGATCGCGTCGGAGCACGGCACCTGCCGCTCGAGCGCGGCCGCGATGCGGGTATGCCACGCGGCCCGCCGTGCCGCGGGCAGCTCGTCGACCAGCACCCGGCGGATGAGGGCGTGCGTGAAGCGCAGCTGTCCGCGCCCCGCCTCGGCCTCGACCAGGATGCGATCGTGGACGGCGCGCGCCAGGTGATCGGCGGGAGACGTGTCGCCGAGAACGTCAGCCAGGATCCCGGGGTCGATCGTGTCGCCGAGGATCGCCGCCGCGCCGAGCACCGCACAGCAGTCGTCGCCGAGGCGGCTGAGACGGCGGGCAATCACCTCGCGCGCGCCGCTCGGCACCCGGCGCGCGTTCGCGTCGGCCCAAAGATCCCGCTCGGCCTCCAGCAGCTGGATGATCTCGCCGATGAAGAACGGGTTGCCGTTGGTTTCGCGATGGAGCGCTTCCCCGAGCGCCGCCGCATCGCCCGGCGCGCCGGCGCGCACGATCCACTCCGCGCAATGTTCGGCCGAGATGCCGCCGAGCAGCAGCCGGCTGGTCGCGGGCTCGCGCGCGACCCGCGCGAGGGTAGCCGCGAGCGGGTCGTCGCGTTGCACCTCGGTGTCGCGATAGGTGGCGACGACGAGGAGACGCGCGTCGCCGAGATCCGCTGCGACGAACTCGAGAAGCTTCAGCGAGGAGCGGTCGGCCCAGTGGAGATCGTCGAGCACGATCACCAACCCCGCGGGCCGCGCCAGGGCGGCGAGGAAGCGGCTGACGATGTCGAAGAGTCGAAAGCGCGCGCGCTCCGAGTCCGAGCTTTCACCGACCCGCAGGTCCGGCATGCGGTCGCGCAGCACCGGGAACACGTGTGCCAGCTCGGCGGCGAACGGTCCGGCCGCCGCGGCGACGGCCTCGACGCCGACCTCGTCGATCCAACGCCGGAGCGCGGCGTTCCACGGCCAGAAGGCGGGGGCCGAGCCGTCTTCCCACCCGCGCCCGAACCAGACCGGCACGCCGCGCGACTCGGCGTCGGCGACGAGTGCGTCCGCCAGTCGCGTCTTCCCGATCCCCGGCTCGCCGGCGACCAGCACCAACCGGCCGTTGCCGTCGAGCGCGCTCGTGAGCCCATCGCCGAGCGACGCGACCTCACGGTCGCGATCGATCAACGGGAACTGTTCCATGCTCATGTCACCGTCTCCGTGGTCGCGGATTTGCGCAGCACCTCGGTGAGGAAACCGACGAGCTGCTTCATCGAACGAAAGCGGGCCGCTTCTCCCGACGCGACCAACTGGACCCGCCCGCGGAAGCGACCGCGCTCGCCGGCCACGGGATCGAACTGGACCACGAAGGCCCGCTCGCTCGGTCGTGTGCGCGTCCCGTCCGTCATCGCGGCGGACGATGGACCACGGGCGCCGGGAAGTCCTTCGAGTTCCGTTAGAGTGAGGTTAAATTCGGGCCGCGTTCGATAACGCCTCGCTTCGACCGCTCCGATTCGGCCGCAAGAATCAGCAGTTCGCCTCCTTCGGGCTGGGCGCGGGTAGCCGCGCGCTACCCGCGAAGTAGCCGGATCCCCGGTGAAGGAGGCTCCCAATGGAGACCAATACTGCAACGAGGATCGACGCGAGGCCGCCGCGCCAGGAGCCGGCACCCCGCGAAGTAGAAGCATTCGTCCACAAGGCGCTCGGCGACGTCGCCGGGGCCCTGACCGCGTCGCTGGTCGTGATCGGCGACAAGCTCGGACTCTACAAAGCACTCGCGAACGGCCCGGCGACACCCGCCGAGCTCGCCGCCCGGAGCGGCACGACCGAGCGCTACGTCCGCGAATGGCTGAACGCCCAGGCGGCGGCCGGCTACGTCACGTACGCGGACGGCCGCTACACGCTGCCGCCGGCGCATGCGGCGTGCCTCACCGACGACGACAGTCCCGCCTGCGTCCTCGGCGCGTTCCAGGGCATGACCGCCGCGATGCGCGCCAACGGCAAGGTCGCCGAAGGCTTCAAGAGCGGCTGCGGCGTCGGCTGGCACGAGCACGACCCGGAGCTCTTCGTCGGCGTCGAGCGCTTCTTCCGCCCCGGCTACAACGCGCACCTCGTCGCCGAGTGGATCCCGGCGCTCGACGGCGTCGAGGAGAAGCTCCGGCGCGGCGCCCGCGTCGCCGACGTCGGCTGCGGGCTCGGATCGTCGACGGTCATCCTGGCCCAGGCGTTTCCGCGCTCCACCTTCGTCGGCTTCGACTACCACCGGCCGTCGATCGAGCGCGCGCGGGATCGGGCCCGCGCTGCCGGCGTCGCCGACCGCGTCCGCTTCGACGTCGCCTCGGCCAAGACCTTCCCCGGCGACGACTACGACCTCATCGCCTGCTTCGACTGTCTGCACGACATGGGCGATCCGGTCGGCGCCGCCCGCCACATCCGCGAGGCGCTGGCACCCGACGGCACCTGGCTGCTCGTCGAGCCGTTCGCGGGCGACCAGGTCGAGGAGAACCTGACGCCGGTCGGCCGGCTCTTCTACTCGGTGTCGACGCTCGTCTGCACGCCCGCATCACTGGCGCAGGAAGTCGGGCTCGCGCTCGGGGCCCAAGCCGGCGAGGCGCGTCTCAATGCCGTCGTCGCGGAAGCCGGCTTCACGCGCATCCGGCGCGCGACCGCGACCCCGTTCAACCTCGTGCTCGAAGCGCGTCCCTAGCCCACGCACCCCACCAGGAGGAATCCAATGAACCCCGTTCGTAGCTCGAAACCCTTTCTCGCCGCGCTGATCGGCGCATGCCTGGCCGCAGCGCCGACGACCATCCACGCCCACGACGTTTCCCCACCCTCGGTCCCGCCGAAGCTCGAGGTCGGTACCGGCTACCGACCGTATCTCGTCGGTCACGCCGTCGGCACGCAGAACTACGTCTGCGTGCCGAATCCGGGGGGC
Source organism: uncultured Polyangiaceae bacterium (assembly GCA_964631985.1). Classification (GTDB taxonomy): domain Bacteria; phylum Desulfobacterota; class Binatia; order UTPRO1; family UTPRO1; genus UTPRO1. The sequence continues at coordinate 7,617 of CAZWAX010000010.1, read as the reverse complement.
GGCTTCATGTGGACCCTCTACGGTCCGCAGGCCACGTTGTTCGACGACGACGGCTCGCAGCTGACGACGCACTTCCTGAGCCCGAACCCCGACGAGGGCGAGACGCCACGCGCCACCTGGCAACATTCGCGCGACACGAGCACCGTCTGGGCCGTCGCCACCGAGATTTCGTCCGATTCCGCGTACGTCGAGCCGGGCGCGATTCCGTGGCTGCTGCTGGAAGTGAGGGGATGGAGCAGCGGACCCAACGGCGGTCGCCGACTGACCGACACCGTCTACATCCAGCGCGTCCACACCTCCGGCGGCCTCGCGCCCGCGACCGGCTGCAGCGAGGCGATGAACCTCGGCAGCAAGGCTTTGGTGCCGTACGCGACCGACTACTACTTCTACAAGTCGCGCGGGCGCCAGAAGTAGGCGGGCGGACATGGACCAGGCGCTGCAAGACGCGTTCGCCTCGAACAGCATCTGCTTCGGGTGCGGACCGGCCAACGACAAGGGGCTCCGCATGCGGAGCTTCGTCCGCGGCGAGAAGGTGGTGGCCTCGTTTCGCCCGGAATCGTTTCATCACGCGTTTCCGGGCGTACTGAACGGCGGGATCATCGGGAGCCTGCTCGACTGCCACTGCAACTGGACCGCCGCGTGGTCGCTCATGCGGATGCTCGGGCGGAGCGTCCCGCCGTGCACCGTGACGGCGGACTACGCGATCCAGCTGCGCCGGCCGACGCCGATGGACACGATGCTCGCGCTCGAGGCCTGGGTCGTGAGCGTGGACGGAGAACGCGCCACGATCGAAGGATCGCTCTCCGCCAACGGCAAGGTCTGCGCGACCTGCACAGGAACGTTCGTGGCCGTGAAGCCGGGGCACCCGGCTTTTCACGGGTGGTGAATCGGAGATTGCGATGATGAAACGACTGACTTCGAAAGCTGCCGTCGTGCTGCTCGGCCTGGCCTCCTTCGTGGGGCCGGCCGGCGCAGCCGACGTCGACCTGACTGCGGGGGTGTTGCGCTACGGTGTCGGCACCGACCCGACCGCCAACATCCTCACGGTTTCGCTCACCGGCGGGACCTACACCATCGCCGACCCGGCCGAGATCGCGCTCACGCTCGGAACGGGTGCGCTCGCCGCGGGCTGTGTGGCGGTCGACGCGAGCACCGTCACCTGCCCCGCGGCGGCGGTCACGTCCTTCGACCTGTCGACCCGCCTCGGCGCCGATACGATCGACCTCACGGGCGCCGTCCACCCGGCGATCGTGACCGCGGGCGACGGCGCCGACACCATCCTCGGCGGCGCCGCGGGGGATTCCTTCGTCTGGAACCCGGGCGACGACAACGACGTCGTGAGCGGCGGGCCGGGTGACGACACGCTCTTCATGAACGGCAACGGCGCCTCCGAGACGTTCGTGATCGTTCCCGACGGCGACGGGTTCGATCTGCAGCGCAACGTGGCGGCGGTCCACATGGACGTCGACGAGACGGAGACGCTGCGACTCACCACGGCCGGCGGCACCGACAACGTCCTCACCCACGCGCTCGTCGGCACGACCCAGCTGATCACGGACGGCGACGACGCCGCGGCCGATCTGCTGACGCTCGACGCCGCCGGTCTCTGCCCGTTTCTGCGCGGCGAGAGCTTCGAGGTCGTGGGCCGCCAACCGGTGCAGTTCACCGGGTTCCAGGGGATCGCCACCAACAATGCCGTGTGCGGCGCCCTCGTGGAGTTGGCCGCGGGGACGCTCTCCTACCGGGCGAGCACCGACGCGGTGAACGTGCTCGACGTCTCCCGCGACGGCGGGACCTACACGCTGCGCGACACCGGCGAGGTGCTGCTGAGCCTCTCGCCCGAGGCGGTCGCCGCCGGATGCGCCAACGTCGAGGCGAATGCGGTCGCGTGTCCGGAGTCCGGGATCACCGGCTTCGACGTCCGCACCTCCCAGCACGGCGACGCGGTCACGCTCACGAGCGTCGTCGTTCCGGCGATCGTGGACGGCGGATTCGGGAACGACACCATCGTCGGTGGTGACGACGACGACACGTTCGTCTGGTTCCCCGGGAGCGGCAGCGACGTCCTCGACGGCGGTGCCGGCGACGACACGCTCGCTTTCAACGGCAGCAACATCGCCGAACGCTTCGACATCGCCGCCGACGGCACCGGCTTCGAGCTGCGACGGAACATCGCCGCCATCCTGCTGGAGGTCCAGCGGACCGAACGGCTCGAGCTCGCGACGCTCGGTGGCCAGGACGAGATCGTCACGACGAGCCTCCTGTACACGGCGCAGCAGGTGACGACCGGCACCGACACGTTGCCCGACACGCTCTCGATCGACGCGGACGGCCTCTGCCCGATCCAGCAGGGGAACGCCGTCGAGTTCCCGGCCCGGCCGTCGATCGTGCACCTCAACGTCGCGTCGGTGGTCCTGAGCAACGTCTTCTGCCGTGCAGATCCTTGCCATGACCTCGTGGCGACGAACGGGTGCACGGTGAACGGCGTCCGCAACCAACTCTGCCAAGGGACCGACGGCGACGACGTCATCGTCGGCACCGTGGATGGCGACGCGATCGTGGGCGGCGGCGGCCGCGACCGCATCCGCGCCGGGTCGGGGGACGACCTGGTCTGCGGCGGCGAGGGCGACGACGTCCTGATCGGCGCCCACGGCAGCGACATCCTCGTCGGCGGCCCGGGAGCCGATCGCGTCGGCGGCGACAGCGGCGACGACACGGTGATCGGCGGCGACGACGCCGACGACCTCCGCGGCGGTCGCGGTCACGACGACCTCGACGGCGGCCTCGGCGACGATCGCCTCCGCGCCGGCGGCGACGAGGATCTGCTGCGGGGCGGCGACGGGATCGACGCGATCGACGGCGGCAGCGGAGGCGATCTCTGCAGCGACAGCGACCAAGACGGTCCGTTCAAGCGGTGCGAGGGACCCTGAGGGAGACCGGGAGCGCCCGCTGCCGCGCGGGGTTGCACGAGCCATTTTTCTTTTGGCATGCATGCCCCTGGAGGGTCCGACATGAAGATCGTGATCATCGGCGGCAGCGGGCTCATCGGAACGAAGCTCGCGAGCGAGCTCCGACGGCGTGGTCAGGAAGTGGTCGCGGCGTCACGATCCTCTGGCATCGACGCCATGACGGGCGCGGGATTGGCTGCGGCCATGGCCGGCGCCGAGGTCGTCGTCGACGTCGCCAACTCACCGTCGTTCGAGGACGCGGCCGTGCTCGCGTTCTTCGAAACGACGGGCCGGAACCTCCTGGCGGCGGAGGCGACCGCGGGCGTGAAGCATCACGTGGCGCTCTCGGTCGTCGGCACCGATCGCCTGCTCGAAAGCGGCTACTTCCGCGCCAAGATGGCCCAGGAAGAGCTGATCAAGGCTTCCACGACGCCCTACACGATCGTTCGGGCGACGCAGTTCTTCGAGTTCGTGGACGGTATCGTCCACTTGCAGACCGAAGGACAGACGGTGCGTTTGCCTCGCACGTACCTGCAACCCATCCATTCGGACGACGTCGCCGCCGCCGTGGCCGACGCCGCGCTCGCCGCGCCGGTGAACGGCACGATCGAGCTGGCCGGGCCCGAGCGCATCCGCCTCGACGATCTCGTCCGGCGCTTTCTGAGCGCGAAGCAGGACTCACGGCAGGTCATCGCGGACGAGCAGGCACGCTACTTCGGTGCGCGCGTGGACGATCGCACCCTCTGTCCGGGCGAGCATCCCCGCCTCGGCACGACGCGCTTCGACGAGTGGCTCGACCGGACGTTGCCTCGGACGTCATGAGCCCCTCGTCCGTCCTGGTCGGCGTCGCGTTCAACGCCGTGCTGTCGGCGGGCTACTTTGCGCTTCAGCGGTAAGGCGACACGCGGTTAGACGACGCGCGTGGACCGAGCGCGCGCCGTGCCCCGCCCTCCACGGGCGCGCTGTCGCTTCGCCCGCGGGAGGACGCCCTCGTCGTCGAGCGTGTCGATGATTTCGCTCACCCGGGAGAGAAAGCGTACGCCGCTCGCGGCCTCGGCAGCCGTCAACCGAGCGACCATCGTCTGGATGAAGATCCGGCCGCGCTCGACCAGGAGCGCGATCCGTTCCTCGCCGCGACGCGTGAGCACCACCTGCTTCTCACGGCCCGAGGCCGGGTGCTCGACCACCTCGACGAAGCCGTGGGGCGGACGGGCGAGTGAGCGCAGCACCTTCGAGATCGCGGAGCTCTGCAGCTCGAAGAAGCGCGTCAGCAAGCGCTCGATGCGCTTGCGGCTGAGGCGCCTCCCGCCTTCGCCCTCGGAGCGGATGAGCCAGAGAATCGCCACCTGATGGCGCGAGAGATCGTCGCCGCGGAGGGCGTCCTCGATCTCGATGCCGATCTTGTAGTGCACCGGGTAGAAGAGCTCGAGGAACTCTCGGGCCGCCGGCGAGACGCCGCGTTTGCTCACCGATCGAGTTGACATTCGGACCTCATGTCTGCCAATGCCGTCCAGTGGACACTATTTCCGTCCGACCTGATCCGCAAGCGATCCGCCCGGAGCAGCTCGCGACCCCCGAGGTGATCGCCGACCCGTATCCCTCCTACGCCGCACTCCGCGAGCGCTCGCCGATCTTCGGCTATACGGATTGGCCGCCCGGCACCGTCCCGGGTCAGGATCCGCCGGTCCGCGCGTGGGCGTTCCTCAAGTACGAGGACGTCGCCGCGGCCGCCCGCGACCACGTCACCTTCTCCTCCGCGAGCTTCCAGCAAGCGACGACGGCCCCGACGCTCATGCTGGTGAACCAGGACGAGCCGGAGCACGCCCGCGTGCGGAAGCTGGTGAGCCGCGCCTTCACGCCGCGGCGGGTGCGCGAGCTGCGCCCGGCCGTGATGGCCTTGCTCGACGAGCTGCTCACCGCGTTGCCCGCGGGCGAGTTCGATGCCGTCGACGCGATCGCGTCCGAGCTGCCGACGCGCGTGATGCTGTCCTTGCTGGGCCTCCCGCCCGATCTCTGCGCGGACTTCAAGCAGTGGTCGAACGCCTTCATGCTTTCGGCGGACCTGACGCCGGAAGAGCGCAATCGTTCGAATCTCGCGATGGTCGAGTACTTCCGCGCGCTGGTGGCGAAGCGGGCGGCAGAGCTGGCGGCGGGGGCCGCGCCGCGCGAGGATCTGATGGACGCGCTGCTCGGGGCCGAGCTCGACGGGCAACGTCTCTCCCACGACGAGGTCTGGCGCTTCTGCTTCACGCTCGTCGTCGCCGGCAGCGAGACCACGACGTACTTCGCCGCCAACGTGCTCGACGTCTTGTCGAGCCGGCCCGAGCTCTGGCGGGCGCTCGGCGCCGATCGCGCGTTGATTCCACGCCTGCTCGAAGAGACGTTGCGGCTCGCGGGGCCCGCGCAGCGGCTCTTCCGCGTCGCGACGCGTGACGTGCGGGTCGGCACCGCCGACATCCGGCGGGGGGATTGGGTCGCGCTGTTCTTTGCCGCCGCCAACCACGACCCAGCGGAGTTCCCCGCCCCGACCGAGCTGCGGCTCGACCGACCCAACGCGGCCCGCCAACTGACGTACGGCGTCGGCGTCCACTACTGCCTCGGCGCCCCGCTCGCGACGCTCGAGGTCGAGTGCCTCGTCGAGGCGTTGCTCGACCACTTCGCGTCGATCGCGCCGGGCACCGGCAAGCGCGTGCCGCAGACGGCCACCCTGCTGCAACACAGTTGCGTGCGACTGCCCATGGTGGCGCATCGGAAGGAGCCTACGATGGAAACAGTCGAAGAGCGGAACCTCGCCGCGGTCCGAAGGGTCTTCGAGCGGTTCGGCGCGGGGGACGTGCCCGGCATTCTCGAAGGCCTCGAGGCCGACGCGGTGATCGAGTTCTACGGTCCGTCCGCGATTCCCTACGCGGGCACCTACCGAGGACGCGAGGAAGCGCGGCGTTTCTTCGAAACCGTGCTCCGCTCGGTGGAGGTCCACGTCTTCGATCCCCAGGAAATGATCGCCCGCGGCGACAAGGTGGTGGTGACCGGACACCTGCGCCTGACTGCCCGGCCGACCGGCGGCGTGATCGAGTCCGACTTCGTGCACGTGATCACGCTCCGCGACGGACGCTGGGCGCGCTTCCGGGACTTCATGAATACCGCGGTCGCGGTCGAGGCGTTCGCCGCCGGGACGTAGACGCCGTCCGAGAGTAACCATTGCCGGCCGGACGTCGCATGGTCATGATGGCGCTTCGCGGACGTAGCCTGGTGAGCTCGGTGAGGCCGGTGATCGTCGTGCTCTTCCTCGGGTCCGTGCTCGCGCTGGCCGGGTTGGCGCACCCGGCGAACGTCTCCGGGCCGGACATCGTCATGTGGGGCCACCCGGGCTGTTCGCATTGCCGAGCGGCGCACGCGTACCTCGACGAGCTCCGCGCGCGCCGGCCCGATCTCGCCATCATCGAGCACGACGTGTCGCAGGATCGCGATGCCTTCGAGGACTTGCGTGCACGGAGCCAGACGGCCGGGCTCGCCGTCGTGGGATTTCCGAGCTTCCTCGTGGGCGGCACGTTCATCGTGGGCTTCGACTCGGAGGAGAGCACCGGACCTGCGATCGAGGCCCGGCTCCTGGCCGCCGAGCCTCGACCGAGCGGCGACGAGGTCGACGTGCCCTGGCTCGGCCGGCTGAGCGCGCAGAGACTGGGGCTCCCCCTCTTCACCGTCGCCCTCGGATTGATCGACGGATTCAACCCGTGCGCGATGTGGGTGCTGATGTTCCTGCTCGCGCTGCTCGTCAACGTGAGAGGTCGCGCCCGCATGCTGACCATCGCGGGCACGTTCGTTCTCGTGAGCGGCGTCGCCTATTTCGCATTCATGGCCGCGTGGCTGAGCGTGTTTCAGCTCGTGGGGATCTCGCGAGCGGTGCAGATCGCCCTTGGCAGCCTCTCCTTGATCGTGGGCGCCGTGAACATCAAGGACTTCTTCGCGTACGGCACAGGGATCTCGTTCAGCATCCCCGAATCTGCCAAGCCTGGAATCTACGCGCGCGTGCGCGCGATCGTGCATGCCGAGAACCTCCCGGCCGCCGTGCTCGGGGCCACGGTCCTGGCGGTGCTGGTCAACGTGATCGAGCTCGCCTGCACCGCGGGTCTGCCGGCGCTCTTCACGCAGGTGCTCGTCCAGCAGGGGGTCTCGACCGAGACACGGTATGCCTACCTCGCCCTCTACAACCTGGCGTACATGTTCGATGACTCGATCATGGTCGGCATCGCGGTCGTCACGTTGGGGCGGCGCAGGCTCCAGGAGCGTGCCGGGCGCTGGTTGAAGCTGCTCAGCGGGGTGACGATCGTGATCCTAGGCGTCCTGCTCATCTTCTGGCCGGATGTCTTGGTGTGGTGAACCCGGCGCTCCGGCTGGTTACCGACGGCGGCGCCACCCCGCCCACATGGGGACGCCGTCCGCGTCCCGCAGCATCAAGGTTTCGTTTCCTTTGTGCACCTCCGCCGCGATGACGGCGGGCTTGCCGTCGAAGGTGACGCGGGAGCCTTTGACCTCGATCTCGTCCTTGGGCTCGATCTTCGTGTCTTGATGCTCGATGTACCAACCGGGACCCAAGTGGACGTCGATCGTCTCGGTCGCCGTCTTCACGCGCAGGTGGACGCCGTACCCCATGCCCTTGTGGGGGGTGATC
>CAZWAX010000009.1:0-33299 GCA_964631985.1 uncultured Polyangiaceae bacterium | reverse complement strand
GGGTGGCGGGGCAGTGCGGGCCCGGGCGGGGACCGCCGGGGGAAGGGTTGGCGCCGCCGATGGCGCCGCGGCCGCTCTGCGGGCTCCGCTTGTTGCAGGGCATGGCGGTGTCGCGGAAGTACATGCAGCGCGTACGCTGGGGGAGATTGCCCGCGGTCGTCGCCATGTTGCGGAGTTGGGCCGAGGCGCCGGCGAGGATCGCTTGCGACAGCACGGCGTAGTCCCGCGTGACGATCGCATGCGCGGCGAGGTCGGCGTTGCGCGCCGTCGCTCCGATGCGGAGGCCGCCGTCCGGCGTCAGCTCGATCGCGGCGAGCGGCAGGCGGTTCACGTCGATCAGCTGCGCCGGCTGCTCGACGTTCAGCTTCATGAGGTCGAGGAGCGTCGTGCCGCCGGCGAGGAAGCGGACGTCGGCGCCCTGTTGCGCGGTTGTGGCGCGGGCGCCGGCGGCGACGGCGGCCGCCGTGTCGGCGGCCCGGACGAGCTCGAAGGTGTTCACGACGCCTGCCCCCGGACGCGCTGGATCGCGGCGACGATGTTCGGATAGGCGCCGCAGCGGCAGATGTTCCCGCTCATGAGCTCCTTCACGTCGTCGTCCGCCGGGCCGCACGGCTCCTTCAGGAGGGCGACCGCCGACATGATCTGACCCGCCGTGCAGTAGCCGCATTGGTAGCCGTCGGTCGCGACGAACGCGGCCTGCATCGGGTGGAGATTCTCGGGCGTGCCGAGCCCTTCGATGGTCGTGATCTCGTCGCCCTCGTGCATCAGCGCGAGCGACAAGCAGGAGTTCACGCGCCGGCCGTTCACGTGGACGGTGCAGGCGCCGCATTGGCCGTGGTCGCAGCCCTTCTTGGTGCCGGTGAGCGCGAGGTGCTCGCGCAGGCAGTCGAGCAGGGTCGTCCGCGGATCGAGCTTCAGGTCGTGGGTCTTGCCGTTGACGCGGAGCCGCACCGGCACGGCGCCGACGACGGTTGCGGCGGTCGCCGCGGCCTCCTCGGCCGCATGACTCGGCGTCAACGACTCGCGACCGGCGATCGCGGCGGCGACGCCCGTCGTCACCGCGGTCGAGAGGAAGGACCGACGGCTCAGGCCTCGGGGCGGAGCCGATTCGTGATTCGCCATGGCGGCATCCTGCCAACGCGGTCGGCGCTATGCCACTCGGGGGACGCGGAGACTACCGCCGCTTCAGCGCCGTTTTCCCGCGCGCCGCTTGGCGGGTGGGCTCGGGCGCTTCTGCGGCGGCACGCGCGTGCGCTTCCGGGGTGGCGCGCTGACGCGCTTGGGCCGTGTCCGCGCGCGTTTCCGCGCGCGCGGCCGGGTCTGCAGGGCCGCGATGCGTTCGAGCGCCGCCGTCAGGTCGACCCCGAACGTCGCCCGGAGCTCGGCGCTCATCCCCGGCGACACCAGCGAGTTGCCGAACGCGGCGAGCTCGGCGGCGAGATCGTCCGCCAGGCGCGCGGCCGGCGACGGCCGACCGTTGGCGCTTTTCGCGTGGTGAGCGCGGCCGAGGCTGTAGCCCATGGCGAATCCCGCCGAGAGGGCGCCGAGGCTCCAGGCCACCGGCTCGCGCTGGAACTGCTCGGTCATCGACACGAGACCGGTGACGGTGTCGGCGACGGCGTCGACCCGGTCGTCGACCGTGGTCTTGATCTGCTCGACGGTCTCCGTGATCGACTGCCGGGCCTCGTCGACCCGCGCCTCGAGCTCCTCGCGCGTGCCGGCCGCCGGTGGGGTCGCACCGGTGATGGGCGTATCCGTGCGGGCCGGCATCTCAGACATCGCGTGCTGCCGTCGCGATCAAGCCGATCGCGTGGCGGAAGACGATCCACCCGCCGACCCCGGCAGCCCCCCCGATCGTCCCGAACGCGATCGCCCGTGCGTGGAGCGGGTCGAGCCCGCCCGGCAGGAAAGAAGCGAGCGCGAAGGCCAGCCCCGCGGCGCCCAGGATCAGGCCGCCGGCCATCACGAGCGCCGCCGTCGCCGCGAGCACCAGATGGCGAAGGTAACCGCGCGCCGCGTCCTCGAGGTCGAGCTTCAGGAGGCCGAGCTTGCCGTCGATCAAGCGCAGCAGGTCGTTGCCGAGCTGCGCGACGAGCTCCGGCAGCTCTTCCCCTGTGCCGACCGGGACGGCCTCGCGCGGGTGCGGGGGGAGGTCGGCGTTGCGGGTGGTCACCGCGGCGATTTGCCCTGCGGCTTGCTCCCGGCCGCCTTCTCTTGCGAGCCAGCCGCCTCCTCGAGCTGCGGGATGATGGCCCGGACCGCACCCGCGGCGGCGCCCGCGAGCACCTTGGCGGCGGCTTTTCCGATCGGTGAGCTCGCCGTGCGCTTGGCGGTCCTGGTGACGGTGCTCGTCACCCGCTTGGCGCTTCGGGGCTTGCCGGCAGTGGACTTCTTGGCGGTGGTGCTGCGCTTCTTTCCTGACGTCTTGGTGGCCATGTGCGCTCCTCTTTGGTTGTGGCGCCGTCCCGGGGGGCACGACGCGCTTGCGCGAGGAGGTGAGCAAGAGCCGCACCAACGCGCATCCGCCGGGGGACGCGGGTTCCGCGTCATCACCGACGGAATTTTTCAAGAATCCGTTCTCGCGGTACCACGAATTTACAATTCTCCGCGCGGCGATCTTCCTTGACCTTGCTGCACGCCGTGTGTCAGAGCCCGGACGTGGGGGCTCCAGCGCTGCATCGCTTCGCGAAACACCCGGTGGCGGCGTACGAGGACGCGCTCCAGAACCTGGCGCGTCTCGAGGTCGACGAGCAGCGCTCGCTCGAACGGATGTTCCAGCAGGCGACGAAGCTGATCGCGCGCACACTCGCGGTCGAACGGGTCGGGATCTGGCTCTTCGACAAGGACCAGAAGCTGCTCCGCTGCGCCTGTCAGTACTGGCGGTCGCGTGACGTCTACCGTGCGGGCGACGTCATCGCCGAGGCCGACTTTCCCACCTATTTCGCCGCGCTGCACGACTACCGCGCGATCGTCGCCGACGACGCCCGCACCCACCCGCTGACGAGCGAGCCCGACGAGAAATATCTCGTGCCGAACAAGGTCACGTCGATCCTGGATGCGCCCCTCGTCCAGCACGACGAGGTGGTGGGCGTGGTCTGTCACGAGCACGTCGGTCCGCCGCGCACGTGGACGCCGACCGAGACCGGCTTCGTCGCCTCCGTCGCGGATCTCGTCGCTCTGGCGATGGAGCAAGCGGCGCACATCGAGGCCCGGCGCGCCCTCGAGGAGCCCGCCCACCGCGTGAGCGAGGAGCGCCGCATGGTGGCGCTCGGCCGGGTGGCGGCGGCGGTCGGGCACGACTTCGGGCACCTGCTCACGATCGTGCTCTCGCACGCCCAGGAGATCCTGGCGGTTCCCGATCTCCCGGCGTCGGCGGCCACGCATGCGTCGGCGGTGATCGACACCATCCACCGCAGCCGCGAGCTCACGCGCCAGCTCGCCGAGCTCGGTCGGAACGGCGACACCTCCGGAACGACCATCGCGCTCGACCAGAGCGTGACCGCCGCGGCGGATTTCCTGCAGGCCATGCCGCGGGGCGGTCAACGCATCGAGCTCGAGCTCGGCGCCCCCGACGCGCGGGTACGGCTCGAGCCGACCCATCTCGATCAGGTGCTGATCAACCTGGTCGGGAACGCGCTCGACGCGACGGGCGAAGGCTGCACGGTGCACGTGGGCACCGCCATCGTCGACGGCGCCGACGGACGCTACGCGGTGCTGCGCGTCCGCGACGACGGCTCGGGCATCGACGACGCCACCCGCCCCCGCATCTTCGAGCCCTACTTCACCACCAAGCAGAAGGAAGGCACGGGCCTCGGCCTTGCCATCGTGCACGCCCTGGTCGAGCGCGCGGGCGGGTTCATCCAGGTGGACACGGCCCCGGGCAAAGGCACCACGGTCGCGCTGCACTTGCCCTGCTGAATCGGCGCGGTCGGCGCCGTCAGGCGAAGGTCGATCCGACGAGTCGCTCGGAGATCTGCCAGAGCCGCTCCGCGTTGGCCGAGTCGAGCGCGTAGGATTTGACGCCTTCGGGGGCGTCGGGGGCGTCGTCGACCGCCGCGACGTGGCAGTCCTCGAGGTAGAGGCCGCCGCGTCCTTCGAGCTCGGGGGCGGTCGCGGCGAAGACCGAGGTCGCCGCGCCCTGCTCGACCGTCTTGAACTGCATGCCGCGGCTGCGGGTCTGGAGATACTGGAGGTCCTCGACCTGCAAATGGCGGCCGAGCTCGGTCACGATCGCGCCCGGGTGCACGGCGTACGCATGCACGCCGCGCGGGCCGAGCCGGCGCTCGAGGCCGACCGCGAAGAGCACGTTGGCGGTCTTGGCCTGCCCGTAGGACTGCCACTTGTCATAGGGCCGGCGCTCGAAGTGGAGGTCGTCGAAATCGACCGGCGCAATGTGATGGCCGCGCGAGCTCAGCGACACGATGCGCGGCGCGTTGCCGCGCAGCAGCGCCGGGACCAGCAGGCACGTCGCGAGGAAGTGCCCGAGGTGATTCGAGCCGAATTGCAGCTCGAAGCCGTCGGTCGTCTTGGCGAACGGGCAGGCCATGACGCCGGCGTTGTCGATCAGGAGATCGATCCGCGGTTGGCGGGCGAGGACCCGCTCCGCGAAGGCGCGGATGCTGGCGAGCGAGCCGAGCTCGAGCTCCTGGACCGACACGCGTTGGTTGCCGGTCGTCGCCCGGATGTCGGCCGCGACCGTCTCGCCCTTGGGGACGTCGCGAGCCGTCAGGATCACCTCGGCACCGTGGGCGGCCAGGGCACGCGCCGTCTCGCGCCCGAGGCCGCTCGAGCCCCCGGTCACGAGGGCGATCCGCCCGCCGAGATCGAGGCCGTCGAGCACGTGCTCGGTCGTCGTGGTGGGTCCGAAGCTGGCTGGGTCACGCATGGCCGCGGACCATAGCGACACGGCGTTGTCGAGTCGACGGACGGTGGTGGACCGGTTCGCTGCGGCGTCCGCGCCTACCGGCCCAGGACGCGCGCGGACCCACGATCCCCCGGGGCGCTTGCGGAGTCACGGCGACGCTGTCACGGTGCCGGCTCGATGCATGCCAGGCTCCGTCTCGCGATCGTGCTTCTCGGCGCGTTCTTCACGCTGCAGGGCGTGGCGTGGCTGGTCGACCCGGCGCGCGTCGCCGCGAGCCTCGGGATGCCGCTCCTCGACGGCCTCGCGCGCAGCACCCAGGTCGGCGATCTGGCCGCCTTCTTCTTGGTTGCCGGCGTGACCATGCTGCTCGGGAGCCGCGACGGTCGCTCGCCGCTGCTCTATGTGCCCGCCGCGTTGATCGGCGGCGCGGCGGTGACGCGCACGCTCGCGTGGGCGTTCCAGGGTGCCGACTTCGCCGCGTTCTTCATCACGGTCGAGATCGTCGTCGGGGTCACGCTGCTGATCGGCGCGCGCCGGCTCGACGAGGTGTAGCACCCAAGGGCAGGGCGCTGTGCCGGATTGGCGCAGCGAATGTGCGGTCCGCGGGGCGATTCTCGTTGACCCGGTGGCGGATGCGCCGCGATCATCACGTCGTCTCGCAGTGCCGTCCCCCCACGCCTCGCGTCGCCCTCTGGCGCGAGCCTGACCACAAGGAGCTTGGTCATGCGCCTCCGCGCCTTCGTCCGCACTGCTTCGTCGGTGATCGTCCTCCTTCACGCTTCCACCTCACACGGTGGCGGTCTCACCCCCGTCGAACAAGAGCCGACCTCGCAGCCCGTCATGTCGGTCGTCACCACGACGGGCACGCACGTGTACGCCGTGTCCGACGAGAACAACTCGCCCTCCACCTTGTGGGTCTACGACCGCGACGCGATCAGCGGCGAGCTCGACTTCAAAGCGTCTTACGTCGACGGCACGGCGGGCGTCGACGACATCGAGCGCGCGAGCGGACTGGCCGTCAGCCCCGACGGCGCCAACGTCTACGTCTCGGGGGAGTTCTCCGACGCCGTCGTCACGTTCGCGCGCAACGGCGGCGACGGCACGCTCACCTATCTCGAAAGCGAGCGTCACAACGTCGGCGCCGTACCCGCGAGCATGCGCGCGCCGACGGCCGTCGCGGTGAGCCCCGACAACGCGCACGTGTACGTCACGTCCCGGCTCGACGATTCGATCGTCATCTTCGCCCGCGACCTCGCGCCGGTGGTCCCTGCCGACCTCGGGCAGCTCGACTACGTCGGCGTGATCGAGCAGTCGCCCGGGAGCTGCGCGCTGCCCGCGGGGCCCTGCGGACTCGATTTCCCGCAGGCGATGGCGTTCTCTCCCGACGGCCTCTTCCTCTACGTGGCGGCGCACGATGCGGGCTCGGGCGCGATCTCGGTCTTCCAGCGCAATCCCGGGACCGGCCTCCTCACGTTTCTCGAGTACGAGAAACACAACGCCAACGGCGTCGAGGCGATGCTGAACCCGACCGCGCTCGTGGTCAGCTCGGCACCGGGGAGCCACATCTACGTCGCGAGCCCGCTCAGCAATGCCATGCAGGTGTTCAGTCGCGACACCGACCCCATGTCGCCCACCTGGGGAGAGATCACGTTCGTCGAGACCCACCGCGACAGCAGCGCCACCAACGGCTTGTTGGGCGCGTACGGCGTCGCGATCAATCCCGACGGCCGCTACGTCTACGTGACCGGCCGCGACGAGAACGCGCTCGTCGTCTTCCGCCGCGACACCACCACCGGCAAGCTTCTCATCCTCGAGTCGTTCATCGACAAGAAGACGCTGGCGCACGGACTCGCCGGCCCCCGCGGCGTCACGATCGACGCGACCGGTGCCCACCTCTACGTGTCGTCGCTCCGCGGGCTGGGCGGAATCGACGGAGTGCTGAGCGTCTTCGCGATCGACACCTGCGGCGACGGCAACCGCGGCAGCGACGAGCAATGCGACGACGACGACCTCGACAGTGGCGACGGCTGCTCCAGCCTGTGCAAGCTCGAGACCTGCGAGCCGACGCCGGCGGTCGGCTGCGTCACGACCGGCCCCGAGCTGGCCTCGATCACGATCAAGAACGATCCCGCCAAGCTCGACACCGCCGACCAGGTGCAATTCAAGTGGACGAACAGCAGCATTCCGATCGCCGACCTCGGCGACCCGCTCGCCGGGACCTCCGACTACCTGATCTGCGTCTACGACGACTCGGCGCTGCCGCAGCCGCTGATGAACCTCGCCGCGCCGCGCGGCGGCACGTGTGACAAAGGCGCCGCCTGCTGGAGCAAGAGCCCGAAGGCCGCGACCGGCTCGCTGATCAAGAAGTTCGCCTACAAGGACAAGCTGCGGACGCCCGACGGACTCGAGCAGGCGCAGCTCTCGTCGAGCATCACCGGCAAGGGGAGCCTCAAGTTCAAAGGCAAGAGCATCAATCTCCATCCGCCGGTGCTGAGCACGCTCGACCTGCCGGTGCGCGTCCAGGTGCGCCGCGCCGACGCGCTCGGCACCTGTTGGGAAGCGATCTTCAACGACGACGTCCTCCCGGATCGCATCATCAAGAACGACGGGTTGCAGTTCAAAGCCAAGAGCAACTGATCTCGGGCCCTCGGCGCCCGGAGTGGATCCGGGCGCCGCTCACCGCTTCCTCGTCGTCGCGACCAGCGTGACGGCGAGGAAGCCGACGGCGGCGAGCGTCGGGAGGCCCCATTCGCGGATGGCGCGGTAGACCGTGCCTTCCGCGCCCATGAGCGTGGCGACGAGCATCGGCAAGGTGAGGGTCGCGACCAACGGTGCGGTCGCGGCCGCCCAGGCGATGGCGCGCGTGCGGCGGGGACGCGGCGCGAGGCCGCGCCAGAGCCCGGCGCCGGCGATGGCGAGGATCACGAAGTGGTGCGGCCAGAACGACGGACCCGCGAGGCCGCCCGCGCCGAGCGCGAGCCCGGCGGCAGCGATGCGGCGCGCACGGTCGTCGCGGCTCCGCCAGCATGCCCGGAGCGCCGCGCCGAGCGCCGCGAAGCCGAGCCCGGACGCGAGCGTCTGGACGAACGGGCCCGGCAGCGTCGTCAGCAACGGTCCTCGGCGTGCGGCGTCGGCGGGAAACGGCGAGAGCACCACGCCGTCCACGAAGAGGCGCGACAGTGTCGCGCGCAACGAGAAGTTCGGCGCGAAGAGCTGCTCGACGCCCGCGACGCGATACGCGCTCGCCCCGGGCCAGAGGATCGTGCGCGCAAAGTCGGCATAGTCGGCGACGAACGCCGTCCCGCCGGCCTGGGGCCCAAGCGTCGCGACACGCCACGCGAGCGGCAGGCACGCGAGCACCACGAGCGCCGCCGCGAGCCAGAGGAGGAGCCGGGTGCGCCGCCAGATCACGAACGCCCCGACGAGCACGATCGGCACCAGCTTCACGTGCACCGCGGCCGCGAGCGCGAACGCGGCCGGGACGTCGCGGCCGCGCTCCGCCTCGCGGACGGCGACGGCGGCCAGCAGCGCGACCAGGAGGTTCACCTGGCCCTCGCCGACGTTGTCGAGGACGGGCGCGATGCCGGCGGCGAGCGCCACGGCCAGCGCCGTCCGACGTCCCTCGTCGTCGACCGCGTCGAGTCCCGCGAGCGCGGCGCACACGCCCGCGAGCCCGATCGCGCACAGCACCAGCGACGCCATCCACACCGCCCAGCCCCAGAGCGGCGGCAACGCGGTCAACGGGGCGAAGACGGCGGCGAACGCAGGCGGATAGAGATAGGCCTTGTCGAGCGCCGCCACGGGTGCGGCGGCATAGAGGGCCGCGCCGGTCCGGAGGTGCGTGCCTGCCTTCCAGTAGGCGGTGGCGTCGACGTGGAGCCGGTCCCAGTTGAAGAACGACACGAAGCTCGCGGCCAGGAGGAACACACCGGCTGCGAGCACCCATCCGTCGCGCAGCCATCGCCCGGCTCTCATCGGAATGGCCGCGGACATACGGAATTGCGATGCGGCTGTCCATGTGCCCCGGGCGGTTTGCGCCTAGAGGAGGGCCCGGAGCGCGTGTTACCGTGATCGGATGACGCATCGAGGGTGGCGGCGCGGCGGCTGGGGGATCACGCTTGCTTTTCTCTGCTTCTCCGTGACGTTCGCCGCGGCCCAGCCCTGCGATCCGGGCAGCTCGAGCGCGAACGGCCTCATCCCGTGCGATCCCTGTACCCCGGGGCGCTTTCAGTCGGTGGGTGGTCAGACCACGTGCGTGGAGTGCTCGCCCGGGAGCTTCGGCAACATTACCGGTGCGACGACCTGCGCCAATTGTCTCCCGGGCTCGTTCAGCTCGCTGCCGGGGCGCACCACCTGCGCGAGCTGCGGCACCGGCACCTACGGGCCCACCTCCGCCGCGACGACGTGTGTCCAATGCGACCCGGGATCGTTCACGTCGATCGGGGGACAAACCACGTGCGCGAGCTGCGACGCCGGCCGGTTCCAGTCGTTGGCCGGCCAGACCACGTGCACCGACTGCAACCCGGGTTCGGCCAACCCGAACGTCGGCGCCGCGGCGTGCACGCCATGCGATCCGGGGAAGTTCATCGGGTCGTTCGGCGCGACGCTGTGCTCCGACTGCAACCCCGGCACGTTCGCGGATGCGCCGGGACACACGTCGTGCGCGAGCTGCGCGCCGGGCAGGTTCCAAGACGCCTCCGCCGCGTCGACGTGTCAGGATTGCGGTCCCGGCACCGCCAATCCGGATCTCGGCGCGACCGCGTGCGTGCCGTGTGACGCCGGAACCTTCAGCGCGACCACCGGCGCGAGCACCTGCACGCCCTGCGCACCCGGCAGGTTCAGCGCGATCACCGCCGTGACGACCTGTACCGACTGCCCGGTCGGAACCGCGAGCGCGGCATCGGGAGCCACCGGCTGCTCCGCCTGCAGCGCGGGAACGTTCCAGGACGAGACCGGCAAGACCACCTGCGACACCTGCGCGACCTGCACCGCGGGCTCCTTCGAGAGCGCGGTCTGCAGCGCCGCCACGGACACCGCCTGCACGACGTGCGACCCGTCGTGCGTCACCTGCACCGGGCCTGGTTCGATGCAATGCGCGAGCTGCCCTCCGACTCGGCAGTTGGCCGGTGGCGCCTGCGTGTCGCTCTGCGGCCTCCTGCCGAACCCGGCGTGCGTCGACGCCGCGCAAGCCCAGATCCAGGTGAACGAGAAGAAGGCGGGCAAGGAGAAGCTGCAGTTGCAGTGGAAGAAGATCGCCGTGTCCACGACCCGAGCGAGCTTCGGCGACCCGGTCGGCGGCAGCGCGATCGCGGTGCTCTGCGTCTTCAACGACGGCGGCGCGCTCGTCGGCGAGCACATCGTCGACCGCGGGACGCAGACCTGCGGGACGAAGCCGTGCTGGAAGCTCAGCGGCAAGCAGGGCTTCGCCTATCAGGACAAGGCCGCGTCCGCCGACGGCATCGTCAAGATGAGCTTCGCCGGCGGCGCCGCCAGCAAGGGCAAGGCAAGCGCCCAGGGCAGGAACGACGACGCCAAGGGGCTGACCAGCCTCCCGACCGGCCTCGTCGACGCGCTCACCGGCAACACCGCCCCGACGATCCAGCTCGTCACCACCGGCGGCCTCTGCGTCGGCGCGACGATGAACAAGATCGGCAAGGACGACGGGGAGCAGTACAAGGCGCAGAAGAAGTAGCGGCCCGGGCGTTCCGCTAACGAGGACCGTTGGAAAGCCTAGGACTTTGCCGCGGCAGATCGACGGTGAAGACGCATCCCTTGCCAGGAAGGTCGCGGACGTGAATTACACCGCCGCTTTCCTCGACGCCTTGGCGGCTGATCGCGAGCCCCAGGCCGAGCCCGGTCCGATCGGCGCCTCGTTGCTCGAACATGCGAAACAGATCCTCGATCGTTCCGGCCGGGAGGCCGCCGCATTCATCTTCGATGGCGATGTACACGCGATCGACGGTCGCGCGGGTTGTCAGCGACACGTGACCAGTGGGGCGCGTGAACTT
Source organism: uncultured Polyangiaceae bacterium (assembly GCA_964631985.1). GTDB lineage: Bacteria > Desulfobacterota > Binatia > UTPRO1 > UTPRO1 > UTPRO1. The sequence continues at coordinate 22,427 of CAZWAX010000009.1, read as the reverse complement.
GAACGCGTTCTGCAGCAGGTTCGACAACGCTGACACGAGGATATGTGCGTCGGCGTGGATCGTCACGCCGTCCGGGACGGGGTCGACTGTCAGTTGCAGGTTGCGATGCGCGGCGTCCATTGCGGCGGCGATCGCCACCTCTTCGATGAGCGCCGCCACCGACAGGTGCGTCGGTTCGTGAATCCCGGCTTTCAAGCGGACCTCTGCAAGGGAGCGATCGAGGAGATCCCGCATGCGGGCCAGGCTGCGAAAGACTACGGCACTGGTGCTCCCGCTCGTTCCGACGAGTCCCGATTGCAGCGCGCCGAATGCGAGCGTCGCGGTGTTGAGCGCGTTTCGCATCTCGTGGGCAAGAACACCGAGGTGTTCGACGCCCTCATCGGAAATGGACTGCTCACGCTGGCGCCCGAACTCGGTCACGGCGAAGGCCACGGCATCGTCCAGACAACCGTTCAGGATCTTGAACTCATTGCTCTTGATCGACGTGCCGCTTGCGACGGCAAGCTCGGTGATCGCTTGGCACAGCCCCCCGTAGTCGTGGACGACCTGCCCCACGGTGAAGCCCCTCCGTTGCAGCTCGTCACCGTGGCGCGTGGCGCTCTTGCCGATCGCTGCGTGGCCCGCCTCGGTGGCGGGGGTCTGAAGCATCCCCACCAGCTGCGTCAAGAAAAGCGGAATTCCGTTCTCCAGCTCATCGGGCGTCGCGCGCGGAGCCGGTCTGCTGGCGACCTTCGCTCTCGTCCGGGCGATGATCTCTTCGCGGTTTGCAGTGAGGAACTCATGCAACGTCGGGGCAATCACGCCTTGGAGTGTTCCCGCCCACCCGCACGCGGTCAAGGGGCCAGCAGGTGTCCTTCTGCAAGATCGGAGCGATGCGTGTCCGCGTAGTTCTACGCTCTCGGAATTCACGTTTCGGACAAATGCTGGTCCGCGAATCCAGGGACCACGATGACCATCGGTGGTATCCTCGCCGTCGTGCCGCCCGACGAAAAGCCACCGAACTCGGAGCGCGAACAGACCGACGAAAGTCTGCGCGTCGAACGGGAGCGGGCGGACCATGCTCTCCAGGCGGAGCTGACGGTCCTCGACGAGACTGCCGACATCGTCATCAGCAAGGCGCGGGCGCGCGCCGACGAAGTCCTGGCGGCCGCTCGTACGAAGACGGACCGGCGGGCGGAAAGCGGCTCGCGCAGCGCAGAACCCGGGAATGTGGTGAGGGAGAGAGTCCGCGAAGACCGGATCCTCCGGGAGGAGCGCGCCGACGCCGACGACACGCTTCATGCGGAACGTGCGGAGCACGCGTCCCTGCTTTTGGCCGAACGCACCGAGACCGACAAGGACCTGCTGGCGGAACGGGCGCGCGCCGACGAGGCGCTGGCTACCCGGGACGATTTTCTCGGCATCGTCAGCCACGACCTACGGAATATGTTGAATGTCGTGGGCTACTCCGCGGCGCTCATCGGGCAAGAAGTGTCGCCGGCGAATCCCGCCGAGCCGGTTCGTAGCGCCGTCCAGCGAATTCAGCGCTCGGTTGCCCGGATGAATCGCCTCATCGGCGACCTGGTCGATGTCGCGAGCATCGAAGCTGGTCGCCTTGCCGTGACGCTCGAAGTCGGTGACCCTGCACGCGTCGCAACGGAGGCTGTGGACTCGTTTCGGGCGCAAGCGTCGGCGAGCGGAATCTCACTCGCCGAGGAGCTCGTGTCGCCAGCGTCGGTGGCGGCATTCGATCACGCGCGGATTCTTCAGGTGCTGATCAATCTCCTCGGTAACGCCATGAAGTTCACGCCGGCAGGTGGGGCCGTGCTCGTCCGCGTCGAGGGCATCGAAAACGAGGTCCGCTTCGCGGTCAGCGACACCGGCGTGGGCATTCCCACCGACGACCTGGAGGCGGTGTTCGAGCGATTCCGTCAAGTGCACGCGAGCGACCGACGCGGCGTGGGACTCGGCCTCTACATCGCAAAATGCATCGTGCAAGGACATGGCGGTCGGATCTGGGCCGAAAGCAGGACCGGCGGAGGGAGCACGTTCTGCTTCACGCTCCCGATCCACCACGCTTGAAAAACACGGCATCGCCCTCAGGGCGCCGGTGTCACCGTGAGCGTGAAGTCGCCGGCCGAGGAGCCGCTGAAGCCGTCGACGACGATCGTGTAAGTCGTCCCCGCCACGACGTTCGGGGTGATGCTCGAGCTCGAGCCGCAGGTGTCGTCGCTGCAGGTGAGCTCCGCGGTCGTGCAGTCGCCGGTCCGGATCGCAAGGGTGGTGTCGAAGGTCGAGCCGCAGGTCTCGATGGTGGCGACGCCGGTCGTCGTGGGCGTCCACTGGAACGTGCGCTCCCGGGACGGGAAGTTGAAGCAGGTAGTCAGCACGGACGTGCCGCCGATGGTGGTGCCCATGAAGACGCCGCCGGCCGCGGGAATCACGGTCGGGATGGGGCAGCGGTCGGTGGTGCCGCAGAGCTCGACGCAGGTCGCGCCGTCGACGCACACCATCTGCTCGCCGGTCGTGAGGCTGCCCGGGCAATCGGCATCCGTGGCGCACGGCTGCGAGATCGATCCCGCGTCGGCGTCGCCGCAATACGAGGCGGGACCGCAGACCGCATTCGCGCCGCAGCCGCCGGTATTGGCGCAATGGAAGTCGACGGAGCAGCCTCCGGGGAAGGGCGGTCCGGCCGGGTTGTCGGGATTGCAGGGACCCGAGGCCTGGTCCGGGTCGATGCACAGGCCGGTCTCGGTGCAGGTCGCGTTGGGGCCGCAGGCCGACGTGTCGACGGGCCGCGCGCAGTCCTCGTCGACCTGACAGCTCCCGCCGCCCGCGGGATGCGGGCCCTGGAGCTTCACGAGATCGCCGCGGTTCACCTTCGCGTCGGTCGCTTCGTAGTGCACCTCGAAGCACGCGTCGGCGCCCTGGAGCTGCACTTTGAGCGGGAAGGCGGTGATCGGCATCGCCGGGAGTCGGAGACGCGCGCCCTTGCCCTTCACGGTGACCTGCGCCTTCTCGTCGATGCCGGGCTTGGCGACGATCGTCTGCAGGCCGTGCGGCGTGAGGTCGGCGTCGTTGTACTTGAAGCCGCTCGCGCCGGGCGGCTTGCCGAGCGCCTTCCAGCACGGCTTGCCGTTCTTGCAGGCGCCGCCGGGGGGCGCGAGCAGCTCGCTCACCAGCGTCGGCGTTGCCGCCGTGTCCGCGTAGAGGCAGAGCGCGTAACCGTCGGTGGTGAGCGGGTCGCCGAAGTCGGCCGGGGGCGTGGCGGCACCCTTGGTCCACTTCCAGACCAAGCCGTCGCTCTTGTCCGGCGTCTTGTTCTTCAGCTGCAGCGTCGACGTGAGAGCGCTGCGCGGCACACGGCAGCCGGCGAGCGGCTGCGGTGCGCAGGCGGTCGCGGCGCCGGACGCCAGCGCGTCGCAGGCGTCGCCGATGCGGTCGCCGTCGCCGTCGGCTTGCGCCGGATTCGGGAGCTCTGGGCAGTTGTCGATCTCGTCGGGCACGCCATCGTCGTCGCGGTCGCTCGTCGGGACGCCGATGGTCACGCGCTCGGCGAGACATTCCGTCGCCGGCGGGCAGTCGGTGTCGGTCGCGCAGGTCGCCGGCACGGCCACCGTGCAGCGCGCGCTCAACGCGTTGCAGAACGTGCCGACGGCACAGTCGGCTTGCTCGTCGCAAACGGCGGCGGGAAGTACGGCGCAGCGTCCGGCGGTCGTCCCGTACACCGTGCCGTCGTCGACGACGTCGAGCGGGTCGCTCGGGGACTCGGGATCGACCTTGCCGATCACGGTGCTGATGCCGGTGCAGACGTCGAAGCTCTGCAGCACGAGGCCGCCGATGGTGCCGTTGCCGTCGAGGTCTTCGTCCTGCTCGGTCTCGAAGGTGAGGAAGCGGACCTTGCCGCCGGCGACGCGATAGGGCGTCCGCGGATCGCAGGCTTCGATGCGGCATGGCGTCACCGCCTGGCCGGTTTCGACCAGCGTGTCGGTCTCGGCGTCGTAGACGTGCAGCACGTCGTCGTCGGCGTCGCCGTCGCCGTTCGCGTCGACGTTGCCCTCCGCGGCCTCGGGCGTTCGGATCGCCAGGAGCTGGCGGGTGCCGCAGACCGTGCCGGCCGCCTCCCCGAGCACGACGTCCTCCGCGGCGACGCCGATGTTGTGCAGCGTTGCCGCGCCGACGTCGTAGAGGTGCGCGACCCGGTCGCCCGGGTCGGGGTCGCCGTTCAGCGTCGTGTCGTTCTGATCGGCCTCCGGCACGAGGAACGCGACGCGGTCGCCGACGATCGCGAGCGCGTCGGCGGCGCGGAAGACGTTCGTCCACGGCCCGGCCGGTAGCGGATAGACCGCGAGCACGTCGTCGTCCGGGTCCATGTCGCCGTTCCGATCGAGCCCGTTTTGCGCCGACTCGGAGGCGAGCGCCGCGACGGCGGCCGCCGAGGAGCGCACCGTCGTCGCCGCGAGACCCAGGTTCTGCGACGCGCCGGCGCCGACGACGAGGTGGACGACGTCGTCATCCGGGTCGCCGTCGCCGTTCAACGAGCCCGCGGGGCAGGAGCCGGTGCCGCTCGTGGACTCGGGGCGGAGATAGACGGCGGTGCCACCCGCGACCGAAATCTCGGTGGCCGGGCAGTGGGTCGTGACTGCGCCGGTCGTAGCGTCGACGACCTGGAGCACGTCGTTGTCGAGGACGCCGTCGGGGAAGAGCGCGTCGGCGCCGTTCGGATCGGCGAGGTCGAGCCCGCGGACATACGCGTCGAACACGATGCCGTTCGCGTCCGTCGTCGCCGTCGAGAGGTTATGGGCCTGGGTCATGAAGGCCGCGGTCCGGCCGTTTGCGGAGAGCGCCGAGCAACAGAGGCTGCCGTAGGCGTCGCCCGGCGTGCCGTCGGCGGCGACGTTGACGTGCTCGGTCACGCCAGTGGTGCGATCGCGAACGAAGAGCCCGCCTTCGCCGGGCGTCACCTCGGGCGCGAAGGGGCCGGCCGGGCTCACGAAGAACATCGCGTATCGTCCGTCGGATGATAGCGATTGATTGCCCGGAGGCTCGGCGTAGAGACCGCTCGGCTGCGTGCCATCGCTCGCGACGCTCACGCGGTCGGTCACGCCGAGAAGGCGATCGCGCACGAAGGAGTCGCTGCCGCCGTTCGTGTCCTTCCCGGGCGCGAGGAGGTTCGCCGAGGTGTTGCTGAAAAGCACGAAGCGGCCGTCGAACGAGACGCCGCCGATGAAGATGGACTGGTCCTCCGGGGCGCCGGTCAAGTAGTTCACGCTCACTGCCTCGGTCTCCCCGGTCACGTGGTTGTGCACCCACGTGCTCGAGAACGGCTCGACCCAGGCGACCCACTCGCCGTTGCCGCTGATCGCGACGTTGCCGTTCGTGGTCGGGCTCGTGCCCGGCGTGTGCCCGATCAGCTTGGTCGTCGGCGTGCACGGCACGACCGGCGTGCCGTCGGAAACGCAACGGTCGTGCACGATGATGTCGGCGTCGCCGTCGGTCTGGCCGCCCGGCGGCAGGATGTTCTTCGCAGACGTGACGTACGCCACGTAGCGGCCGTCGTCGGAGACCGCCGGACCATCCGATGCGCCAGTCGGATCGCCGCCGCCGTCGGCGATGCTCACGCGCTCGTTCGTGCCGGCGACGAGGTCGCGTACGTAGACGTCGTTCTGGAAGTTCCCGTCGCCGCCCGGGACGAGGTTCGACGCTTTGCTCTCGAACGCGACGTAGCGGCCGTTCCGCGCGAACGACGCGACGTACGAGTCGTTATCCGGACTGCCGCCACCGTCCGCCACGCTGACCAGTACGTTGGTCTTCGTCACGCGGTCGTAGCGGTAGAGGTCGTAGGCGACCCCGTTGGTGTCCTGGCCGGCCGGCAGGATCGTCGTCGCGCGCGTCGCGAAGACGACGTAGCGGCCGTCGCCGGAGATCCCGAACGGCTCGCCGCCGACCGCGTCGTGCGGGGCGGTGTCGTGCCGGCTCGCAAGCTCGGTGTCGTGCGCGGCGCGATTCGGCTCCGACCCGCGCACGTAGACGCGCCCGCCGGAGACCGCGAGCGGGGCGCCGTCGATCACCGGGGCCGTGTCGACCGTCGTCGTCGACCCGATCGCCGTCTCCCCGATGCCGCGGCGGAAGATGCGGAGCAGGCCGTCGGAGACGTCGGCGTCGCCGTTCTGGTCGCAGAGGCCCTGGCCCGCCTCGGATTCGAGGAACGCCACCACGTCGTTCTCGACCGCGACGGCGGGGAAGGTGAACGGCGCGATCGTGACCCGCAGCGCGGCGCGCCCTTCCGGGGTGCCGAGGAGGCCACAGCCGGCGGTCGCCCCGAGTGGGTCGGTCGTGCCGGTCTCGCGATCGCGGAGCGTCATGACGGAGTCGTTCAGGTCGCCGTCGCCGTTGCGGTCGACGCCGTCGATCGCCTCGCTGACGGTGAAGGTGCGTGTGGTGTCGCTGGCGGCGAGGCCGTCGAGCGGCACCAGCAACTCGGCCTCCATCGCATAGGTGACGCAGGCGTCACCGGGTCCGGGGCAGTCGCCCGGGTCGTCGCAGATCGCGTGCGGCGGGAGCTGACAGAACTGCGGCGTGGCGCGCGGTAGCACCATCGCGGCGCCGCCCGCGGTGAGCGCGGTCAGGTCGAAGAGCGCGCCGCACGCACCGCTCGGGCAATCGCCGTCGGTCGTGCAGGGCGTGCCAGGGGCCTCGACGCACGACGTCCCGCAGGTGCCGCCCTTGCAGTCGACGTCGGTCGCGCAGCGCGCGCCCGCGACGTCGCCGCCGACGCAGGTGCCGTGGCGCCGCGCCACCCGGATCGTCGTGTAGGGCGCGTCGACCGAGCCGAACATCGTGAAGACGTTCGCCGCCAGGACGGTCGGATCGAGCTGGGGCTCGAGGATCGGCGGCAGCAGGCCGCCCTCCGGCGTGAAGGAGCCGAGGAACACCTGATCGGGAATCTGGAACGGCAGCGGCGACGCGAGCCGCGTCCGCATCAGGCGCGGCACCGGCACGTCGACGTTGGCGGCCAGCACGCCGGCCCAGCTCATCGGAAAGAGCGCGTTGCCGTCGGCGTCCAGCGTGCCGCGGACGGCCGTCGCCGTCGCCGTGCACGGCGGGCTCCGGGTGAAGCAGTCGGCCTGGAAGTCGTTCGGCGGCGGCAACGCGGTGAACGAAGGGAAGGTGGCGTTCGTGACCGCCGTCCCGCAGGCGCCGTCGTTGGCGTGGAGCGCGTCGACGCAGGCGAGGAGGCCGGTTTGCGCCGCGCACGCGGCGGCGGCGAGGCCGCAGGCCGGCGGCGTGCCCGCGGCGGTCACCCCGATCGCGACCGGACCGGCGAGCGTCACGTCGTCGCCGTCCGGGGCGAGGAGCGCGTCGGTGTCGGGAAACGCGAAGACCAGCCGGCGATCGCCGCGGTCGGGATCGACGCGGGTCGTGAGCGTCGCGGGCGTCGCGGTCACGCAGGTCGCCGACACGACGCCCGGTGCGCCGCTGCACGCCGAGAGATCGACGCCGCCGCAGTTGGCGGCGAGGGCGACGATGCGCTTCGGTCCCCCCGCGAGGGGCGTGAACGCGAGCGTCACCACGTGATCGGCGCCGCTCAGCAGGAAGCCCGGGGAGTCGTCACAGGGTCGCACCTGCAGCTCGAGCCGTTCACCCGGCGCGGCGTACGGACGGTTGGTCGCGCCGAGCGCGCCGCCGTAGGTCTTCTCGGTGCCGGGGATCAGGTTGCAGCCGCCGTGGACATCGGAGGCGAAGGAAAAAACGGAGAGGGCGATGGCCAGGAGCGGGAGGAAAGTGCGCATGAGCGCATGACTCTCCGTGCCTGGATACGAAGTGTCAACGCACAAAGCGGCGCAGGATCATTGCGATATCGAATGAGGGCCATCGCGCGCCACCGAGCAATTCGTTGGCCTAGAAGCTCGCATCATGGCAGGGTGCCCTCATGGCGGAGCCTGATTACAGCCTCTTCGGCGACGAGCACGTGCGGCAGTACGAGGAAACCGGCGGCAAGGTCGGTCACGACTGGAACGGCACGAGCTGTCTCATCCTTCGCACCAAGGGTCGCAAGACGGGCGCCGTCCGCAAGTTCGCCCTCATCTATGGAAGAGACGGCGACGACTACGCGCTCGTGGCCTCCAAGGGCGGCTACCCGCAGAACCCCGGGTGGTACGAGAATCTGGTCGCGCATCCCGACGTGGAGATCCAGGTATGGGACCGCGTCATCCCCGTCACCGCGCGCACCGGCACGGCCGAGGACAAGAAGCGCGTCTGGCCGGCGATGACGAAGCAGTGGCCGGGCTACGATGCCTACCAGGCCGGGACGCCGCGCGACATTCCGGTCGTCCTGCTGCGGCCGCGCTGAGGCCACGATGCGGCATCTGCGCCTCGCGCTCCTGGTCGGTGTGCTCGTGGCCGCGGTCGGCGTCGGCGTCGCCGAGGCGAAGATCACGATCCGCCGCCACGCCCCGACGGATGCCTTCTTCTTCCACGGCAACTACTCGACCGTCCCGTTCTCGCCGGACGACGGCTTCGGCGTGCAGATCTGGAACTGTGCCGGCGGCGAGATGCCGGAGTTCATTGCCGACCGCCAGCCGCTCGTCGTCTGCGGTTACGACGCCGACACCGGCTTCGTGCTCGCCGACCTGGTGTACGAGGTCGCACTCCCGCCCGGTGCCTGCGACGATCACGGACGCTCGTGCTACTACCGCGACCCGACGGTCCCGTCGCAGCGCGACGGAATCCGTTATTTTCGCATCCGCTACGCGCGCCGCGGCCGCGGCAACCGCGTCTGGCTGGACAGCTACGGCGATCTCTCGGCGGCAAATCAGTCGAGCATGATGATCGTGATCAAGATCAACGGGGGGCCGCGCGCGATCCTGCAGGACGTGTTCACGCCGCTCCCCGGCGACGGCTGGTTCAGTCGCTATTGAACGGCTGCCGCCTCGGTCGAGGTGGCAGCCGTTCGAACCGTTGAGGGTGCGGCGATCATTCAGGCCCGCGGCGTGGCACTGCGACGTGCGCGCTGCGGACTGGCTTCGCGCTCGTCCTCCTCCCCTTCGTCGTCCTCGTCCTCGTCGTCGTCCTCGTCCCCGCTCTCCTCGGCCTCGGCCGTCATGCCCTCCATCTGGGCGCCGAGCTCTTCGAGACGATCCACGCCGAGCTTTTCGGCCGCCTTGAACATCTCCTTCTCTTCCTCCTCGACGTGGTGCTCGATGAGCTCGTCGAGCACCGTCATCTTGGCCTCGAAGCGCTCGTCCTCGGGATCGAGATCGGGAAACTCGGCCAGCACGAGCGTCACCACGTGGTGCTCCTCGTAGGCCTCCGGGATCATCTCCTCGGTCTTCTTGGTCTCGAGCTCGCGCACGGCCGGGTAGAAGACGTTCTCCTCGATGTGCATGTGATGCGTGAGCTTCTCCTCGATCTGGTCGAGGATCTCGCGCCGCTCTTCCGGCGCGGCCTTCTTGGCCTGGCGGAAGAGCGCCTTCACTTCGCGATGCTGCTTCTTCAGTAGCTCGGTGGCTTTCATGGGGTTCTCCTCGTCGAACGGTAAGGGTTTGTGCGTAGGTCGCTGCCGCGGTGTCGTGGTTGCGGCAGCAAGAGACATGCCCTCACCGTTCGTCGAGGATGCGAGTCCGCGAGCACCCGGCGTCGCGTCGGTTGTTACAACGACCGTGCGGAACGGGAGCGGGCACTCCTCAGGCCCGCGGCGTTGCGCCGCGTGGGGCGGCAGGCGACTCTGACCCGCATGGCGGGTGTGCGGCACACGATCTTCCTGCTCTCGCCGGCCTCGCTCGGGGGGCGGCGAGCCGCGATCCTGCTGCGGCCACACGCCGCCTTTCCGCTGGCACTCGCGGTGCAGTCGCGCGCCGGGGCGGAGCTCGGCGAGGTCTTCACGTTCCTTTCCGGGCTCTACTTCCGGGGGAAAGCTCGCTACGCGCGTGCGTTCGCACGGCCGCCCGGCGCCGTGCCGGGCGCGCTCGTCATCACCTCGGGCGAAGGCCTGGTGACGCTCGACGAGCGCGTGGACGCGGCGCGCCTGCGGGCGCTCGCCGCCATCCCGATCGACGCGGGCGAGCGGCGCTACGTGGCGCCGCTCCTCCGCGGCGCCCGTGAGCTTGCGGCACACGCGGGCCCGGACTGCCGCGTCGTGCTGCTCGGCAGCATCGCCACCGCCAAGTACGTCGAGCCGCTGCACGGCGTCTTCGGGGAGCGTCTGCTCTTCCCGCGGGACTTCGTCGGACGCGGCGACATGAGCCGGGGCGGGTTGCTGCTGCGCGCCGCCGCTGCCGGCGTCGAGCTACCATACGTCCCGGTGATGGGCGCGGTCCGCCGGGGAGCGCGTCCGGCGCGCTTGCCGTCGCGTCGACGCCCGGCCTGACGGCAACCCCGGGCGGCGTCGACGATTGAACGCGCGTTCATCGCCGTCGGCACCCACGTTCGCATGCCCTGAACGCCGCTTCCGTCATGCGGGTACTCGCCATGCGTCGGCTCGTCGTCATTTTCGCGGTCGGGGTCCTCGTCGTCGCCGGGATGCCGCGCCCCGGGTCCGCCGAGACGCCGGCGCCGACGCCGCGCCCCGGGCTCGCGTCCGTGGCCGCCAAAGACGCCGTCACATGCGCCAAGGCGCTCACCAAGGCGGCGAACGGATTCGTCGGCAAGAAAGCGGCGTCGCTGAAGAAGTGCACCGACGCCGTCGCGACTTGTCTGCAGGGATCGGCCGAGGCGGTGCCGGCCTGTCTGGGAAAGGCGCGGGCCAAGTGCGACGCGGCCTTCGCCACGATCGCGGCCGAAGAGACGAAGCTCGGCCGGACCCTCGCGAGCGCCTGCACGCGGATCACGCCGGCCGACCTGCTCGCCGACGCCGGTCTCGGCTTCGGCCTCCCGGCGCTCGCGGCGACCTGCGCGGAGCTCGGCGTCGACCCGCTCGCCCAGGTCACCGACGTCGCGGCGTGCGTCGGCCGCTTCCACGCCTGCCAGGTGGAGCAGCTGCTGAGCGTCCAGGTGCCGCTGGCCGGCTATCTGCTCGGGCTCGTCGACCGGCCGCTCGCAAGCGCGGCGTGCACCGCGGTCGTGCCGGTGCCCGAGCCGACGCCGCGCCTCGGCACCGTGCCGGTGGCGGCCAAGGAGGTCGTGAAGTGCACGAAGGCGATCGGCAAGGCCGCCAATGGGTTCGTCACCAAGAAGGCGGCGCTCTTGAAGAAGTGCACCGACCCGATCGCCGCTTGCGTGCAGGGGAAGCCGGAGGCGCTCGCCGCCTGCGTCCTGAAGGCGCGCGCGAAATGCGATCAGCAGTTCGCGGGCATCGGCAAGGAGGAAGCGAAGCTCATCCAGACCATCGCCGACAAATGCGGCAGGGTCACGGCCGACGAGCTGCTCGCCGAGACGGGGCTCGGCTTCGGGCTGCCCGCGCTGGCGGCGGCCTGCAGCGCCGTCGGCGTACCGGTCGTTGCCGACGCCGCCGACGCGGCGTCGTGCATCGCGCGGTTCCACGAGTGCCGGGTCGAGCAGTTGCTGAGCGTGCAGGTGCCACTCGCGAGCTATCTGCTCGGGCTCGTCGGCCGGCCGCTCGTGAGCGACTATTGCGCGCAGCCGACGCCGCTGCCGACCCTCGTGACGCCGGGAGCCACCGCGACTCCAGGCGACCCGAACGCGACGGCTACGGTCGGCGCCGCCACCGTGACCGCGGGCAGCTCCGGCACGGCGGCGACGCCCACCCCGACCGTACCGGCGGCGACGCCCACCCCGGGGGGACCCTTCATCGCCGCCGTCAATCCGGGACTCGCGCCGCCGCGGCCGACCCTCGAGGACGGCGGCACGCCCGAGACCGTCGGCATCGCGCGCGACGCGTTCGGCGTCGCGACCGAGTTCGTCGAAGGCCTGGTCATCGTGAAGCCGGCGAGCGCGGACGAGCTGCAAGCGTTTCTCGCGCGCTACGACGGCACGGTCGTCCGCGACGACACGGTGCCGCAGCCGCCGGCCGACTTCGGCATCACGCTGTCCGAGGAGGAGCGCGCCCCGACGTCGTACCTGGTCCGCCTCGACCTCGAACGCACGAACGTCGCGAACGTGAACGCCAACGCCGCCGCCGCCGGGCTCGCGGGCGTGCTCGAGTTCTCGTCGGAGAACGGCCGCCGCACCTTCGCCGGGCTCATGGACGCGCGCGCGCAGGGGTTCCGCGTCTCGGGCAACTTCGTCTATCAGGGCGACCAGGCGTTTCCGCGTACGCTGCTCCGCACCGAGGAGCGCCAGCAGCCGCTCGCGACGTCGGCGGCGACGCCGATGCCGACGCCCGTCTTCAACGACGCGCTCGGCACCGCCGCCTACAACGACTACGGCGACATCGGGAACCGCTCGACCGTGAAGGCGGCCTGGCAGTTCGTCGCCGCGCACGGCATCGCGCGCCGGACGCGCGTCGCGATCATCGACGGCGGTTTTTGGCTCGACGCGCAGGGCCGCGCCCTCGGTGCCGACAGCGACTTCCCCGCGCCGCCGGCGGTGCCCGCGCAATTCGACGTCGACTTCAACGACGGCATCGCCGCCGGCTCCAACGCCAACAACTGCGGCGCCGGCAATCCCTGCTACTGGCACGGCACCGGCTCGGCGGGGTCGGCGATGGGGATCGCCAACAACCGACGCGGCGGCGCCGGCGCGGGCGCGCAGGTCGCCGATCCGATCCTGCTGCGCGTGAACGGCACCAAGGCCCAGCGCAACATCGCGCTCCGGATCGCGGTGCTCTGGCAGGCCGACGTGGTGTCGATGAGCTTCGGCGGCCGCTGCAACGTGTGGTGCCGGATCGACGACCGTGACGACAACCCCTTCGACGACGCCGTCGCCGCAGGCAGCCGCGTCGTGTTCGTCGCGTCGGCCGGGAACGGCGACCCGCCGCCGTCGACCGCGCCGCCGGGCTCCTCGAACAACGGCTTTTTCGTCGGCGACCCGAACTTCGTCCACCCGTGCACCGAGGAGAACGTCATCTGCGTCGGGGCGCTCGCACCGAACAGCCTGAACAAGATCCAGTACTCGAACTTCGGCGGCCAAGTGCAGATCTTCGCGCCGACCAACATCCCGGCCATGTCGTTCCCGAACAGCTTCAGCTTCCCGCCGCCGCCGGCCTTGCCGATCCCGCTCCCGCCGTCGCAAGCGGCCGGACCCGAGGTGCCGCAGACGTTCACCGGCACCAGCGCGTCGGCGCCGTTCGTTGCCGGCGTGGCGGCGATGATCAAGGCGCTGAAGCCCGACCTGAGTCACGGCGAGGTCGCGCAGATCCTGCGCGACAGCGCGCGCACGAGCCCCGACGGGCAGGTGACGCGGGCGCTCGATGCGTACGCGGCGCTCCTGCGTGCCGCCGTCGACACGACGACCGTCTCCGACGCGCTGGAACCCAACAGCCTGCTCGCGCCGACGAACCTGGGCTCGGCGGCGTCGTACGCGCGGCAGAACCTCAATCTCGACGCGCCCGATCGCGACTACTTCCAGCTCGCCTCGCCGGGCGGCGCGTTGATGACGCTCGCGCTCGCGTATCCGGCGCCCCTCCCGGCCGTCTCGGTCGAGCGGCTCGAGAGCCTCGGCGACTGCGGGCGGCCGCAATTCGTCAGCGAGGCGCCGCGCGCGGGCGGCGGCAAGACGCTCGTCTACCGCGTGTCCGGTGGACCGTTGCAGCTCGGGCTTCGCGGCGACGGCGTGAACGCGTACAACCTCGGCGTCACCTTCGCCGGCGACACGTTCGCGCCCGACGCGTACGAGGAGAACGACGGAGCGCCGACCGCGCGCAACCTCTTCACCTTCAAGGCGATCGGCACCGGCCCGTTGTCGTCGGTCGGGAAGGACCCGCGGGTGACGATCGACGCCACGCTCCACGCGTCGACCGACGTGGACTGGTACGTCGTGCGCGGCGTGAAGGCGACGGCCGCCGAAAAGGTGTTTCTGGGCGGCAGCGCCGCGCTGCAAGTCTACGGGAACGATTCGGGCATCGACGCCGAAGTCTATCGGCGGAACGCCGATCGCAGTGTCGGCGCCGTCGTCGCCACCGTGAGCGGCGCGTCGTGCACGCCGACGGCGCTCACCGTCGCGCTCGACGCCGACGCCTACTACTACGTGCGGGTCGCGGGCGCGCCGGGACGGTACAAGCTCCGGAACGGCGTCGCCGGTGAGCCCCTGAAGATTCCGCTCCTCGTTCGCGACCGCGTCTTCGAGATCCTGAACCCGCTCGACCCCGTCGTCACGCCGCTGCGTTGGTCGGAGGCGTTCGTCGTGATCGCCGACCCCGGCTATCGCCGCATCCGCACGACCACGCCAAACGTCCACCTCCGCCTCTTCGACGCCGACGGCGAGGTCTTCGCCGAGGGCGAGGCGCTCGATCCCGACCCGGGTGAGGCGCTCGCGCTCGCCGGCACCATCCCGGGCGCCGCCTACGCGCTCATCGTCGAGCCGCTCGACGAGGTCGAGCGCACGCTCGAGCTGGTCTTCGATCCGGTCGAGCCGGTGCGTACGAGCGAGAACGTCATCGTGAACGCGGGTGCCGAGATCCTGAGCGGGAACCCGTCGTTCCCGTTCGTCGGCTGGGACGTCGTGCCCGGCGTCCCGTCGGGGCAGCCGCTGCCGTGGGACGGAGTGGGCGGCAACCCGGCGCCGACCGATCCCGGACCGGAAGACCGCGGGGTCCGGCTCTTCTCCGGTGGGCTCGGCAATGCGGTGGCCGGCGTGCGCCAGCTCGCGTTCGTCGATCCAGACTGGAAGACGGCGGTCGACGCGGGCCGCGCCCGCTTCCGGTTCCGCGCTTTCCTCGGCGGCTTCTTCGATCAGGGCGACGCCGCGACCGCGACGGTCACGTTCCGTGACGTCGCTCAGCAGCCGCTCGCCGATCCCATCGTGCTCGGCCCGGTGACCGCGCTCGAGCGCGAGGATCAGACCGCGCTCTTGCCGGTCGAGGCGGCCGGCGGAGTGCCGCCGAACACCTTCATCCTGGACGTCGAGATCCGCTCGACCCGCGCCGGCGGCAACCACAACGACGGCTACGCTGATAGCCTGGAGCTCGTGCTGTCCGAGTTGCCCGAGCCGTGACGGACGACTACGCGGCGGCGCGCGTCGCCGCCGGTGCCGAGGTCGCGAGGCGCAGCACTTCGCGATAACCGCGGACGACGTTCGCGCCGGCGAGCGCGCCGCGCGCCTTCAGGATCTCGTGCATGCGAGGCAAGTTGTGGTGCGGCACCGTCATCATCAGATGATGCTCGAGGTGGAAGTTGACGCGGTTGGGCGCGATCAACGCGCGCTCCCACCAGGACGCGACGGTCGTGCGGGTGTTGCTCATCTGATCGGCGGGGTCCTGCACCATCGAGTGCTCGGCGATGGCGCGGATACGCGTCAGCAAGCGATAGGTCGTGAGCCAGGCGACGAGCCACAGGAGATAGAGGGTGGGGGAGCCGGCGGCGGTCAGGATCAACAGCAGCACACCGTTGGTGAGCGCGACCGGCGCCACCTTGTGCCAGCCGACGTCGGCGCGCGTGCCGCCGCTCATCCCGAAGCTCCGTTGGTTGGGCTTGGTGCCGCGACCGAGGTCGCGGTTCAACACGGCGATCGCCTGCTTGATGCCGGTCCGTCCCGAGAGGTCGCGCCACACCTTGCGGCGAAAGCTCTCGCGCGTCACGGGAAAGGGCGTCGCGAGGCTCAAGTCGGGATCCTCGGCGGTCCAGGTGTGGGCGTGGTGCTTCAAGTGGTAGTTCCGATACGGCCCGAGGTCGGTCCAGACCGGATACGCCGCGAGCCAGTTCCCGACCCAGTCGTTCAGCCCGCGTTGCTTGAAGAGCGTGCGGTGCGCGGCCTCGTGCATGACGACCGCCATGCCGAGCTGACGGGCGCCGATCACGAACAGCGCGGCGATCACCGTGACGGGATTCGGCCACACGGCGACCACCGCCATGGCCGCGAAGACCCCGAGCCAGTTCACGGCGACGGTCCAGGCGGAGCGCCACGGGTCGATCGCGAGCAGCTCTTTGCGCTCGTCGAAGGTCAGCAGCTGGCGCCAGAGCGCGGTTGCGGGTTCGGTCGTGGCTGTCGTCATCCGGTGCTCCTCATTTGATGGTCGCTGGCGCCGGCATCCGGCTTGAAGCTCGCCCAGAGGCGTCGTCCGACCCGGTCGTAGCGTCGCATGGCCTGCGCGAGCGCGCGTCGCTCCGCGCCCGGCACGAGGGCCTCGGGCAGCAGCGGATCGAGCGTCAACGTCCGGATGGCACGGCCGCCGAGCAGGAAGCTCTCGACCAAGGCGCGTTCCGCCGGTGCGGAGGTCAAGAGCCGTTCGCTCCGCTCGAGGGCAGCCGTGAGCTCGCGGTAGTCGGCGCGGAGCGCCGCGGTGTCCCAGAGCTCCCGTGCGTTCGCCTCGAGCTCCGGTTCGAGCTCCGTCATGACGAAGGTCGGTGCCGACGCCTCGAGCCCGAGCGAGCGCAGCACGCGGGTGACCTTGGCGACGCCGCCGCGGAGATTGTCGGGCCGTACCCAGAGGCCCGCATGCAATTCGCGGAGGCCGACGAAACGGAGCGCTCGTTCGCGCCGGCGGAGCGCGGCCCGGTCGCGGCGCGGGAGACCGGCGGTGTGGACGGCGATCCACCCGCCCGTCCAGTCGACGTGCGCGTCCTCGAGATCCTTCCAGCCGCTCACGCGCTCGTGCACGGGTGCCGCCGCTCGCGCCAGCACGTAGAGCCCACGCTCGTTCCGCTGCACCATCCCGCGGGCCGCGAGGCGCGCGAGCTCGACCCGGACGCCGTTTTCGCCGATCTCGAACAGCGCCGCCGCCGCGATCAATGCGCGCACCGGCATCGCGCCGCCGCGCGCGGTCGACAGCAGGTCGAGGATCAGGCTCTTCGCGGTCGGGCGCACCGACTCGTCCATTACTTCTCGTGCCCCATTGAGTCAATCTGTGTAATACCGAAGCATCGATTTGCCGCCCGCCGAGCCGATCGGGTAGGGAATGGCGATGCCCGACGCCACCCCACTGACCGAGACCCACGCCCGTCACTTGCTTCGCCGGACCGGTTTCGGGGCGCGCCCCGAGCAGGTGACGGCGCTCGTCGGCCGCACGCGCGGAGCGGTCGCGACCGAGCTGCTCGCGTACAAGCCGCAGGGCTTCAAGCCCGGCGGCGCCACGCCCACGCTCCTGGCCGCCAAGTGGATCAAGTTCATGCTGAAGGCCAAGTCTCAGCTCCAGGAGAAGCTCGTGCTCTTCTGGCACGATCACTTCGCGACCGGCATCTCCAAGGTGATCGACCCGAGCCTGATGGGCCTGCAGAACCAGCTCTTCCGTCGGAACGCGCGCGGCGATTTCCGCGCGCTCATGAAGGCCGTGAACGTCGACCCGGCCATGCTGGAGTTCCTCGACACGACGCGGAACGAGAAGGCGATCCCCAACGAGAACTACGCGCGCGAGCTGATGGAGCTCTTCACGCTCGGCGTCACCGACGAGGCCGGCAACCCGACCTACACCCAGGAAGACATCGTCCAGATCGCGCGCGCCTTCACCGGCTGGCGGCGGAGCGGCAAAGCGGCGGTGTTCAGCTCGACCCGGCACGACTTCAACGCCGAGTTCGAGGGTCCGCCGGAGAACCGCGGCCCCAAGGACATCTTCAAGACGACGGGCGGCTTCGGGGCGAGCGGCATCCGTTACGCGGGGACCGGCTCATCCTTCCCCGAGGGGGCGACCGAGATCGACACCATCGTCGACATCCTCCTCGCGCACACCGACACCGACGGCCAGAGCACGGTCGCCCGCCGCCTGGCGCGACGGCTGATCGAGTACTTCGCGCATCCCGAGCCGTCGCTCGCGTTCATCGACGAGGTGGTGGCGACGTCCGGCTTCGCCGCGTCCTGGGATCTGACCGCGTTGCTGCACCAGATCCTCGTCCACGACGATTGCTATCTGAGCAGCGCGCCCGCCGGCGCCGGCACCAAGAAGTCGGTGAAGTGGCCCGCCGATTTCGTCGTGAGCTCGCTCCGCATGCTGAGCGGCAAGCTCTCGGGACGGGAGTCGTCGGTGCGGGGCGGCGAGTACCGCGGCATCGCCGACCACCTGAGCAACATGGGCCAGATCCTCTTCGATCCGCCGAGCGTCTTCGGCTGGGACTGGGAGACGGGCTGGCTGAGCAGCGCGACGCTGCTCGCCCGCTACGGCTTCGCAAGCGACCTCGCGGCGTCGAGCGGCAGCAACGGCATCAAGCTCGCCAAGCTCCTCGATCTGGACGCCGCGAACGCGGTCGCCGGCGACGTCGTGGACGCGGTGAGTGGGCTGCTCGGCGTGACCGCCGACCTGACGCCGGCCGAGCGCGACGCCATGATCGACTATCTGACCGACGGGAGCCCGGCCTCGCCGGTGAACCTCACCGACTACGAGACCCGGGAAAGGAAAGTGTCCGGGCTGCTCTGCCTGGTGATGCAATCCCCCGCGTACCAAGTGCACTAGGAGCGACGGCCATGGCGATCACACGACGACAATTCCTCCGCCGCACGGGCGTCGCGACCGCGGGCACGCTGCTCGGTCCGGGCCTCTTCGCGAACCCGCTCGTCCGCTGCGCCTTCGCCGACACGATCGGCGACCGCTACTTCGTCATCGTCTACCTCGACGGCGGGAACGACGGCGTGAACACGGTCGTGCCCGTCGACAACGGCGCCGGCACCCTCCGTGACGACTACGACGTCGCGCGCTCGAGCCTGAACCTCTCGCCCGGCGACCTCGCCGACACGCTGATCGGCGCCGACCCCAACACCGGCGCCCAGCTGGCGCTCCATCCCGGCTTTCGCGGCTTCGCCGGCCGGCCCGGGTTCGGCGGCTTCAAGTCGCTCTGGGACGACGGGCACCTCGCCGTCATCCAGGGCTGCGGCTATCCCGAGTACAGCCTCTCGCACGAGGTCTCGAAGGTCGCGTGGCAGACCGGCGACCCGCTCGCGACCGGCATGGCCGGCGGCAGCGGCTGGCTCGGACGCTTCCTGGCCGACGGCTCGCAGGGCTACCTCCCCGGCGACATCCCGGGCGTCAGCATCGCCGAGCGCATCGTCCCCGAGCTGAAGCAGAGCGCGACCAGCGTGCTCGCCGTGCAGCGTCTCGCCGACTTCGGCTTTCCCTACGACCAGCGCTGGGATGCCGGGCTCGACGACGACCGGCCGGCCAAGCGGAGCGCCTTCGTCGACATGCATGCCGCGGCGGAGAGCGCGCTGCATCCCACCCTGCAGTACATCGGCACGAGCGGCGGCGTGACGCTGCAGAGCAGCGAGAGCTTCCCGCAGGTCGGGGCCGCCTACGACGCCGACCCGGACCGCAAGATCTTCGGGGACCAGTACGACGACGGCCACGGCGGCGGCATCCGTCGCGGTCTCGCCCGCGATCTGCGCGAGGTCGCGAAGATCATCTACGGCGTCGACCAGGGCATCTATTCGGGCGTGAACGCGCGCTTCTTCCAGGTGACGATCCGCGGCTACGACACCCATTCGGGGCAGGGCGCCGCCGAGACCGACGGCCAGCACTTCCTCCTGCACGCGAGCGTCGGCGCGTCGCTGAAGCTCTTCTTCGACGACGTCGCCGACATGCTCGGCAGCGCCGACAAGCTCTGCGTGCTGGTGTGGAGCGAGTTCGGCCGGCGCGTGAAGCAGAACGGCAACGGCACCGACCACGGCTCGCAGGGGCCGATGTTCGTGATCGGCGGCGGCCCGGGCTTCAACGGCGGCGTCTACGGCAACCATCCCAACATCGCCGCCTCGGCCTGGGACGACGAGGGCAACACCGAGTACCGCCAGGACGCCAACGGCGGCTTCCGCTCGACCGACTTCCGCGACGTCTACGGCACCGTCTTCAAGCACTGGCTCAACATGCCGCCGGGCGCGATCGCACCCGGCGTGCTGCCGATCGACGCCGGGCCAGTCGCGTTCTACTGGACCGCCCCGAGCTTCGACCTGCCGTTCTTCTCGTAACGCGGTCAGCGGGGAGCGGCACGCATGCGCGTGAGCGCGGCATCGATGCGGGCACGCACCTCGTCGACGAGCTGCGGGAGATCCTCTCCCGGGCGCCGCGGGATCGGGTCGTCGATGCGGACCCGCACGCGCACGCCGAACGGGATCGGCCAGAAGTTCCGCTGCATGAGCCGCCACGAGCTTTCGATCGTGACCGGTACGATCGGCGTCGTCGGGGCCGCCGCCAAGAGGGCCACCGTGCCGCGAGGCTTGAACGGCTTCAGCTCGCCGTGGCGGGCGCGGGTGCCTTCCGGAAAGATGACCGCCGAGACGCCGCGGGTCTCGACGCGCCGTCCGAGCTCGGTGATCGCCACCACGGCCTGCTCGGGATCGTCGCGGTCGATCAGGCAGTTGCCGCCGCGCCGGAGATTGTAGGAGACGCTCGGGATGAAGCGCGCCAGCTCGCGCTTCGACACGAACTTCGGAAAGTTCGTGAAGAAGAGATGCAGGAGCAGGGCGATGTCGAACATGCTCTGATGATTGGAGACGATCAGGTAGGGCGTACGCGGCAGGACCAGCGGCGAACGGTCGATCGAGAGCCGGAGGCCGGTCAGGCGAAATACGGTGACCAGCGTGGTGCCGAGACACGCCACCACCCAGTCGTGCGGCCGCTTCCCGAACGCCTTGGCGATCCATTGGATCGGCTCGTAGACGACCAGGACGAGCCCGAACACGATCGCCATGACGAGGGTCGCCGGCCAGTCCAAGAGGCGCGCCATCTTCCGCGGACGGTGCAGCAATCGGGTGTGCGACACAAGGCTCGGTGGGTGCGGGCGGGGGAGGTCGGTGGCGGCTCCGCAGAACCCTGGCCCCCCCCCGCCCCAGGGGCCCTTGCGCCGGGAATCGTTCCGGGTCTTACGAGCCGTCCCCGCCCTCCCCCCCCCCCCCACGAACCCCCCCGCAACCCGGAAGACCTTCCGGGAACAAACTACGGGTCGACGATCTACTGCCGGACCGTACGGTCGCCGGCGGAGCCGCGTTTGAACTTCAGTTTGTCGACTTCATCCCGTTGGGGCTCGTCGGGCTTCGCGTTGCGTTGTCGTTCCGCCACCGCGGCACGCATGCGGCTGCGCTTCTTGCTCGTGTCCTGCCCGTCTTTCTTCAAGGCCTTCTGTTTGTTCGCCATGCGGTACGTCCAGCAAGCCACATGCCGCAACATTCCGTTGCCCACACGAAGCCCGCGCGCGTCGGTTGCAACAATTGCACGTAGGGGACGGCGGTGCGGAACGTGTTCCTGCGGCGGTGGACGCGCGCACGCGGGGGTGCTGGGGGGGCTCGTCAGATCCGGCACGCGGCCCTGCGCATGGTGCCCTTGAACGGTACGTGGCCCAGGATCTGCTGAGCCCCCCCAGCACCCCCGCGTGCGCGCGCAGCCCGGTCGCCGACGCGCCAGAGCACAACCTCGCCGCCTACGTAGAATCGACCAAGGTCGCGTGGCACAGTGCGCGGATTCCCGACCCTGGAGGTATCGATGCGACGAGAGCGAGTCACCGCTTCATGGAGCCGTACGGCCCTAGCCGCCCTGATGGTTGCCGTCGGCGTATCGGCCGCGCACGCCCAGCAGGGTCCTCCCGAGCTTCCCCAGCTGAGCCCGCCCGCGCGCGTCGATCAGCGGGTCGGTCTCACCGACTTCACCGTCAAGTACTCGAGCCCGGCCGTGAAGGATCGGAAGGTGTGGGGCGACCTCGTGCCCTGGGACAAGGTCTGGCGGACCGGTGCCAACGCGGCGACGACGCTGCAGGCGAGCCGCGACTTCCGCTTCGGCGGTCAGCCGGTCGCGGCCGGCACCTACGCGCTCTACACGATCCCGGGCAAGAGCAAGTGGACGGTGATCCTCAACAGCGCCGCCACCGCGAGCGTCAACGACTACGACCCCGCGAAGGACGTCGTCCGCATCACGGTGAAGCCCGACTCGGCGTCGTATCGCGAGCGCCTGACCTTCCTCTTCGCCGACACCACCGACGACACGACGAGCCTCGACCTCGAGTGGGAGAAACGCCGGGTCTCGATTCCGATCGCGGTCGACACCGCGACGCAGGCGATGGCGAACATCGACACGACCCTGAACGACAGCTGGCGGCCGCACTTCGCGTCGGCGCGCTACCTGCTCGACAATGGCGGCGACCTGCATCGGGCGCTCCAGCTCATCGACACCTCGATCGCGATCAAGGCGGTGTGGTGGAACCACTGGGTGCGGGCGCAGATTCTCGCCAAGCAGGGCAAGCGGGCCGACGCCGTCGCCGCGGGCGAGCAGGCCCAGAAGATCGGCGCGGGCGATCGCGTGTACGAGGGCTTCTTCAAGGAGCAGGTCGCGACCACGATCGCGGGTTGGAAGAAGAAAGGGTCCTGACGCGGTGACGGCGCCCGGCGCCATCTTCGCGGACTACCTGGCGGGACGCGCGAGCGACTTCTTCGCGGGCGACTATCGGGATGCGGCGGTACGCACCCGCATGGTCGCCCGCGTGTCCCGG
>CAZWAX010000008.1:0-34642 GCA_964631985.1 uncultured Polyangiaceae bacterium | reverse complement strand
CGCGCAGCGGGTCGATCTCCGTGATCGACTCAATGCTGTCGCCGAAGAACTGGACGCGGAGGGCGTGGCTTTCCCCGTAGGCGGGGAAGATCTCGACCACATCGCCACGGACACGGAAGGTGCCGCGGTGGAAGTCGACGTCGTTCCGCTCGTACTGGATGTCGACCAGCTTCCGGAGGATCTGGTCGCGATCGGCGTCGGCGCCGCGCTCGAGGAAGAGCAGATTGTCGAAATACTCGGTCGGCGAGCCGAGCCCGTAGATGCAGGAAACGGTGGCGACGATGATGGTGTCGGTGCGCTCGAGGAGGGCCTTGGTGGCCGAGTGGCGCATTTTGTCGATCTCGTCGTTGATCGACGCGTCCTTCTCGATGAAGGTGTCGGTGCTCGGGACGTAGGCCTCGGGCTGGTAGTAGTCGTAGTAGCTGACGAAGTAGCGGACGGCGTTGTCGGGGAAGATCGCCTGCAACTCGTGGTAGAGCTGCGCCGCGAGCGTCTTGTTGGGGGCGATCACCAGGGTCGGTCGGTTCACCGCCGCGATGACGTGCGCCATCGTGAAGGTCTTGCCCGAGCCGGTGACGCCGAGCAGGGTCTGCGCCGGGACGCCGTCGCGCAGGCCCTGCACCAACTGCCGGATGGCCTCCGGCTGATCACCCTGCGGCGTGAACTCGGCGGTCAGGCGAAACGTTTCGGTCCGGCGCTCCACGATGGCGGGATTATAGTCGTCCGCGGTCGATGCACCACCGCCAGCACCCGCTTCGGGTAGCTACTGACGACCGTCGTCAGTCGTGCTGCTTCCGGCGCTCGCGCCGGCGCTCCAGATCCTGACGCTGTTGCGGGTCCATCTGCCGATACTGGCGATAGTTGGAGCGCATGCGCTCCTTCTCTTGCGGTGGCAGTTGCTGCCAGCGATCGTAGTTGCGCTCAACCTGTTGGCGCTTGTCGGGGGGAAGCTTCTGGAAGCGTTGGTAGTTGCGGTAGGCCTCGCCGCGTTCCTGGGGAGACATTTCTTGCCAGCTCTGGGCGACCCGCTCGGCCGCGTCGCTCGGCACACCCGCCCATGCGCTCACGACGAGCGCGAAGCACGCGAGCCCGAGCGCGGCGCGTTGCTGGCGACTCACCCCGCACCACCGTCGTTGCTGGGACGATCGTCCACCGATCCGAGATACTCGAGGGTCTCGAGTCGCCGGACGACCGGCAGCCGAAGGAAGAGCTCGGGGTGCTCGAGCAGCTCGGGAGGCAGATCCTCGGGACGGAGCGTCTCGACGTTGGCGACCTGGGCCGGCGGCTCGGCGGCGGGCTTCGCGGCTGCCTGGGGCGCTGCGGCCTTGGTGGGTGGCGCCGCCGGTGCCGCTGCGACCCGCGTGCTCGGCACGGCGGGCGTGTCGGATGCGGGCGGTACGTGCGTCAACGATCGCAAGGCCAGGGCCAGCACGGCGGCCGCGGCGAGCGTGGGAACCGCCCAGCGAAGCGCGCGACCCCGGGTCCGCGGCGACGCGATTGGCGTCGGCTCGGCGGCGATTTGCCGCCAGAAATCGTCGTCGAAGGTCGGTCCAGGCGCGACTGCGGGCCGGCTCGTCACCCAACCCTGTACCGTCGTCAGACGCTCGATCTCCCGCCGGCAGGTCAGACAGGTCGACACGTGCTCGGCGACCGGCTGCCGATCGTCGGCGCCGAGCTCGCCGTCGAGAAACGCCACGAGCTCGGTGCTGATCTGGTCGCACGAGGTGCTCATAGGAACTCCGCCAGCTCTTTCCGCATGGTCGCGGTCGCGCGGAACACCAGGCTCTTGACCGCGCTCTCGGTCGTCTCCAATGCCTCGGCGACCTCCAGGTACGACATGCCGTCGACCCGGCTCATGAGCAGCGCGGCACGCTGATTGGGGGGCAAATCCTCGAGCACTGCATTGATCTTAGCTTCGAGCTCCCGACCCGCCAAGGCGCTGTCCCCCGGGACGGCCGTGGGATCCGGGAAGGCGATCTCGGTGCGCTTCCGTTCGTCGTCGGGCTGATGCTCGATCGACCGTCGGGGATGACGATGCTCGGGGCGGCGGACTTCGTTCAGGCACGCGTTGGTCGCGATGCGGTACAGCCAGGTGGTGAACTTCGCGGTGGGCTCGTAACGGGGCGCGGCGCGGTAGATCTGCAGAAACACGTCCTGCGCGATCTCCTCCGCGCGCTGGCGGTGCCCGACGAAATGGTACGCGAAATTCACGATCGACCTGCTGTGCTTTTCGAAGAGCTCGCGGAAGGCCTCGGCGTCCCCGTCCCGCACCCGCAGCATCAGCTGGACGTTCGGGTCGGACGCCGGATCGGCGAGCGTCACGTCGGATGGCTTCAAGGCTCCACATCTCCGAGAGTTGCGGGATCACGGCCGGCCGACACGGGTCCCTCCTATAGAGGATGGTGATCGGCCACGCACGCGGACCGACACCCGGCATCCGCGGCTGGCAAGAGGGCATCGGCCTTGGTACGGCACGTTTCATGACCGCAGACGGCCGCGACGAAGCTCTCGACGAGCATCTCCGGCGCATCGAAGGTTACATGCGAGGCTGCACGTTGCTCCGGTTCCCGCGCGAACGGAGCGCGCTCCGTGACGAGCTGTCCCGGGTCCTGGACGAGACCATGCCCGACGTGGTTGCCGGCTGGGTCGGCCACATCGGCCCCGCCTTCGGGATCTCGGAGGTCCACTGGGCCGGCCTGTCCGCGGACATCGAGATTGCGCTCAGGCGTTGGGTTCGCCACATCGCCGACCCGGAGGACTGCGACACCTACGTCTATCTGCGGAGCCATGCGCGACGGGGGTTCATCTCGAAGTTTCCGGCGTCGCGCTTCCTTTCGGGCCAGATGAAGGCCTTTCAATTGATGAGTAACGCGATCCGGCGCCGGTACGCCGACGACCAGCCCCGGCGGGCCGAGCTCCTGGCGCTTTTCGCCCAGGAGTTCGAGGAGCGCATCCTCCACATCACGGACTTCTTCGTCGAGGCCCGCGAGGAGGAGCTGCGCGAGCAGGAGGCGACGTACCGCCGCTCGATCGACAGCGCCCCCGCGGCGATCTTCAAGATCGACTCGGAGACCGGCGCCGTTCTCGCCGCCAACTTCGTCGCCGAGCAGAGTCTCGAATATGCCTCCGAGGAGCTCCGCGGCATGACGACCTGGGATCTCCATCCCCCGGAAGAGCGCGAAGCGGCGATCGCGCTCTGGGAGGAAACCCGCCGCAGAGGCAACGCCAACCGCGACGAGCTGCACCACCGCACGCGCAGTGGCACCGTCATTCCCGTCTTCATCAACTCGGGTCTGATCGAGTACGGCGAGCAGCGATTCATCCAGCAGATCTGCGTCGACATGTCCGATCGGCAGCAGCTCGAGGATCAGTTGATCCAGTCCGAGAAGATGGCGGCGATCGGCCAGCTCGCGGCCGGCATTGCCCACGAGATCCGCAATCCGCTCGCCATCATCATGAACGCGCTCTACGACCTCGCCGAGATCGTCGACGGCGACAATCCCGAGGTGCGGGAGGATCTCCGGATCGCCAAGGAGGAGATGGATCGGGTCCAGACGATCATCAACAGCCTGCTCGAGTTCTCGCGCGACTCGCGGGCCGTGATCGAGACCGTCGACATCAACGACCTGCTCCGGAAGACACTCCTGCTCATGAACAAGTATCTTCAGAACAGCGACGTCCGGGTCGTGACCGACCTCGGCGACATCGGCCCCTGCCCGGCCAATCAGAACGCGCTCCGCCAGATCTTCCTGAACCTGATCACCAACGCGGTGCAGGCGATGCCGCACGGGGGCGAGCTCAGCGTCCGGACGTCGCTCGCCGGCGACCAGCGGGTGCGGCTCGAGTTCAGCGACACCGGGATCGGCATTCCCGCCGATCAGCTGAATGACATCTTCAACCCCTTCTTCACCACGAAGTCGCCGGGGCAAGGCACGGGGCTCGGGCTCTCGGTCGTTCATTCGGTGGTGCGGCGCTATCACGGCGACATCCAGGTCCGCAGCACGCCCAACGTGGGCACCACCTTCACGATCGAGCTGCCATCCGGCCGACCGGAAGCGATCGCATCGTGAGCGACGGCGCGGCGACCGGCGCGCGGGTCCTGCTCGTCGAGGACGAGCCGAACATGGCGCGCACGCTCGCCAAGATCCTCGAGCGCAAGGGCTACGACGTCGCGACGACGGCGAACGGCGAGGAGGCGCTCGGCGAGCTCGCCGCCGGTCCGTTCGACGTCGTCGTGACCGATCTCAACATGCCGGTCATGGACGGCATGCAGTTGTTGCGGCGGCTCCAGGGGGACCCGCCGCCGGCCGTCGGCGAGCGCCGTCTGCTGACGCCGCCGACCATCGTGCTGACCGGGCACGGCAGCACGCAGGCCGCCGTCGAAGCGATGAAGCTCGGCGCCTGGGACTACCTCGTGAAGCCGTGCAACCCGGACGAGCTGCTCATGACGATCGAGCAGATGCTGCGGGTGTCCGACCTCGAGCGCGAGAACCGACGGCTTCGCGAGGTGATCGAGCGCTCGCAGGGCTTCGGCGAGATCGTCGGGCAAAGCCCTTCGATGCGCGAAATGTACCAGGCGATCGAGGCCCTGTCGCAGAACGTCACGACCGTCCTCATCACGGGCGAAAGTGGCACGGGGAAGGAGCTGGTCGCGCGCAGCATCCACACCCGTAGCGTGCGCGCCGAGCGGCCTTTCGTCGCCCTGAACTGCGGCGCGGTCTCCGATACGCTGCTCGACAGCCAGATCTTCGGCCATCGGCGTGGCGCGTTCACCGGCGCCGTCGCCGATCACGAGGGCGTGTTCCAGGCCGCGCAAGGCGGGACGCTCTTCCTCGACGAGATCGCCGACATCCCGCTCGGGCTGCAGGTCAAGTTCCTGCGGGCCATCCAGGAGCGCGAGGTGACGCCCCTCGGCACCACGCGACCGCTCAAGGTCGACGTGCGGCTGATCGCGGCCACCAATCGCGACCTCGCGGCCGAGGTCCAGACCGGACAGTTTCGCGCCGACCTCTACTACCGACTGAACGTCGTGCACTTGCCGCTGCCGCCCCTCCGCGAGCGGCGCGAGGACGTCAAGCTGCTCGCACAACACTACGTCGAGCGCTACGCCCGTCAGTTCAACGTCGCGGCCAAGACGATCCAGCCGAGCGCGCTCGCGCGTCTCGAAGCCTACGACTGGCCGGGCAACATCCGTGAGCTGCAGAACGTCATCGAGCGGTGCTTCGCCCTCGCGCCGAGCGGGGACATCACGACGGCCAACCTGGCGCATCTGGTCGGCGATCGGCGGGGGGGCGCGGAGCCGGTCCTCGACTTCGGCGGCACGGTCCCGTCGCTCGAAGAAACGGAGCGCCAACTGATGGCGGCGGCACTGCGCCAGGCCAACGGCAACAAGAACCAAGCGGCGCGCATCCTCGGCATCGACCGGCAACGCCTCTATCGCAAGCTCGAGAAATACGGGTTGGAATGACCCTGGCGTGTCATTCTTTACGACGGCGGGGCCGCGAGCGTCGTGGCCGGCCGACGGCAATCAGCGGAGAACGTTCGCGTTTCGACCAATGGCGTCATCCCCGCGCCTGGCATATTTCCTGCTGAATCTCGGATCGCGAATGTCCTGTCTCCCCCAGCCCTCCCGCCGCATCCTGGTGATCGCGGCCGACGAAAATTTCAGCGGTACGATCGGACGCATCCTCTGTCGCTGCGGGTACACCATCGATCGTGTCGCCTCGGGGGAAGCCGCCATCGAGGCGCTCGAGCAGCACGGCTACGACCTGGTGTTGAGCGAGGTCGCCCTGCCTGGCGTCTGCGGCTTGACCGTCCTTTGCAGCGCGCGTCAGCACGGCAGGAAGACCCCGTTCGTGCTCCTCGGAGCCCCGGAAACCGAGCGCGGACGGTGGATCGTGAGCGGCGTCGAGGACGTGCACTGCCTGCCGTTGCCCCTCGACGTCGACCGGCTCAAGCAGGTGGTCGCGGAGTGCCTCGCAGCCTGACCCGGACGTCGGGCGGGCGGATCATCGCCAGCCTGACCGGCATCTCTCGCCCCTCCTCGACCACACGCACGTCGACGGCGTGCACGTCGAGCCCGCGCGCCGCGAGCGCGGCGTAGAATCCGCGCGTGTCGGTGCGGTATCCGTCGGTCAGGAGCGTCGTGCCATCGGGCACGAGGTGGCGCTCGCACACTGCCGCGAGCTCCGGCCAGCGCTCGCGATCGTAGGCGACCTCGGCCGCGAGCACGACGTCGAAGCGCCACGTCGGGTCGAGCCCCGTGAAGTCGGCGCCGACCGTGGCGCAGCGCACCCCGTTCAGCGTCGCGCTTGCGCGCACGAGATCGAGCGCTTCCGGAACGGCGTCGACTACCGTCACCTCGGCGCCGAGGGCCGCCGCGGTGATGCCCGGAAGGCCGAGCCCGCACCCGATCTCGAGGACACGCCGGCCGCGCAGGTCGACGAAGCGCGCGAGGTAGGACGCGAGCACGCGCGCGCCCGACCACAGATACGCCCAGTAGGGCGGCTCGAGCTCACCGCGGAGCAACGCCGCTCGGTCGACGCGGCTCTCGAGGTCGTGCACCGCGTACACTGCGATTCGACGCGGCCCGAGATCGACGCCGAGCCGCACCACGGGATGGCCCCCGATCCATTTCGGCACAGGCGAGATGCACGGTCTCAGCGCTTCCACTATAGTGCCGCGTTTCGGCGTCGCGTCGACGCCCCATTCCATGGCCAGCGACCATATCGAGATCCGTGGTGCCCGTCAGCACAATCTGAAGGGCATCGACGTCGACATCCCCCTGCATCGGCTCACGGTCGTGACCGGTGTCAGCGGGTCCGGGAAGTCGACGCTCGCCTTCGACATCCTCTACGCCGAAGGACAACGTCGCTACGTCGAGAGCTTCTCCACCTACACGCGGCAATTTCTCGAGCGCATGGAGAAGCCCGACGTCGACCACATCGGCGGCATCCCGCCGGCGGTCGCCATCGACCAGCGCCGTCCCGTCACGACGTCGCGGTCGACGGTCGGCACCGTCACCGAGATCCACGACCATTTGAAGTTGCTCTTCGCGAAGCTGGGCGTGCTGCAGTGCCGGCAGTGCCACCGTCCCGTCACGCGCGCCACGCCGACGGGCATCGGCGAGCATCTGCTCGGCGACCGGCTCGGCACGGCGGTATTCCTCGGGTTTCCCTTCCCGCTGCCCGACCTCCCCTGGCCCGAGGTCGTCGCCGGTCTCGTGAAGGAAGGCTTCATCCGCATCCGGCACGAGGGCGAGGTGCACACGCTGGAGAGCCTCGAGAGCGCGCCGCCCGGACCGCTCGACATCCTGGTCGATCGCGTCACGCTCAAGGGCGAGAGCCGCGGCCGGCTCGTCGCTTCCCTCGAGCAGGCGCTCACGTACGGGAAGGGTCGCCTCTGGGTCGCGAGCCTCGCGACCGGCGTCCGCGAGGAATACAGCGCCGCCCTGGCCTGCACCGCCTGCACCATCAGCTACCGCGACCCGATCCCGAACCTCTTCTCGTTCAACAGCCCGCTCGGCGCCTGTGACGACTGCCGGGGCTTCGGGCGAGTCATCGACCTCGACCTGGATCTCGTGATCCCGGACCCGTCGCGCACCTTCGCGGGTGGCGCGGTGAAACCCTGGACGACGCCGTCGACGACCGAGGAGCGCCGCGAGCTCCTCGCATTCTGCCGCCGCCGGAAGATCCCCGTCGACGTGCCGGTCGCCCACCTCGAGCCCGAGCAACGTCGCCTGGTCGAGGACGGCGACGAGCGCTTCTTCGGAATTCGCGGATGGTTCCGCTGGCTCGAGCGCAAAACCTACAAGATGCACGTGCGGGTGCTGCTGTCGCGCTATCGCTCGTACCGCACGTGTCCGGCGTGCGAGGGCAGTCGCGTCAAGCCGGACGCGCTCGACTTCCGCGTCGACGGCCGCTCCATCGCCGACGTCAACCGCATGAACGTCGACCAGGCGCTCGCGTTCTTCAGCGCGCTCCCCGTCGACGCGGAGAAGGATCCCGCGGCCGCGCTCGTCGTCGGGGAGATCCGCTCCCGGCTGACCTATCTGGTCGAGGTCGGGCTCGGCTATCTGACGCTCGACCGCCAGTCGCGGACCCTCTCGGGCGGCGAGCTCGAGCGGGTCGACCTCACCACCGCCGTCGGCTCGTCGCTGGTGAATACGCTCTACGTGCTCGACGAGCCCTCGATCGGTCTCCACCCGCGCGACAGCGCGCGCCTGGTCGGCATCATGCGGAACCTCTGCGCCCGCCAGAACACCGTGGTCGTGGTCGAGCACGATCCCGAGATCATCACGGCCGCCGACCACGTGATCGACATGGGTCCGGGCGCGGGCGCCCACGGCGGCACGGTCGTCGCCGCGGGGTCGGTCGCCGCGGTGACGGCCGATGCCCGCTCGCTGACCGGCCGGTATCTCTCCGGCAAGCGCCGCATTCCGATCCCCGAACGGCGTCGCCTGCCGCGTCGCGAGCTCAGCCTGACGATCCGGAACGCCCGCGCCAACAACCTCCGCGGCATCGACGTGACCATCCCGCTCGCGCGCATGGTCTGCATCACCGGCGTTTCGGGCTCCGGGAAGAGCACCCTCGTCGAGGAGGTGCTGTACCGCGGCCTCCTGCGCCGTCAGGGGCTCCCGACCGCGCCGCCGGGCGCCTGTGACGGCATCGACGGCGCCGAGAAGATCGCCGAGGTGATCTTCGTCGACCAGGCCCCGATCGGGTCCACGCCGCGCGCCAACGCCGCGACGTACACCAAGATGTTCGACGGCGTACGGCGGCTCTTCGCCGCGACCGATCACGCGCGGCTGCTCGGGTTCACGGCGGCGACGTTCTCGTTCAACGTCGAGGGCGGCCGCTGCGAAACCTGCCGTGGCGACGGCTTCGAGCAGATCGAGATGCAGTTCCTCTCGGACGTCCTGTTGGTGTGCCCCGCCTGCGATGGCCGGCGCTACGGTCCCGACGTGCTCGAAGTGACCTACCGCGGCAGGAGCATCGCCGACGTGCTCGCGCTGACCGTCCGGGAAGCCTTGGCGTTCTTCGACGATCAGCCCGACATCCTGCAGGCGCTGCAGCCACTGGTGGACGTCGGTCTCGAGTACCTGCGTCTCGGTCAGCCGCTCAGCACGCTCTCCGGCGGCGAGTCGCAGCGGATCAAGCTGGCCGCGCAGCTCGGACGCGACGCCAAGCCCCACACGCTCTTCATCTTCGACGAGCCGACGACGGGGCTGCACTTCGCCGACATCGAGCGGTTGCTCGGCGCGTTCGCCAAGCTGACCGAGCGCGGGAACTCGCTGCTGATCGTCGAGCACAACGTCGAGGTCGTGAAGTGCGCCGACCACGTGATCGACCTCGGCCCCGAGGGTGGCGACGCCGGCGGTCAGGTCGTGGCCGTCGGGACGCCCGAGGCGATCGCGGGCTGCGCCGCGTCCCATACGGGCCGCTTTCTCGCGCCGGTGCTCGCCGCGGGCGCCGCCCCGAGCCCCGTGAGCGCGACGCCCGCGCCACGGCCGATCGTGACGGATCGCAACACGATTCGCATCGTCGGCGCGCGCGAGCACAATCTGCGCAACCTCAGCCTCGAGCTGCCGCGCGATCGCATGATCGTGGTGACGGGGCTCTCGGGCTCGGGCAAGTCGACGCTCGCGTTCGACGTGATCTTCGCCGAGGGCCAACGCCGCTACTTGGAGAGCCTGTCGACGTACGTCCGTCAGTTCATGCACGTGTTGCCGCGCCCCGACGTCGACCTGGTGTCCGGGATCCCGCCGACCATCGCCATCGAGCAGCGCCTGAGCCGTGGCGGGCGGAAGTCGACGGTCGCGACCGTCACCGAGGTCGCCCACTACCTCCGCCTGCTCTTCGCGAAGGTCGGCGTCCAGCATTGCGTGCGCTGTGACCAGCCCATCCGGTCGCTCCCGCGCGCCCAGATCGCGGCGCGGCTGGCGGAGCGCGTCGGGAACGACGAGGTCATGCTGCTGGCGCCCGTGGTGCGAGGCCGGAAGGGTTTTCATCGCGACGTGCTGCGGGCGGCGCGCCGGTTGCGCTACACGCACGTTCGCGTCGACGGCACCGTGGTGCCCCTCGACCCCCTTCCCGAGCTCGACCGCTACAGCGAGCACGACGTCGACGTCGTCGTGGCCCGGTTGCCGGCCGGCGAGGGGGCCGATCGCCTGGCCAAGCCGGTCGCGGATGCGCTCCGCCTCGGGGCCGGCGTGGTGGTGGCGATCGCGGGCGGGACTGCGCACGTCTTCAGCGAGCGCCTGTTCTGCGGGCCGTGCGGCCTCGGTTACGAGGTCCTCGATCCGCGTCTCTTTTCCTTCAACAGCCGCCAAGGCGCCTGCCCCACCTGCCATGGACTCGGCACCAGCGCCGAGATCGACGTCGATCTGCTGGTGACCGACCCGGAACGCTCGCTCGGCGACGGGGCGATCGCGGTGCTCGCGGAGCTGGGGCTCGCCGGGGAAGCGCGCAAGCTCTGGCGTGCCGTCAAGGCCGCCGGCGTCGCCCTCGATCGACCGTTCAAGCGTTTGACCGTGCGCCAACGCCGCCTCGTCCTCGAAGGCGACGGCAAGAAGATCGCCGGCGTCATGCCGTTGTTGCGCGCGCACGGCATGTACGAGGACGGCGACGGTACGAGCGATGGCGGCGAGGCGATGGTCGCCGAGGGGATGCGCCCGTACGTGGCGCACCGGGCGTGTCCCGACTGCGACGGGACACGGCTCGTGTCACGCGCGCGCGCGGTCCGCGTGCTCGGCCGGAGCTTTCCCGAGCTCGCCGCGATGACGGTCGACGAGTGCTCGGCCACGATCGCCGGCTGGCGGTTCGGCGTACGCGAGAGCGCGATCGTTCGGGATCTGCTCGCCGAGGTCGGTCCGCGGCTGCGCTTCCTCGCGACCGTCGGCCTCGGGTACCTCAGCCTCGATCGCAGCGCCGACACGCTTTCCGGCGGCGAGGCGCAGCGCATTCGGCTCGCCGCGCAACTGGGCTCGAATCTCCGCGGTGCGTGCTACGTCCTCGACGAGCCGACGATCGGTCTCCACCCCCGCGACAACGCGCTGCTGCTGCAATCGCTCCGTACGCTGGTCGACCGTCGCAACACCGTGCTCGTCGTCGAGCACGACGAGGCGACGATCGCCGCCGCCGATCTCGTGGTCGATCTCGGGCCCGGCGCGGGCCGGCACGGGGGGGCGCTCGTCGCCATCGGGACACCGGCGGCGATCGCCGCGGATCCGGAGTCCCTGACGGGCCGATATCTCCGGGCCGCGCGTGAGCGTGGGCGTCCACCGCGTCCCACCGACGGCAAGCGCCTCACCATCCACGACGCGACGGCGCACAACCTGAAGCACCTCACGGTCGACATTCCCCTCGGAGCCTGGACGTGCGTCACCGGCGTGTCGGGGTCCGGCAAGAGCACGCTCGTGAAGGACGTGCTGTATCACGGGCTTCGCCGCGCCAAGGGTCTGACCGCACCGCGCCCGGGGGCTCACCGTACCATCACCGGCCACGAGCTGGTGGATCGCGTGGTCGAGGTCGACCAGAGCCCGATCGGCCGGACCCCGCGCTCGATTCCGGCCTCGTACGTCGGGTTCTGGGACGAGATCCGTCGACTCTTCGCGCGAACGCCGGCGGCGCGGGCCCGCGGCTATGCCCCGGGGCGGTTCTCCTTCAACGTCGCCGAGGGCCGCTGTGAGGCCTGCGCCGGACAGGGGCGCATCCGCGTCCAGATGAGCTTCCTCCCGGAGACCTCGGTTCCGTGCGAGACCTGCGGGGGTCGCCGCTTCACCGACGAAACGCTCGCCGTCACGTACGCCGGCCGTTCCATCGCCGAGATCCTGGACCTGACAGTCGAGGAAGCGGCCGCGGTGTTCGCCCCGGTGCCCGCGATCGCGCGCCCGCTTGCCGTGCTGGTCGAGATCGGCCTCGGCTATCTGACGCTGGGGCAGCCGAGCAACACGCTCTCCGGCGGCGAGGCCCAGCGCATCAAGCTCGCATCGGAGCTCGGGCGGAGTGGCAGCGGCCGTACGTTGTTCGTCCTCGACGAGCCGACGACCGGCCTGCACTTCGCCGACGTCGAGCGGCTCGTCACCGCCCTCCACCGGTTGGTCGATCAGGGGCACACGCTCGTGATCGTGGAGCACAACCTGGACGTGCTGCGCGCCGCCGATCACCTGATCGACCTCGGACCAGAGGCCGCGAGTCAGGGCGGTGAGATCGTCGCGATGGGACGACCCGAAGATCTCGCGGCCGCGCCGAAACGCTCACATACGGCGTACTGGCTCGCGCAGCCCGTGATCGTGCCGACGGCGCCCACGCACCCGCAGCCATTGGTTGCCCTCGCATCGGCAGCCCGTGATGACCTGAACCGTTCCGGCGCAGATTTTTCTTGACAGTCCGCCGCGATCGGGAGTAGCAGTGCCCGCGGTAGCCGACGGCGGAGAGGTGGTGGTGCCTACATCGCTCCGACGGGTTGTCACGCTGCCCTTCAGCGCAAACCTTTTTCCTTCACGGGTCACATGAACGATCTCCACGGGTCCCTGGCGACGGTATTGGAGTCCGCTCCAGCCGACGAAGCTTCCGCTTCGGTTCCGGACGTCGCGACCGCCGTGACCCTGGAGTTCGTGGGATCGTCGGACGAGACCATCGCCGAGGCGGTCCGGCGCGCGCTCTCCCATGCCTCGACGTCGTTGCAGACCCTCGACGGTGCGGGGGTAGTCGTCATCCCGCAGATCGACCGGCACGGCAGCCCACGTTTTCTCGTGACCCTGCGGGTCTCCCCGGCCGAGCCCGCGACCGACTGATCGCCGCCTCCCTTCGCAAGTTGTGCACCGGGATCCCTAACTCACCGGAATCCCTAAGCCAGGCACCTCATGCACAACTGTGGATAAGTCTCGCTTCACTGCCCAGTAATGGGATAGCTCGGCTCGCCGATACAGTGCGCGCAACGACACAGCGCGCGCAGCTCCTCGGCGACGAACAGGGTCTCGTGCTCGTCCGCCCAGGCGAGAAAAAGCGTCCCGTTCCCGATGAGCTGCATGCGCGCGAGCTCGCTCCCTCGTGGGCCGACGGCGGTGGTCGTGGCGCCGCGGCACGCAGTGCACGGACAGGCGCTACGCAGGTGGCGGTACGGCAGGATGCTGTCGTGACCGTCACTCCAGTCGATCCCGACGGCGTAGCGGCCGACCTCGCGAAACTTCCGAATGGTGGGAGCGGGCATCGCCCGAGACCTACTACGGCCGAACGAATCTTGACAGTACGTACGGCCGCCGGGAGGATGCCCACCATGCGGATGCGGGCGGTCTTGGCTGCGGCTTTCGTCCTGATCCTGGCGTCGGTGACCTGGGCGGCCGACCCGGCGGCCCCGACGGTTCCCAGCGGTCGGGCCAGCGATCACGTCGGGCAGGACGTCACCATCGAAGGCCGGGTCACCGCGGTGCACGCGTCGCCGCTCGCGACCGTCCTCGCCTTCAGCCAGAATTTCGCCGGCTTCACGGCGACGATTCTGGCTGCCGATCGAGACAAGTTTCCGACCGACCTCGACACCCGCATTCGTGATCGCGTCGTGCGTGTGAGCGGAACCGTCACCACCTACCGCGGCAAACCGGAGATGGCGCTTCGCGATCCTGCCCAGCTCGTGTTGGCGCCGCCGCCAGGCCCCGGCTCGGTCGCAGCTCAGCCCGCGCCGGCGCCGATCCCGACGTCGGACGGGACGGCGGACGAGCTGCGACGCGCGCTCGCGCGCATCGAGAGCCGCCTCGAGGCGATCGAGGGACGGCTGACGACCATGGAGCAGACCGCACCCGAAAACGCCGAGCCGCCGCCGCGCTAGCTTACACGGGCTCCCCCTTCAGGAAATCGAGAATCAGCGCGTTCACGCGCGCCGGATCCTCCTGATGCAGGAAGTGTCCCGTGCCGGGCACGATCTCGACGCGGAGCCCGCGCGGAAAGAACGCCGCCATCCCCTCCACCAGCTCGACGCCCATGCAACCGTCGTTCGCGCCGTGCAACATCATCGTCGGGACCTCGATCGGTTCGAGCATCATCCGACCCTGCAACGGGGCGAGCGCAGGATCCTGGAGCGACGGATCGAGCATGGCACGATAGTACCCGAGGGCCGCCTGCGCGACGCCCGGTTGACGAAAGGTCTCCTTGAGCGCGGCCATCTCCTCGGCGGGATAGCGCCAGCCCGGCGACCAATCGCGCCACAGCCGCTCGATGAAGGCGAAATCGTCGTGCGCGAGCGCGACGTCGGCGAACGGGGTCTGGAAGAAGAACATGTACCAGGAGCGACGTTGCTGGTCGTAGCTCGTCATGAACGCCGTCGTGATCTGCGCCCCGTAGGGCACGGCGGCCGTGACGAGCTTGCGGACGCGCTGCGGGGCGGCGAGCGCGGCGCCGTACGCGGCGAGCGCGCCCCAGTCGTGCCCGAAGACGACGGCGTCGTCGTATCCGAGCGCCTCGATCAGCGCGACGGCGTCCGCGGCGAGCGCCGCCGATTGGTAGCGTCCGTCCGGCGCGGGGCCGGTGGGCGCGTAGCCACGCATCGCCGGCGCTACCGCGCGATAGCCGGCGGCGGCGAGCGCCGGAAGCTGATGCCGGAACGAACGGGCGTGGTCCGGAAAGCCGTGCAGGCAGAGCGCGAGCGGCCCGTCGCCTTCCTCGAGCGTGTGAAACGTGAGACCGCGCGCGCGCACCGTTCCCGTCTTCATGGCCGGACCCCCATGCGCGTCTCCATCTCGGCCACGCCGAGCGAAGTCAATCCGCGACGCCGACTGGCCGCACCCACTCGCGTCCGTTACAGTCGGGGCTCGTTGCCGCGCTCGTCATGAAGCTCACCATCCTGAACGGCCTCACCGCGCTCGATCCGGCCGCCTGGGATGCCCTCGTCGGCGACGCGTCGCCGTTTCTCGAGTGGGGCTGGCTGGCGTCGCTCGAGGAAGCGGGCTGCGTGTCGCAGCGGACCGGCTGGCTGCCGCAGCATCTGGCGCTCTGGGACGACGGCGGTCGCCTGATCGGCGCCTGCCCGCTCTACGTGAAGGGCCACAGCCAGGGCGAGTTCGTCTTCGACCACGGCTGGGCGCAGGCCGCGGCCCGGGCCGGCATTCGCTACTATCCGAAGCTCCTGGTCGCCACGCCGTTCACGCCGGCGACGGGCGTCCGCTTCCTCGCGCATCCGACGGCCGACCGTCGCCTGGTGGTCACCCAGCTCGGCACCGCGCTTCGCGAGCTCTGCGGCGAGGAACGCTATTCGTCGGCTCATGTGAACTTCTGCACCCCCGACGAGGCCGACGACCTGGAGGCGCTCGGGTACGTGCGTCGCGCCGGCTACCAGTTCCAGTGGATCAATCCCGGGTGGCAGACGTTCGACGACTACCTCGGCGCTCTCCGGAGCAAGCGCCGCAATCAAGTACGACGCGAGCGGCGCGAGCTCGCGGAATCGGACGTCGAGATCTCGTTTCACGTCGGCGAGTCCATCCCCGACGATCTCTTCGCGCCGATGTTCGACCTCTACCGGGTCACCGTCGAGAAGTTCTCCTGGGGGCATCAGTATCTGAACGCCGCGCTCTTCGAGCTGCTGCGGCGGCGCTGGAAGCATCGCCTCGTGTTCGTCGTGGCGCGGCGGCGCGGCGAGATCCTCGCCGGCACCTTCAACGTGCGCAAAGGCGACGCGCTCTACGGGCGCTATTGGGGGACGTTCGAGGACGTCCGCCACCTGCACTTCAACGTCTGCTACTACGCGGCGATCGAGCTGTGCCTGCAGCAGGGCATCGCGCGCTTCGAGCCGGGCGCGGGCGGCGAGTTCAAGCACCTCCGCGGCTTCGACGCCCGTCCGACGACGAGCATGCACTTCCTCGGCGACCCGCGCCTCGCCGATGCCGTGCGGCGCTATCTGGTGGAGGAACGGCGGGCCGTGGCCCGCGAGATCGGCTGGCTCGACACCCAGACCGCGCTGCGCCGCGACTCCGCCGACTGACGCCAACCGTCCTCAGTCTTCGCCGTCGTCCTGCGTCGACTCGTCGGCCGTCGCATGCCCGACGGGCGTCCGCGTGGTCCCTTCCGGAGGCGGCGCGTAGTCGAACGTCAGCGTGCCGTCGCGCACGTCGATCTCGACCCGCCCGCCGTCGCGCAGGCGGCCGAACAGGATCTCGTCGGCGAGCACGCGCTTGATCTCGGTCTGGATGAGGCGCGCCATCGGACGCGCCCCGAACGTCGGGTCGTAACCCTTCTCGGCCAGATGGTGACGGGCCTCCGGCGTCATGTGGACGAATACCCGCTTCTCGTTCAACTGGACGTCGAGCTCGAGCATGAACTTGTCGACGACCCGCTCGATCACCGGCATCGGCAACGCGCCGAATGAGATGATGGCGTCGAGACGGTTCCGGAACTCCGGGGTGAACAGGCGCTCGATCGCCTTGGCGCCCTTGTCGGCGTTGGTGCGTCCGCCGAAGCCGATCGCCGCCGCGGCCATCTCGTGGGCGCCGGCGTTGGTCGTCATGATCAGGATGATGTGGCGGAAGTCGGCCTGGCGGCCGTTGTTGTCGGTGAGGGCCGCGTGGTCCATGACCTGGAGCAGCAGGCTGTAGAGATTCGGGTGCGCCTTCTCGATCTCGTCGAGGAGCAGCACGGCGTGCGGGGTCTTTCGGATCGCGTCAGTGAGCAAGCCCCCCTGGTCGAACCCGACGTAGCCCGGAGGCGCGCCGATCAGGCGCGAGACCGTGTGCGCCTCCATGTACTCGCTCATGTCGAAGCGGATGAACGCGATGCCGAGCGCCGACGCGAGCTGCTTCGCAACCTCGGTCTTGCCGACGCCGGTCGGACCGGCGAATAGGAAGGAGCCGACCGGCTTCTCCGGCTGGCCGAGCCCGGCGCGCGACAGCTTGATCGCCGAGACCAGGGAGCTGATGGCGGCGTCCTGCCCGAAGACGCTGAGCTGCAAGTCGCGCTCGAGCGTCTCCAGACGATCGCGGTCCGAGGTCGAGACGCTGCGGGGCGGGATCCGGGCGATCGTCGCCACGACGTGCTCGATGTCCTTCACGCGGACGCTCTTCTTCCGTTGTCCCGCCGGCTGCATCTGGATGATGGCGCCGGCCTCGTCGATCACGTCGATCGCTTTGTCGGGAAGGTGGCGATCGTTGATGTGCTTCGCCGAGAGCTCGGCGGCGGCCCGCAGCGCCGCCTTGGTGTACGTGACCCCGTGGTGCTGCTCGTAATGCGTCTTCAGGCCCTTCAGGATCTCGTGCGCCTGCTCGGTGGTGGGCTCGGGAATCTCGATCTTCTGGAAGCGGCGCGCGAGCGCGCGGTCGCGCTCGAAGTGGCTCTTGTAATCCTGGTACGTCGTCGCGCCGATGCAGCGCATCTCGCCCGACGCCAACACCGGTTTCAAGATGTTCGACGCGTCGAGCGAGCCCCCGCTCGTCGCGCCGGCTCCGACCACGGTGTGGATCTCGTCGATGAACAGGATCGCGCCCGGGATCTTGCGGAGCGCCGCGATCACGGCCTTCAGCCGTTGCTCGAAATCGCCGCGGAAGCGCGTGCCGGCGAGCAGCGCGCCCATGTCGAGCGCGTAGACGCGCGCGTTCTTGAGGGCGTCGGGGACCTTGCCTTCGTGGATCTGGAGGGCGAGGCCCTCGGCGAGAGCGGTCTTGCCGACCCCGGCTTCGCCCACGAAGACGGGATTGTTCTTGCGGCGCCGACAGAGCACGCGCGCGGTCCGCGCCAGCTCCTCGTCGCGGCCGATCAGCGGGTCGATCTTGCCGGCGGCGGCGCGGGCCACGAGATCGACGGCGAAGAGCGCGAGCGGGTCCTTCTTGCGGGTCGGCTCGCTTTCGCCCTCCTCGTCGTCCTCGTCGTCGTCCCCGGAGTCGTTCTCGGCGAGGTCACCCTCCTCCGCGATCTTCGAGACGCCATGGGAGATGTAGCTCACCACGTCGAGGCGGGTGATGCCCTGCTGCTCGAGCAGAAACGCGGCGTGCGAGTCGGGCTCGCGGAAGATGGCGACGAGCACGTTCCGGCCAAGGATCTCGTCCTTCCCCGACGACTGCACGTGCGCGGCGGCGCGTTGGATCACGCGCTGAAAGCCGATCGTCTGCTCGGGCGAGCCGTCGGCCCCGTTCGGCCGGCGTTGCAGCTTCTCGTCGAAGAACGTCTCGAGGTCGCGTTTGAGCTCGGTGACGTCGCCGCCACAATGGCGTACGACCTCGACGACGTCGGCGTCGTGCAACAGGGCATAGAGCACGTGCTCGATGCAGAGGAACTCGTGGTGCCGCCGGCGGGCTTCGCTGACGGCGAGGGCGAGACTGATCTCGAGCTCTCGACTGATGCGCATTAGGCCTCGTCCATGCTGCAACGCAGCGGATACTCGTGCTTGCGCGCGAGCGCTTCGACTTGGGCGATGCGGGTTTCCGCGATCTCACGGGTGTAGACGCCGGCCACCCCCACCCCGTTCTTGTGCACGTGCAACATGATCTGCATCGCCTCCGCTTCCGAGTGGTGAAAAATGCCCTGTAGGATGAACACCACGAACTCCATCGTGGTGTAGTCGTCGTTGTGGAGAAGGACTTTGTACATGCGCGGCTTCTTGAGCCGCGTCTTGGGGCGAGTCTCGACGGCCGTTCCCGTCTGGTGACCCCGCTCGTCCTTCCCGACGCTCATGAGCGCCACCCTAGCATCCCCGTGCGGCCGAAAAAACGCGGCCTCCGCCTGATTGACGCTGGCGCCCGGGGGCCCTCTCTGGTGTACACTGGCGGACCCATGCGAATTCGCGCGCTCTTTTCGGGGTCTCGGCCGGTCTTCTCCTTCGAGTTCTTTCCTCCCAAGACCGACGAAGGGGAGCACAAGCTGATCGACACCGTGCACCGCCTGAAAGAGCTCGGCCCGAGCTTCGTGTCGGTCACCAAGACCGGCGGCAAGCCGGCGGAGAAGACGATCGAGCTGACGGCGCGCTTCAAGCACGAGGTCGGCGTGGAGGCCATGGCGCACATGACCTGCGCGACAGCAGGACGCGCGGAGATGCATCGCATTCTCGAGCTCATCCGCGACGCGGGCATCGAGAACGTGCTGCCGCTCCGCGGCGACCCGCCGGCCGACCAACCCGGGTTCGTCCGTCCGCCCGACGGCTTCGGCTACGCCAATGAGCTCGTGCGCTTCATCCGCGAGCGCGGCTTTTCCTTCTGTCTCGCGGGGGCGGCCTATCCCGAGAAGCACCAGGAAGCGCCGTCCGCCGAGGTCGACCTGGAGCATCTCAAGACCAAGGTCGACGCCGGCGTCGACTTCCTGATCACCCAGATGTTCTATCGGAACGCCGACTACTTCGCGTTCGTCGAGCGGGCTCGTGCGCGCGGGATCACGGTGCCGATCGTTGCGGGGATCATGCCGATCACGAACGCCGCGCAGATCGAGCGGATCGCCACGCTGTCCGGGGCCGCCATCCCGGCCGATCTGCAGGCCGACCTCGACCGCACCCGCGGTGACGAGACCGGGGCGCGCGAGATCGGGATCGCCTACGCCATCCGGCAGTGCCGCGAGCTGCTCGAGCGCGGCGCGCCTGGCATCCACTTCTACACGCTGAACCAGTCGCCGGCGACGTCGGCGATCCTGCGCGACCTCCGGCGCGATCACGCGTGACACCCCTCGGCGGCGGCACGAGCGATCGCTGCAAGTGACGGACGCGCCGCGACGACATCGGTTTGACGCATCACGGCGCGGCCACTAGAGATACGCGCGCGATGTCCGCACCACGGGTCGTCATCACGGGGATGGGGGGTGTCACGCCGATCGGCACCGGCCTCGACGCCATCTGGGAGAGCGCGCGCACCGGGCGGTCCGGCATCGGGCCGATCACGGTCTTCGACGCGTCCAACCAGGAGTGCCGCATCGCCGGACAGGTCCGCGACTTCGAGCCGGGCAAATTCATCCCGCACAAGCATCTGAAGCGCATGGACGACTTCTCGCGCTACGCGGTCGCGTCGGCTGTGATGGCGGTCGAGGACGCCAAGCTCGAGATCACACCGGACAACTCGCGACGGATCGGCGTGCTGCTCGGCAACAACAACGGCGGCGCGCGCACCATCTTCCGGACGATCGCGGGCTTTCAAGCCGAGGGACCCGGATCGGTGTCGCCGTTCTACATCACCGCCATCACCAGCAACATGGCGTCGGCACAGGTCGCCATTCGCTTGCAGGTGCGCGGGCCGAACTTCACCATCGGCAACGCCTGCGCCTCGGGCTTGAACGGGGTCGGCGAGGCCTGGCGGTACATCCGTGAGGGCGCCTGCGACGCGGTCCTCGCGGGTGGCACCGACGCGCTCATCGACGGGACCGAGGTCGCGGGGTTCGCCAACTCGCGGGCCGTCTCGCTGCGCAACGATGAGCCGGAGCGCGCCAGCCGGCCGTTCGATCGCGATCGCGACGGCTTCGTGCTTTCGGAGGGCGCCGCGGTGATGGTGGTCGAGTCGCTGCCACACGCGCAAGCGCGCGGCGCGCACATCTACGCCGAGGTGGTCGGCTATGCGACCGGCAGCGAGGCGTTTCACATCGCCGCTCCGCTGCCCGACGGCATCGGCGTCGCGGCCTGCATGCAGTCCGCGATCGAGAGCGCTGGGCTCACGGCCGATGCCATCGACTACGTGAACGCCCATGCCACCTCGACGCCGCTCGGCGACGTCAACGAAACGCAAGGCATCAAGCTCGTCTTCGGCGCGCGCGCGCGGCGGATTCCGGTGAGCGCCACCAAATCG
Source organism: uncultured Polyangiaceae bacterium (assembly GCA_964631985.1). GTDB lineage: Bacteria > Desulfobacterota > Binatia > UTPRO1 > UTPRO1 > UTPRO1. The sequence goes on along the minus strand of CAZWAX010000008.1, from coordinate 13,911 downwards.
ATGACGGGTCACCTGATCGGCGCCTCGGGCGCGCTCGAGATCCTCGTGACGGCCAAGACGCTGGAGACCGGGACGATCACCCCGACCATCAACCTGGACCATCCCGATCCCGAGTGCGACCTCGACTACGTGCCGCACACCGCGCGTCAGGCCGATGTTCGCCATGCGCTCAGCAACTCGTTCGGGTTCGGCGGTGCCAACGCGTCGCTCGTGCTCCGCCGATGGGACGGCTGACGCTCGCCGCGCTGTGGCTCGGGCTGGCGCTGCCGGTCACGGCCGGGGCGGCGCTGTTGCAGAACAGCCGATTCAGTGAAGCGCCCGGCGGGATCCCGGCCGGATGGCGGGTCGAAGCGTGGGCCCGCGACCTCACCGACGTGACGGTGGAGCCGGCAGCAGACGGACGGAGCGACAGCGCGGGCATCGTCCGGATCGTGAACCGAGGCGCCAACGACGCCCGCCTCTGCCAGAGCATTCCCGTGACGGCAGGCGCGTCGTATCGGTTCTCGGCACGGGTGAAGACCGAGAACGTCGGTCTCACGACCGCCGGGGCGCTGCTCGCCTTGGAGCCTCGCATCGCCGACTCGATCGACGTCAAAGGCACGCAAGACTGGCAGACGATCGAGGTGACGGCGAGCAACCTCGAGCACTCGAGCTGGGACGTGTGCCTTCGTCTCGGCAGCTACGCCAATCTCAACACCGGGACGGCGTGGTTCACCGACGTCCGCGTCGACGCGATCGGGGGCGCGGCGCCGGTCGCCGAAGGCAGCCGCTGGCCGAGCTTCAGTCTCACGCCCCTGATCGTCGGGTTTCGCCAGACGTCGTGGATGCAGACCGCGCTGCCCCTCGTCGGCGGGTTCCTGCTCGCCTTCGGTTTCGGATTCTTCCGGCGCCGCCCGCGCTGAGCTTGCGAGCGCCGGGCCAGCCGGCAAACATCGCGCCACGGAGGACGATCGCATGGCGAACGCGCATCGGTTCGAAGGACTGGCTCATGCCGTCGTGACCGGATCCTGACGTGCTGCCCCGCACCAGTCGCGTCGTCGTGCAGGAAGGGCCGCGGCAGCTCGTCCTCCGCGAGCTCCCGATCCCGCCCATCGACGACGACAGCGCGATTCTGCGGATCGAGGCCTGCGGCATCTGCGGCAGCGACGTCGAACAGTACACCGGGACCATTCCCATCCCCCTGCCCGTCATTCCCGGTCACGAGCCGCTCGGTCGGATCGCCGCGATCGGGGATCGCGCCGCCAAACGCTGGAAGGTGGACGTCGGCGACCGGGTGGCCGTCGAGGCACCGATCCCGTGCGGGCACTGTCGCGCCTGTCTGCTCGGTCGGTATCAGGTGTGTCGCGGCCGCGGCGCGATGTTTGCCCACGGCTACGTGCGTCTGTCACACCCGCCGGGACTCTGGGGCGGCTACGCCGACTACATGTACCTCGATCCCTGCTCGATCGTGCACCAGGTGCGGTCGGACATCCCCGCAAGCCTCGCGGTGCTGTTCAATCCGCTGGGCGCGGGCTTTCGCTGGGCGGTCGAGATCCCCGGGACCGGCCCGGGCGACACCGTGCTGATCCTCGGGCCGGGGCAGCGCGGCCTCACCTCGGTCGTCGCCGCCCGCGCGGCGGGCGCCGACACGATCATCGTGACCGGCCTCACCCGCGACGCCGCCAAGCTCGCGCTCGCCAAGGATTTCGGGGCCGACCACGTGATCGACGTGGAACGAGAGGACGGAGGAAGGCGCGTGAAGGAGCTGACCAACGGGCGCGGCGCCGACGTCGTGATCGAGGTGTCCTCGTACGCGACGGCACCGGTCGCGGAGGCGCTGCACTACGTCGCGACGGGCGGGCGCATCGTGCTCGCCGGCATCAAGGGATTCATACCGGTCCCCGACTTCGTAAGCGACTTGATCGTCGTGAAGGAAGCGACGATCCACGGGGCCTTCGGCGTCACGGCGCCGGCATACGACGCCGCCATCCGACTGATTGAGTCGGGCCGCGTCCCGCTCGAGCGCATGCACACGCACGATTTCGCGCTCGCGGACGCCGACCTGGCGATCCGGACGCTCGCCGGCGAGGTCGCCGGCGACGCCAGCATTCATTCGTGCCTCGTGCCGGACACGCTGTCGGCTTGACTCGACTCTGCCGGCTGCCTACTCGCGTGCCATCCGCTGACGAGCTCGCGCCGACGTATCCGACGCATCCACGCGATTCGGCCTGCCAGGACGAATCCCGACCGTAGAAGGAGATCCCCATGGCCACGTTGTACGGAGCGGGCCTCTCGCCCTTCGTTCGCAAAGTCCGTGTCGTGCTCGCCGAGAAGAAAGTGGCGTACGACCATGATCCCGTCGTGCCTTTCAACGTCAGCGCCGAGTACAAGGCGATCAGCCCGCTCGGCAAAATTCCGGCGTATCGCGACGAGCACGGCGCGCTGGCGGATTCCTCGGTGATTTGCGCCTATCTCGAGAAGCGCCATCCGTCGCCGTCGCTCTATCCCAGCGATTCTTACGAATACGCGCGCGCGCTGTGGTTCGAGGAGTATGCCGACTCCGCGATCGTCGCCGTCGCCGGCGCGAAGATCTTCTTCCCCCGAGTCGTCGGCCCGCGCTTCTTCAATCAGCCCGCGGACGAGACGGCAATCGGCAAGGCCATTGCCGAGGATCTGCCGCCGCTCTTCGACTACCTCGAGAGCCAGCTGACGGGTGACTGGCTCGCCGGCGGACAGTTCTCGATTGCCGACGTCGCCGTCGGGACCCAGTTCGCGAACATGCGCCTCGCCGGTGTGACCCTCGACGCGCAGCGCTGGCCGAAGCTCGCGCGCTATGTGGCGCGGGTCCACGAGCGACCGGCGTTCAAAGCGCTCATCGACGAGGATCGGGCGGCGCTCGGTCTCACGTCCTGACCACGACGACCACATCCGCGGCGACCGGGTCCGAGGCCCGGTCGCCGCAGGTGTCGTCGACCGCGCTGCCGACGCTCTGGCACTTCCGGCTCTCGCACTACAACGAGAAGGCGCGCTGGGCGCTCGATTGGAAGCGTGTTCCCCATCGGCGCCGTGCCGTGCTGCCGGGCCCGCATGTCCCCCGCATCTGGTGGCACACGGGCCAGAAGCAGGTGCCCGTGCTGCAGCTCGACGGCGAGACGATCAGTGACTCGACGCGGATCATCGCGGCGCTCGAGGCCCGGTACCCCACGCCCCCGCTCTATCCCGTCGACCCCAACGCACGCAGCCGCGCCCTCGCGCTCGAGGACTTCTTCGACGAGCACCTCGGGCCGCACATCCGGCGTGTCTTCTTCTTCCACCTGCTGCAGGAGCCCGATACGGCGGTCGCGACGCTCGCCGTCGACGAATCCGCGGGCACGCGGCGCGTGTATCGTGCCGCGTTTCCCATCGTCCGCGCCGTCATGCGCCTCGACATGCGCATCGACGCCACCCGCAGCGCGCGCAGCCGCGACGCGGTGATGACGGCGCTCGACCGGCTGGAGGCCGAGCTCCAACCGTCGGGCTATCTCGCCGGCGACGCGTTTTCCGTGGCGGACCTCACGGCGGCCGCGCTGCTCTCGCCGCTGCTTCATGCCGACGAGTTTCCGTATCGTTTGCCGTCGTTGCTGCCGCCGCTCGCGGCGTGGCGTGCGTCGGTCGCCGACCGGCCGGGCTTTCGCTGGGCGCTGGAGATGTATCGTCGGCATCGCGGTAGGTCGTCCGAGGTGGACCGCTGAGCATGCGACGCCACCGTCCTTGACTCACTGGCGGATCGAGGTCACGGTCTCCGGGTGCGCTGCGTCAACTGTCAGACCGAGCTGATTCCCGGGAAGCAGTTCTGTCACGCGTGCGGCACGCGAGCACCGCTCGCCTGCACCAACTGCGGCAACGCCATCGAGCCCGGCTTCCGCTTCTGTCCCGAGTGCGGCACGCCGGCGCCCGGCGAGCCGGGACCCCTCGTGACGACGCCTGCCGCCGTGACCGCACCCGTGGAGTCCGTCACGCCTGCCATTCCGGAGCGCTTGGCGGCGAAGATCCGCGCCAGTCAGGGTGTCGTGGCGGGCGAGCGCAAGCTCGTCACGGTGATGTTCTGCGATCTCGTGGGCTCGACGTCGATCGCGGAGCGACTCGATCCCGAGGAGTACCGGGACCTCCTCGAGGAATACATGGCGCTGGTGTTCCGCGAAGTGTACCGCGTCGAAGGCATCATCACCCATCTCGCCGGCGACGGTGTCATGGCGCTCTTCGGTGCGCCGCTCGCGCACGAGGATGCGCCCTATCGCGCCGTCTACTCCGCCCTCGCGATCCGCGATGCGCTCGCGACGCTGAACGCGGAGAGCAGCCACGGCTGCACCATCGACCTACAGGTGAGGATCGGCGTTCACACCGGCCCGGTCGTCGTCGGTACGGTCGGCAGCGACCTCAAGATGGACTACACGGCGATCGGCGACACCACGAACCTCGCCCAGCGCCTGCAGTCGGTTGCGGATCCGGGAATGGTGCTGATCAGCGACGCGACCCACCGGCTCGTGCGCGGGTTTTTCGAGGTGTTGCCCGCGCGCCGGTTCGAGGTGAAGGGCAAGCGCGACCCGGTGGTGGCACACGAGGTCCGCGGGCTCTCAGAGACCACCACTGCCATCGCCGTGGCCGAAGCCCGCGGACTGACGCCGCTGGTCGGCCGGAACGAGGAGCTCGCGCAGCTGACCGCGTGCTTCGACCGGCTCGCCGGCATGCTGCCGCAGGTCGTGACCGTCGTGGGCGAGGCCGGCAGCGGAAAGTCGCGCCTGATCTACGAGCTGAAGCAGCGTCTCGCCGAGGTGCCGGCGGTCTTCTTCGAGGCGCGCTGCTCGGCGATGACCCAAGCGGTGCCCTACGCCCCGTGGGTGGCCATGCTGCGGCAGTACTTCGGCATCGCCAGCGACGACGGCGAGGCGGAGGCGTGCGCCAAGATCTCCGAGCGTCTCGGGGCCAGTGCCAGCGAGCTCGCCGGCAGCTACCCGGCCCTCTGCACGGTGATGAACCTCCGCGGCGGGGCGCAGACCTCCGACGCGCCCGAGGACGACGCCGTCAAGCGCGAGACCTTCGAAGCCGTGTCCGAGCTCGTCTACAAGGCGAGTGAGCAGGCTCCGGTCGTCATGGTCATCGAGGACGTCCATTGGATCGACGAGCCGTCGCGCGAAATGCTCGCGCTCGCGGTCGGCAAAGCCGGCCGCTCGCGGGTCATGATGCTCATCAGCCACCGCCCGGAGCATCAGCCGGGCTGGCGGGTGCGGTCGGCGTTCACCCAGCTCACCCTCGGGCCGCTGTCGGACGAGGAGACCGTCGAGATCGTGCGTGGGGTGGCCGGCGGCTCGTTGCCCGACCAGCTCGAGCGTCGCATTGTCCAGAAGGCCGAAGGCAATCCCTTCTTCACGGAAGAGATCACGCGCACGCTCGTCGAGGAGGGCTACCTCCTGCGCAGCGACGGCCAGGTGCGGCTCACGCGTCCGGTCGACGAGATCCGGATGCCCGGCACCGTCGAGGAGCTGATCGGGGCGCGGCTCGACCGCCTCGGCCCGCAGGCCAAGCGTGTCGTCCAGGTCGCGGCCGTGCTCGGTCGGCAGTTCCATCGCGACCAGCTGATCGCGCTCCTCGCCGCCGAGGACGTCGACGTGTCCGTCGAGCTCGTGAGTCTCGAGGAGCGCGGCATCATCCACCGCAAGAGCCTGCTCACTGGCGACGAGTTCCGTTTCGGCGAGAGTCTGACCCAGGAGGTCGCTTACGAAGGCCTGCTGCTCCGCCAGCGCCGCGAGCTCCACGACCGCATCGGGCAACTGCTCGAGGTGCTCCCCGGCGAGCCGAATGCCGAACGCTCCGCCCTGCTCGCCCACCACTACACGCGCAGCGAGAACCGCGAGAAGGCGATCGGCGCGCTCGTGCGTGCCGCGCGGGACGCCGAGCGCATCCCGTCGTTCCGGACCGCCGCGCGCTTCTATCGGAGCGCGTACGACCTCGCCGAGGCCGCCCTCGCGAGCAATGTCGCCACGATCGAGCGCAAGCGCGTCGTCGTCGAGACGGCCCTCGGAATCCTCCGCATGAGCGTCATCTACGGCATCTTCGAGCACGGCGATCCGGAGGAGCCGGCCCGGCGTGGCCGCCAGCTCGCGGAGGAAATCGATGACGCCGAAAGCCTCGCCGAGCTCTGCTCGCTCCACGGGCTCGTCATCAGCAGCCGCGGCCCGGCGAACTTCCCGGCCGGCCAGGCGCTGATCGAGCAAGGCCTCGCCATCGCCGAGCGCGCCGGCCTGAAGCTCGCCGCGATCCGGATCGCGCGCGCGCTCGCCTGGGACTACCTCTTCGACGGTCGCTTTCCCGAGGCCCTGGCGCGCATCGACGGCGTCATCTCCGAGTTCGAGCGTCTACCGACGCCGGTGGATGGCAAGCAGCGCGACATCTATCTCGGCGCTCTCTTCATGCGCGATCGTATCCACTTCCATTCCGACGAGATCGAGGGCGCGCTCGCCTCCGCCCACCGCACCTACGAGGCCGCCGTCACCCATCCCAACCGCACCGTGCAGAGCGGGTCCGCGGTCACGATGGCGCTCATGTACCTCGCCCGCGGCGAGTACGAGCGGGCGCGTGAATGGGCCGATCGTAGCCTCGAGATCGCGCGGGCCATCGGCAGCGTCTCGCATCTGCGCTCGGCGTCGGCACTCAGCATCCTGGCGCGGCAGGAGCTCGACGAGGCCGCCAGCGGCGATCGTCACCTCGAGCTTCTCGAGAACCCGCCGCTCACCGGCATCGAGACGTTGAACTGCCAGACCATCTGCGAGGCCTTGCTCGCCATCGGCGACCTGAAGCGCGCCGAGCAGTGCGCCGAGCGCTCGTACCAGAACGCCGGCGGCCGTCTCCGCGAGCTCGGCTGCGCGCTCGCGCTCGCCGACGTGCTGACACGCATCGGCCCCGCCCGCTGGGCCGATGCCGAGCGCTGGCTCGAGCGCGCCCACACCCTGGCACAAGCGATCCCCTTGCGCTCCGGTCTCGCGGCGACGAGCCTCGGCCGTGCAGAGCTGGCGCAAGCCGCGGGCAATACCGAGGCCGCGATGCGCCACGCCGAGGTCGCGCGCGCGGCCTACGCCGCGCTCGGCTTCACCCGTTACGAAGGCCGTGCCGAACGCCTGCTCGCCGAGCTCGGCGTCCCGACGCAACAAACGGCGTAGCGGAAGCGCGGCACCCGATTCACCGCGGTTCCCGCGGACCCATCGGAGTATCGGCCGCGGAAACGCGGCACCCGATTCACCGTGGTTCCCGTGGACCCTTCGGAGAATCGGCCGCGGAGCGAGGCACCCGAATTCACTTCGGGTGCCGAGGGCCATCGGAGCATTGGGCGCGAAGCGCCCAAGCGCACGGGGCCGAAATCTATAAATACCGCGCAAAGAACGCGAGCATGCGGCGCCACGAGTCCTCGGCCGCCTCGTGATCGTAGGCGACCGCCATGAGCGGTCGCGTGAGGACAGCCAGGATCGGGTGGTGGGTGTCGTTCATGTAGGAGTGTCCGGCCTGCGGGTACATCTTCACGTCGTGGGTGCGGCCGAGCGCGTCGAGACGCTCGATCACCTGCCGCCCCTGCGGTCCGAACAGGCGATCTTTGGCGCCGTATCCGCCGGTCAGCGGGCACGCACGAGCGAGCTCCTCGCTGCTCCGCGCGTCCCCGTAGAAGACCCCGGCAACGTCCACGCGCTGGCGGGTGCCGAGCAACAACGCGTAGCCGCCGCCCATGCAGAACCCCGCGGCGCCGACGCGACCGACGTCCGGTCGGCCGGCGAGCATGTCGAGCACCGCCTCGAGGACGGCGACCGTCGGACCACTCCCGGTGCGCAGATCGCGCGCGGCCCGGATGATGCAGCCGAGATACCAGCCGCCCGCGAGAAAGTCCGGCGCGGCGGCGAGATACCCGTTGTCGGCGAATCGCCGCGCGATCCGCCGGATGTCGTCGTTCAGCCCGAAGATCTCGTGCAGAACGAGGACCGCCGGCACCGGCCCCGGGGCGGCGGGACGGAAGATCTCGACGGGGATCGTCACGCCGGCGGCCGTCACGCGCTTGCGCTCGTCCGCGGGGGAGGTTCCGACGGCGCTCAGGGTGTGCCCGCGACGGGATCCGGCTCGAGGCGGAGGGTCAGCGGATGCGGGAAATAGCGCACGAAGATCTCGCTCGTGTACTTTTCCGCCATGGCCGCCGCGACGCGCGCCGCCATGGTGGGGGCCTCCTCGGTACGCACCCGGGGATACTCCCGCCCGCCGATCCGGATGCCGACGTGCGGCGCCGTGGTGTTGCGTTGGATGCGCTCGGCCGCCCGCGACCCGAGCCGCACGTACACGCCGTCATCGAGAACGACCAACCACACCGTCGACCAGTGCGGCCCCTCCTCGGGACCGACCGTCAGGAACTCCAGCGTATCGATCGCGCGAAACGCCGCCGGATCCCAGCTCGGCACGGCGACCTGCTTCGCGCAGCCCCCGGTCATGACGAGCGCCAGCGCCAGGAGCAGGGGGTGCCACCAACGTGTTCCCAACCCTCGCCATCGTGTCATCGGCCACCTCGTAGGCGGGTGCAACCCGCGGGCGTCATGAAGCACGCCCCCCGCGCGACGGTCAACCGGGGCCGCGGTCAGGCGGCTGCGGGACGTACGTCGGCGGCGAGCGTGACGCCCGCCTCGACGGGCAACGTGACGGTGAAGCGGGTACCACGCCCGAGCTCGCTCTCGACCTCGACGTGCCCGCCGAGGAGCTCGCAGTAGCGCCGGACGATGTAGAGGCCGATACCGCAACCGTTGTGCGCCCAACCGTTCGCGGCCTGCCGGTATAGCTCGAACACGTGCGGCACTTCGGCGGCGGCGATGCCACAGCCGGTATCGGTCACGCTGATCGCCACCCGCAGGTCGTCGACGCGGGACGCGCGTACGGTGATGGTGCCTTCACGCGTGAACTTGCGGGCATTCCCGACGAGGTTGGTGAGAATCTGCCGCAGCTTCATCCGGTCTGACGGCACCAGCGGGACGTCCTCGTCGACCACCCACTCCTCACGCACCGCCGAGGGCGCCCGCAGCAGTCGCTCGGCGCCACGCAGCTCCTCGAAGAGCTCCGCCAGCCCCACGTCCTCGACCAACACCCGCACGCCGGCACTTTCGAGCCGCAGCACGCTCAGCGTGTCCTCGACGAGCCCGGTGAGCGTGCGCGCCGCATCCAGCATGCGGCCAAGCACGTCGCGCTGATCGCCGACCGGCATGCCGTGGGGCTCCTGCGTCGCGTCGAGCATGAGCTCGGTGTAGCCCATGAAGATGTTCAATGGGGTCCGCAGCTCGTGGGACATCATGCCCATGAACTCGCTCTTCAGCCGGTCGGCTTCGGTCAGTCGCTCCTGGGCGGCACGGAGCTCGGTGTTCTGATTGGTCACGCGCGCGACGAAGTCGTCGCGCTCGCGAACGTACTCGTCCTCGTGCAACGCGCGCGCGAGACGCCCGGCGAACGTCGACAAGAGGCGCATGTCCTGGTCGCGCGGCCGCCGGACCCGCTCATCCATCACGGCAACATGACCGGCCACCTCGCCATCGCGGCCGAGGACCGGAATGCCGACGTAGCTCGTGATGCCGCGCGAGGCGATGAGCGGATCGTCGGGGAAGCGACGGGCCGCGTCGGTCACGACGCAGGGCCGGCGCTCGTTCCGTACCCGCATCGCCGGCGTGCCGGCGAGCGGCAACCGAAGCCCGCGACTGACGGCGCCTCCCTCGTAGAGCGCGAGCATCACCTGATGGTCACCGTCGTACAGCACGACCGCCACCACCGGCACGTCGAGCAGCGCAGGCAGCGTGACCGCAATGTGCTCGGCCACCTGCTCGACCGTACCACCGAGCGTCACCGCCAGGTGGTACAGACCTTCGAGCCGCTGCACGGATTGCCGGAGCTCACCCTCGATCCGCTCGCGTTCGCCGACGTCGTGGAGGATCGCCTGCAGCACCGTGTGGTCTCCGACCGCGACCGTGCTGAGCGCCAGGTCGACGGGACACTCCGAGCCGTCGGCACGTTGGACGCGCAGACCGGCACGCCAGCGATACGTGCCGGCCGGCAGCCGGCGCACGTTCTCGAGCGGGGTTTCCACCGCGAAGAGCGCTTCGAACTCCGTCGCTTTGAGCGTCACCTCGCTGAGCCCGGTCAGCTGGAGTGCACGTCGGTTCGCCTCAAGGATGCGCCCGGTCGCGGGCTCGACCAACAGGATGGCATCGCCCGCACCCTCGAAGAGTGCCGAGTAGCGCGCCGCCGAGATCTGCCGTGAGCGGTCGACGTGGCTCGCCGCCGTATTGAAGGCGCGCGCCATCCCGACGAGCTCGGCATCGATGGTGCCCGTGATGAAACGGGCCGCGTCGGTCCCGACCAGCCGACGCGCGGCGTGGCCGAGGTCGGCCGCAGCCTCCCGGATCGCGAGAGCGTGGAGCCACGCGATCCCGATCGAGAGCGTCGAGCCGAGGACGACGATGATCGCGTGCGCCATGCCGAACGACGTGCTGCCGCGCGCATGCACCAGCGGGGGCGCCACGACGAGCGCCAGGATCGTGGGCGTCGCGAGCGTCAAGATGCGCACCGGGGTCGCGAGGGTCGGGCCGACGTACGGGTCGAGTCCGACGCGCGCCGCGGCCAGCCGCAGGCGCTGACACGGCCGATGCACCAGCATCTCCGTGACCGTGAAGCCCATCGCGGCATAGAGCACGGTCGCGATGAGGCCGCCGACCAGCACCGGCTCCACGTTGCGAGCGGAGCCCGCCACCTGCCACTCGAGGAACCCCATAATAGAGACGACGAGGCCCGCCACGAGCGCCGCCCAGATCGCATCGACCGCGGGGAATCCCGGCATGCGGACGAGGGCCGCCGTCAGGGTCTCCGCCGAGAGTTGCTCGGGATCGCGCGTCGCAAGGACGCGGTTCAGCTCCCGGACCCAGCCGACCGGGGACGGCCACCGTTCCCCACCGATGCCGACCAGGAAGAGGTGCGCGAGGGTCGCGAACGCCAGGATCACGGAGAACGGCCAGGTGAACAGCCAGAGGGTTCCCGTCGTCGCGAAGTCCGCCTTGGCGTAGATGTAGAGCGCGCCGTAGAGGGCAGCGATCCAGCCGGTGATCGCCGAGCGCAGGACGATCTCCACCAGCGACGCGGGTAGCCGCTTCGGCATCGCCGCAAATCAGCAACTGCTATGCCAGCTCGCCAGGGCTCGGGAATGCCAGGTTTTCCCGAAAACGCCGTCACTTTTTCGGCGGAATCGTCCACTTGCGGCCAGTGAGGCCGTCGGCGCCTTCGGCGCGGAGCGTCCACGCGCACGGGGCCGAGATCGAAGGTCACGCCCCACGGCTGTGCCGCGGGGCGTGACCGAGGAGAGATCTCCCTGTGCTTACGGCGTCGCCGGCTTCGCCGCCGACGCCGCCAGCTCCTCGTCGATGATCTCCTTGAACTTCTCGAACGGCTGGGCGCCCGAGAGCGAGCGCCCGTTGATGAAGAACGCCGGTGTCCCGTTCACGCCGGCCATCGCGCCGTCCATGAGGTCCTTGTCGATGTTGGCGCTGAACTGCTTCTTGCCGTAGCACTCGTCGAACTTCGCCTGATCGAGCCCGAGGTCCTTGGCGTAGCTCTTGAGGTTCTCGTCACTGAGCGCGTTCTGGTTGTTGAAGAGCTTCTTGTTGTACTCCCAGAATTTGTTCTGGGCGTTGGCGCAGGCCGCAGCCTCGGCGGCCGGCCGGGCGCGGTCGTGGAACGGCAGCGGGTAGTCGCGGAAGACGATGCGCACCTTGTCGCCGCCGTACGTGTCGAAGACCTTCTGCACGGAGTCCTCGCCGCGCTTGCAGAACGGGCATTGGTAGTCGGAGAACTCGACGATCGTGATCGGCGCCTTGGCGCTGCCGCGCTCGGGACGACCCGCGGTGGCGACCTCGACCGTCGGGGCCTTCAGCTTGTCGACCGTCTTGTACTTGGCCTTCAGCTCGCTGATGAACGCGAGGCGCCGGCCCTGGCCTTTCTCGGCCTTCAGGTACTCGACGATCTGCGGCTTCACCGCTTCGAGGGTCTGACCTTGCAGGTCTTCCTTGTTGTCGTCGTAGACCTTCTGGATCTCGGCGTCGCTCGGCGTCGGTACCTTGGACTCGATCTCGTCCTTCTCGAGCTGCTCGGGCGTGATCTTGCGCGCGGTCGACTCGAGCTTGAAGAGCTCGGTGGCGATGGCCTCATCGAGACCTTCGCGCATGATCTCGAACTTCTGGGCCTCGACCTCGATCAGCTTCGGCTTCACCAACGCCTCGATCTCGGCGCGCGTGAAGCTCTTGGTGCCGACCGTGGCGAGCACGTCGTCCGCCTCGGCGCTCCACGGCACCGACACGGTCATCATTCCGGCCAGGAGCACACTCCCGGCGATCATCACTCCTCGCATTGCCTTCCTCCTTGGGGGACCCGCTCGGCAGGTTTGCCGCGGGCGTACGGATCACATCTCGCGCCGGCCGTCCAGCGCCCGTCCGAGCGTCACCACGTCGGCGTACTCGACGTCGCCGCCCATTGGAATCCCGTGGGCGATGCGGGTCACGCGCACGCCGAGGGGCTTGATGAGGCGGGCGAGGTAGAGCGCGGTGGCCTCCCCTTCGACGGTGGGGTTGGTCGCGAGAATGACCTCGCGGACCGTGTCGCCTCGCAACCGCTGCAAAAGGCCGCCGATCTGGAGATCCTCCGGGCCGACGCCGTCGAGCGGGGACAGCGCGCCCTGCAGCACGTGATACCGGCCGCGAAAGCCGCGCGAGCGCTCGATCGCGATCAGATCCGCGGGCTCTTCGACGACGCAGATGACCTCGTCCGAGCGCTCGCCGTTGGCGCAGATCGGACAGGGGTCGCTCTCGGTGAGACCATGGCAGGTCTGACAGAGCCGGGTCTGCTCCTTCAGCGCCTTCAGCGCCTCGGCGAGCCCCTCCGCCAGGCTGCGGTCGCTCCGCAAGAGATGAAAGGCCAACCGGGCGGCGGTCTTCTCGCCGATCCCGGGGAGCTTCGAGAGCTGCTGGATGACGCGCGTCATCGAGGGGGTGTACGACATGCGTGCGGCGCTTCAGCCGAGCCCGGGGATCTTGAGACCGCCAGTGACCTTGGTCATCTCCTCGGCGACCATGCGCTGCGCGCTCCGCAATCCTTCATTCACCGCGGCGAGCACGAGATCCTGCACCAGCTCGACGTCCTCTTTGAGCACCGCCGGATCGATCGTGATCGTGAGCAGCTCGTGCTTGCCGTTCACCTTGACCTTCACCATGCCGCCGCCGGCGGCCGCTTCGACCGTCCGTCGTGCGACGTCGTCCTGGACCTGCGCCAGCCGTTCCTGGAGCTGCTGCGCTTGCTTCATGATGTTGCCGATGTCTCCGAGACTCATGCTTTTCCTCCCCGACTTCGCGGTCGCACGTCGGTCACCTCACCGCCCAGGATGTCCACGGCAGCACGCACGCTCGCGCTCTGCTGGGCTCGTTCCTTCACCTCGCGTCGTTGCGCCTCTTCGGCCGCCATGCGCATCGCGATCTCTTCGGCGGGCGGCTTGGCGACGCTCACCACGACGCGCCGCGCGCTGCCGTACGAGCGGAGCGCCAGCTCCTGCAACGTCGCGACGCTGTCGGGATCCTTGAGCGCGCGCATCGCCAAGTCGTTCTCGACCCCGATGTGGAGCACGTCGGCGCTCTCCTCGAGCAGCCGGCTGCCATTCAGATACACCTTGAGACTGATCTTGCCCTGCGCCGCGGCGAGGAAGCCTTCCCAGCCGCCGCCTGTGCCCACGGTCGGTGTCGCGCTGGTCACCGACGGAGCCGTCGCGGGGACTGGGCTCGCGGGCAGCGGCGCGCCCCGGATCGGTGCAGGCGCCGGGGCCTCGGTGCGCGGCGCCGGGCTCGCCGGACGGGG
>CAZWAX010000007.1:0-35262 GCA_964631985.1 uncultured Polyangiaceae bacterium | reverse complement strand
GGTCGCCGCCACCTACACCGACCTCGACACGGCCGTCGAGGAGAAGCGCGTTCGCGAGGATCTCTACTTCCGCATCAACGTCATCTCGATCGCGCTTCCGCCGCTCCGCGCCCGGAGCGGTGACGTGCTCCTCCTGGCCCAGAATTTCCTTCAGCGCTCCGCCGCCAAGGCCGACCGCCCCATCACCGGCATCGCCCCCGAGGCCGCCCGTCTGCTCCTCGCCTACCCCTGGCCCGGCAACGTCCGGGAGCTGCAGAACTGCATCGAGCGCGCCGTCGCCCTCGCTCGTTACGACCAGGTCACCGTCGCCGACCTGCCGGAGAAGGTGCAGCAGTACCGGCCCTCGTACGTCGTCGTCGCCTCCGAGGATCCCTCGGAGCTGGTCTCCCTCGAAGAGATCGAGCGCCGCTACATCCTCCGCGTCATGGAAGCCGTCGCCGGCAACAAGACGCTGGCCGCGCAGATTCTGAAAATGGGGCGGAAGACGCTGTACCGAAAGCTGGAGCGGTACGGGGTGGGGTGAGCGGCGCCGCGCGCTCGTGCGCGGCGCCGCCCCCCTTCGCCCCGTGTCGTTCCGCTCCACCGTGTCGAAACGACACGATCGCAGGGCTCCAAGACCTTGATTGTGCTCGGAGTCGCACCGGCACGTCCCGTGCAATGCATCGCGGCATGCTTCTCACCATTCTCTTCGTCCTGACCGGCGTGGTGGGTGCCGCCGTGTTGGTCGTGGAGGTCGTGGCCGTCGTTCGGCGGCGGCGGATCGAACGGCGCTGGCGAGAGGACCGTGACCGACGCCGCGATTGACGAGCCCGAGCCGAGCGAGCTCGAGCAGCGTGCGCGCGAGGATCTGCCCCACAGCGCCCGCTCCTTCGAGCAGTGGGTCCGCGCCCGGCTGATCGAGCATTGGTACGGTCAGCATTTCTGGCGCGAGCTCGACCGCAACGACTTCGGCGTCCTTCGCGGCGTGATCCACCCGAACCATGGCCTCGTCACCGACGTGGTAGCACTGCTGCTCACCGGCAGCGAGAACCTGACCGTCATCACGTGGGCGCTCGAGACCGGGCGCCCGCTCGACGACGTCGTCGCCATCCTCACGGTGCTCGACGTGAATTCCCGACGCCTGCGTCGTTTCGGATCTCTCCCCTCACTGGTCGTCGGATCCGCGTCAGCGTTTCGGGTGAGACGAATCGGAGCATGCCGCTGAGGCGTTTCCCTACTCAATTTTGTTGACACATTAGTCTCTGAATTCTATTGCGACGCCATGGTGCGTCCGCGCCGTTCCCACCGCCTCGGCATGGCCGGATTGATCCTGGGGCTTGCCGCGGACGGGGCCATGGCGGCAGAGCTTCCAACTCTCAGCGGAGCCCGCCAGGCCGTCGCGTGCCAGAAGGCATTGTTGACCCAGGCGCGGAGCTTCCTGACCGCAAAGCTCAAGGCCCTCGACGGCTGCGCCGCGTCGGCTCTGGCCTGCATTCAGGTGAAGGCGAGCTCCGCCGAATGCCTCGCGAAGGCGCGAGCGAAGTGCGATCCCAAAGCCGTCGTGAAGATCGCCACGGCCGAGGATGCCCTGGTGACCAAGGTGCTCGCGAGCTGCGGCGCCGAGAAGGTCCCGCTCTCCGATCTGCGGGACGTCGACGCGCTCGGCTTCGACACGCAGCTCGCGACCTGCAGCGACGTGTTGGCCGATCCGTGCCACGACTCCCCCGATCCCGCGTGCGTGATCGCCGACGACCTCGACGGCATCGCCGGGTGCGTGGCATTCGCTCACACCCGCGCCGCCGAAGCGCTTTTCGGGATTGCACACGCGCGGGCGCGCGAGCTCCTCGACGTGGTGCAGGTCGACGCAAGCGTCTTCCCGAACGTCCCCGATCACGGCGGCGACGGGTCGGCCATCGTCGGGCCAGGCAAGGACGGCAAGCTCGTCACCGCGTGCGTCGGCGCCATCGCCAAGGGGGCGCTCAAGTTCACGGCCACCGCCGACAAGGCGCTCGCCGTGTGCCTGACGAAACTGGTGTCGTGCACCAAGGCTCCGGTGGAGGATCGGAACGCATGCCTCGGCAAAGCGACGTCGACGTGCCGCACCAAGATCACAGCGATCGCGGAGGCCCGCACGAAATTCGAGCAAGCCGTCGACAAGAAATGCGGTGCCACCATCCTCCCCTATGGGGCGCTCCGAAATGCGAGCGCCGCGAACCTGGACGCGCTGACGTGCGAATGCGCCAGCGTCGGGGTGCGGACGCTCGACGGGCTCGCGGACGTCCGGCGGTGCCTCCTGCGCCAGCACGAGTGCCGCCTCGCGAGTCTCGCACCGCTCGTGGCACCGCGCGCCGAAGATCTCTTGGGCTTGGTCGATCTCGAGCTGCGCGACCTCCTCTGCCCCGCGCTTTCGGGCACCGCGGCCAGCTCGGCGGCACCGCGCGCGTTCTTCGGCGGCATCACCCGTTTCGTGCGCGGCCTGACCCGCGTCTTCGGCCGCGTGAACGGCTTCCTGGTCCTGAGTGGTCGGCCGCCGCTCGGGCCCCGGACGGCCCCGCGCACGATCAAGAGCGTGCGCAGGCCTCCGGGCTTCCAACCGGCGACCCGCGGCGGCTCGAGCACCTACCGCATCCGCTTCGGCGATCTGACGAAGGTTCCGAACGCGGCAAAAGGACTCGGACCCGCCGTAGCGCCGACGCCCCAGGTGCCGTCGATCCTCGCCGCGGTTCGCCGCGCAGACGGCACGTTCGAAGACGGCTATTTCTACGTGCCGCTCTCGTCCGGCGACGGTGAGGACGACATCGAGGTTGCCTTCTCGGACGATCTCCAAAGCTGCGCCTTCGAAGTCGTCTTCGCGACCGTCGCCACGGACGGCGAGATCGGGCAGGAGGTCGGGGTCGACGTTGTGCCCGACGTCGAGCCCGCGGTCGTCGCGTCCGCCACGCCGGCGCCAACCGCCAGCATCCTCGCGACCCCGACCGCCAGCACGACGCCCCTCGTCACCACGACCCCGACCACGGTCGGCACCGCGACGGTCACGGTCACCGGGATCGGTACCGCCACCGTGACGACGACGCCAACAGCCAGCACTGCGACGCCGACCAACTCGGCGACGCCCGCGAGCACGGCGACACCGACCCGCACAGCGACGCCCACGAGCACGGCAACACCGACGGCGACCCGCACGACGACGCCCACGAGCACACCGACACCAACGGGAACCGTGACGCCAACCCGGACCGCCACCGCGACCCCGACGGTCACCGCGACGCGCACTACGACGCCGACACCGACTCGCACCGCGACCCGCACACCGACGCCGACCCCGACAGCCACACCCACCCGGACCGCCACGCCAACGGCGACCGCGTCGCCGAAGCTCGTGAAGAACATCGCGGGAGGCGCGATCTCGAGCTTCCCGAGTCTGCTCACCAAGGTCGGCGGCACGCTCTACTTCACGGCCAACGACAGCGTAACGGGAACCGAGCTGTGGTCGAGTAACGGCACGGGACCCGGCACCAACATCGTCGCGGATCTCAGGAATCCCGGCAGCAGCACCCCGCAGCAACTCACCGATGTGGGAGGCGTCCTGCACTTCACCGCCGATACCGTCGCGAGCGGTCGCGAGCTCTGGCGCAGCGCGGGCCCCGGAGACGCGACGCTGGTCTTCGACATCAACATGGCCGGCAGCAGCTCACCCGGGGAGCTGACCAATGCCAACGGGGTCCTCTTCTTCGCCGCCACCGACGCCAACGGGCGCGAGCTCTGGCGGACGACCGGCCCGGCGAGCGTCACGGAACTGACCGACGGCAGTCCGGTTCCGGTGAATCCGACCGACCTCGAGAGCATCAACGCCACGCTCTACTTCGCCGGGACGACGACGGAGTTCGAGCAACAGGACGTCTTCCGGAGCGACGGCACGGCGATGGGAACGACCAAGCTTCCGGCGGTCGACGGCGACTTCGACATCGAGCCGGACCTTCTCACCAACGTGAGCGGGCTCCTCTATTTCTCGGCTACCGACGCGACCCACGGTCGCGAGCTCTGGGTTCACATCCCCGGACTCCTGAATCCGAGCCTGGTCGGCGACATCCGGCTCGGCAATGGGAACAGCGATCCCATGAAGCTCACGGCGGTGGGATCGACGCTCTACTTCAGCGCCGACGACGGCTCGACGGGACGCGAGCTCTACCTCGTCACCCCGCTCGGGAGCCCACTCTCGCTCGGCGACATCCGCCTCGGGGGTCTCGGTAGCGATCCGGACGAGCTCACCGCGGTGAACGGGACCCTCTTTTTCACCGCGGACGACGGGGCGAACGGGCGCGAGCTCTGGAAGAGCAACGGAACCCCCGGCGGAACGTCCCTCGTGAAAGCGATCGACCCGACCGGGACCGGCTTCCCGATAGAGCTGACGGATCTGAATGGCGTCCTCTACTTCAACGTCTGCGAACCGGACCACGGCTGCGAGCTGTGGCGCAGCGACGGCACTCCGAACGGCACCGTGCTGGCTGCCGACATATTCGCGGGACCGAGCGGCAGCGACCCGTTCAACATCACCAACGTGAACGGCACGCTCTTCTTCTCCGCGGCGGACACGACCAGCGGCCGCGAGCTCTGGGCGTACACCCCGTAGCGCCATCGCCGTCGCTCTTTCGACGTCCCCTTCCCGCCTGATACAGGACCCGAGCGCGTCGCGCCTTCGCGACGCCTACGTAGGGTGAGGAGGCCGTGATGCCGAAGCGTTCCGTCGTCGTGCCGTTGCTCTGTCTCAGTCTCGCCGCGATTCCGCGCCCCGCGCTCACGGCGCCGCCGGCCGGATCGACCACCGACATCGGCACCCTCGACGCGAGCACCGTCGCCAAGCCCTTCAAGTCGAAACAGACCTACTCCCCGGCCGCGAGCTGGAACTACCCGCGCCGCGTGTACTGGGGCGACACCCACCTCCACACCAGCGCGTCCATGGACGCCGGCGCGTTCGGCAATCGGCTCGGCTTCGAGGATGCCTATCGCTTTGCCCGCGGCGAGGAGATCACCTCGTCGACCGGCCAGCGGGCGAAACTCACGCGTCCGCTCGACTTTCTCGCGATCACCGATCACTCCGACAACATGGGATTCTTCCCCGACCTCTTCGCCGGCAAACCCGAGATCCTCGCCGATCCGACCGGCAAACGCTGGCACGGCATGGTGCACGCCGGCGGCGAGCAAGGGGTGAAGGCGGCGCTCGAAATCATCGACGCCTTCTCGCGCGGCCAGTTTCCGCCGGCGCTCTCTTCCTTCCCCGGCACGCCGGCGTTTCAGACCACGTGGAAACAGATCATCGCCGCCGCCGAGAAGTACGACGAGCCGGGACGCTTCACCGCGTTCATCGGCTACGAGTGGACCTCGCAGGTCCCCCCCGGCAACAACCTGCACCGCGTCGTCCTCTACCGCGACGGCGGCGACAAAGCGGTGCAGACCGAGCCGTTCACGACCTACCCGCCGCAGGGCAGCACCACGCCCGAGGACCTCTGGAAGGTGCTGCAAGCCTACGAGGACAAGACCGGCGGCCGCATCCTCGCGATCGCCCACAACGGCAATCTCTCGAACGGCTGGATGTTCCCGACCGAGGTGAACCCGGTGTCGGGGAAGCCGCTCACCGCCGATTACGCGAAGACACGGGCCCGGTGGGAGCCGCTCTACGAGGTGACGCAGATCAAGGGCGACGGTGAAGCGCATCCCTTTCTCTCGCCGAACGACGAGCTCGCCGGCTACGAGCTCTGGGACAAAGGCAACCTCAACCTGAGCGAGACGAAGAAGCCGGAAATGCTCCCGGCGGAGTACGCCCGCACCGCGCTGCAAACCGGCCTCCAGCTCGAGGCCAAGCTCGGCACCAATCCCTACAAGTTCGGGATGATCGGCTCGACCGACAGCCACACTTCGCTCGCGACCGCCGACGACGACAACTTCTTCGGCAAGCACGCCGGTGCCGAGCCCAATACGACGCGGGCGACCCACGAGTTCATGAGAAACGGCGACGTCGCGCTCATGGGCTGGCAGCAGGTCGCGTCGGGCTATGCCGGCGTGTGGGCGACCGACAACTCGCGCGCCGCGATCTGGGACGCCATGAAGCGGAAGGAAACCTACGCCACGACCGGGCCCCGCATGATGGTGCGGTTCTTCGGCGGCTGGGACTTCACGGCCGGCGACGCCGAGACCCGGAGCCCTGCCGAGGCCGGGTACACCAAGGGCGTGCCGATGGGCGGCGATCTCGCCACTCAACCCCGGAACGCGAAGGCGCCGTCATTCCTGGTCGCCGCCTTGAAGGACCCGATCGGCGGCAACCTCGACCGGATCCAAATCGTGAAGGGCTGGATCGACGCCGCCGGCGCGCGGCAGGAGCAGGTCTACGACGTCGTCTGGTCCGACGGCCGCCGTCCCGGCGCCGACGGCAGACTGCCCCCGGTCGGCAACACGGTCGACGTCGCCAGCGCGACGTTCACCAACACGATCGGCGATCCCGAGCTGATCGCCGCCTGGACCGATCCGAGCTTCGACCCGAAGCTCCGCGCCGTCTACTACGCGCGCGTCCTCGAGATCCCGACGCCGCGCTGGACCGCGTACGACGCCAAGCGCCTCGGCGTGACGATGCCCGCCGGAGTGCCGCTGTTCGGCCAGGAGCGCGCGTACACGTCGCCGATCTGGTACACGCCGAAACCCTGAGGTCGCCAGGCGCAGCCGCTACGGCGTCATCGGCGCCGGCGCGGACGACGGCGGCGCCGTGGCGGACGGCGCCAACGCGTGACCGGGCGTCTGCTCGAGGTGCAGCAAGAGGATGCGGCGCACCTCGGCGATCGTCGCGGGATTCGACTGGCACGAGTGCGGCGACTGCACCACGAACTCGGAGTCGCAGTCGGTGCGGTGCGCGCTGAGATACTTCACGACCCCGTCACCGCTCTTCTCGCCGTAAGGAGGCAAGCCGTCCACCGCGACGATCGAGTGCGCCGCGATGCCGGGGGCGATCGGCATGGGCTCGAGGGCGCGGATGAAAGGATGGCGCGGCGTCATGTTGTCGACCGCGCTCGGCACCCGCCAGTTGGCGAGATCGGGATTGCCCTTCACGAGCTCGGCACTGGCGTCGAGCACCTGGCTCGGCATCTTGATGAGCCGCGCGACCTGATGGGCGATCCAGTTGCCGGCGACGTAGCTGCCGCCGTGCGGGGTCGCGATGAAGACCAGACGTTTCACGAACGGGAGCGGCGTCACGAAGACGAGACGGCGAAAGAGCTCCCGGGTCTCGTCGCTCATCTTCATGTTGTCGATCGAGGTCTTGAAGCCCCAGAACTTGTCGCCCGCGTCGACGGCCGTGAGCTTGGTGATGAGCCCGCCCTGGCTGTGGCCGATCACCACCATGCGGCGCAGCGCGGGATCGGTCGCGTTGGGATCGAGCCGGGCGACCGCGTCGGTCAGAAGCTGGCGGAGGCCGGCGGCCGAGTAGAGGATCGGGTTGCCCGAGTCGTACGTGAAGTACCAGAACTGGAAATGCTCGCGGATGCGCGGCTCGTTCATCAGATCGTTGACCATGTTGGCCCAACGACCCGCGCTCGACCCGGTGCCGTGGACGAGCACGATCGGAATGCGACCACGACGGTACGGCTGCACCGCCGTGAGCCGCGTCGGATCCTTGCCGGCGATGGTGCTGCCGAGGAACTGCGTCAGCTCCAGATCCCAGAACTTCTGCTCGGCGAGCATGTAGGCGAGCGCGGCCGTCGGCTCGACCTCGAGCGGCACCGTGCGCTCGCCGATCTTCACGGTCTCGGTGACCAGCGCGTCGTAGAGCTCGAGCGAGGCCTCGATGCGCTGCTGCGTCCGCAATTGTTTTCGCGGCCACGGAATGCGGAGCAGCGCCGTCACCGGCACGCGCGTCGCCGGGTCGATGAAGTCGTCCGGCTCCTTCTCGGGATCGAGGGGCTCCGTCGCCGCCGCGAGCGGCACCCCGAGCCCCGGCCGCCGATAGCGCTCGGAGAGCCCGTGCACGCTGAGCTCGGCGGCCGCGATGAAGTTGGTGAGGCGGCGATCGCCCCACGTCAGCGACGCGGGGTCGAAACCGATGACGAGCTTCCCGAACGGCAGCGTATACGTGGCCGTCTGCTCGACGGCGACGAAGCGCTCGCCGACGGTCGGCATCCCCAGCGTGACCCCGCGATTGTAGAGATCGGCCGCGAGCCGCACCCGCGGGTCGAAGCGGTTCGGCTCCTCCGCACGCCGCCCGGGAAAGAGGAAGGCGTAGGCGTAGACCGCCGAGGCCAGATAGTGACCGGTCCGTGCCGCGCGCTCGCTCGGACCCTTGTGCGCGCGCTCGGCGTGGTAGAACGACAGCTCGGCGAGCGCGAAGATCTCGTCGGCGCCTCCCGACTGGTCCACCACGGACTGATGGAGCGCGGCCAGGACCTCCTCGGGCTGCTTTGCGAACGCGCTGTTGACGCCGTGCTTGTGCAGCACGTTGTGGGTGGGCTCGCTGATCTCGCCCGTCGTCAGCACGCTGCGCGTGAGCTCGCCGTGCACGGTGCGGAGGTCGGCGCGATGCACCTTGACGGCCGCGGCGCATCCCGCGCCGCCGAACATCACGACCGCCAAGAAGCCCGCTACGTATCGTCGCGCTGCCGTGGTCCTCATTCCGCGCCGCGCCCGTGCATATGCGCTCGTGCGCCATGCAGCAAGCCACGCTGTAGCTTTGGGACCGCGCTGTCGCTTCTACAGCGCCGAGCACCGCGCCGTCGCGGCGAACGCCTGGCACGGACCTCGCTATCCCGGCCCAGGAGGACCCACGCATGCCGTTTCGTCGTACGTTCACTGCCGCCGCGCTCGCCTTCGCACTCGCCGGCACCATGCTGCCGGGCAGCCACAGCGACGCCCAGATCGGTCAGCCCGCGACGCAACCGTCCGACCCGGTCTCGCACGGTCCGCCCGACGTCGGCTGGATCGGGCTGCTCGGGCTCGTGGGCTTGTTCGGGCTCTTCGGCAGTCGCCGCGCCGACCGGACGATGAATTGACCCCGCGTCTCTAACGGCCACGCCGAGCGCGCCACGCGCTGATCGGCGTGGCGCGCGGTGCCTGCCCAGCCGCAGCGGCTCGAAACGGCTCGACGAACCACGACCGCAGCACCGTCGGCGCGACCGACGTCAGCGGGTTCACGCTGACTTTCGGGTCGGTGGTCGTCCCGGCTACGCTGTAGTCGATGCCGAACACGCCGTCGCCCTTCGCCCCCACCAGGAAGCGGCCGAGCACCGGCACCTTGCCGAGCACGCTGTTCAGCGAGTAGGCCGGGATCACGTTGCCCCGGAGCTCGACGGTTCCGGCGGTCGGGTCGAGCACGCCGTCCGCGGTGATGCCGACGGCGCCGATCGCGCGGACGTCGTGGAGCGCGAGGCGTGTCCCGTCCCAGCGAAACGGAATGCGTGCCTCCCCGATCGGCAGGCCGTCGCCTTGCACCAGCGCCGCGATGCCGCCGAGCGAGCCGAGGCCGAGGATCCGGGCGACGATCGGGGCGCGCACGACCTTGAAGTCGCGCAGCACGAGCGTGCCCTCGAGAAACGTGAGGGGGCCGCGCGGATCGGTCGTCGCGTCGAGAGCCAGCGTCCCACCGACGATCTGGTGCATGCCGGCGAAGGCCTGCAGGAAGAGTCCGGCTTCCGGCGCGGTGACGGACAACGGACGTTGACCGCCACCGGAGGCGAGCGTCGCGCGCACGTCACCGGCCGCCGCGAGCCCGGCGGCGAGATCGAACGCACCGAGGCTGGTGCCGCGACCGTGCAGGGAGCCGCGCACGTTCCGCAAGTCGACGCCGCCCCTGGTCCGGACGCGGCCGAGATCGAGCGACACGGCATATCCCGCATCGAGCGCGGCGGTGTCGGTCGCGCCGAGCGGCGTCCCGCCGAGCAGTCGCTCGAGGTCGAGCAGCGGTCCCCCGAGGATGACGTCCCAGTCCCCGCTCGAGCCCCGGCCGACCGATCCGGCGACGTCACTCCCACCGATCCGGAGCAGATCGACGGCAATCCTCGTGAGTCCCGCGGCACCGATCGTCGCGCGCCCCTTCACCCCGATACCGTCGCCTTGGAGCGTCAGGGCCACCTGCCGCTCGCCCCCCGATCCTTGGGGGCTCGCCGTGAGCGCCACCTGCACGGGCCCCGCCGCCGCCGGCAGACCCGTCAGCGACGCCGTACCCTTGACCTCCACCGTCGCCCCGTCGATCCGCACGTCGAGCCGGCCGTCACTGAGCCCGACGCCCGCGGCGAGCGCCGGGAGGCTCGCCGCCGTGAGGCCGGCCGTCGCCCGCACCTCGACCTCGGTGGCATCGAGCCCGGCCTTGATCGGCAGGCGGAGCTCGGCGTGCACGCGGCTCTCGCCGCCGACGTCGGTCCGGACGATGCCGAGCGGCGGCACGAACGCGATCGGCGGGCGCTCGACCAATGCCAGGACGTCGGAGGTCGCGCCGCTGACGTCCGCCACGATCGTGGCGCGCGTCGGATCGACGCCGAGCTCCATCGTGAGCGTGCCGCCGTCGACGCGACAGGCACCGACCGTCCCGCTCCGCACGTCCACCACGAAGCGCTCCGCGGTGAGGCGGGCCGAACCGCTCGCGGCCCGAATGGGCTCGAGCGGCGCCAGATAGTCGGCCGTGACGCCGGCGAAGTCGCAGGCGACGTCGTACGTGCTCGCCGGCGCGGCCGCCGTCTGCAGCCCGAGCTGGACGCGACAGCGCCGGAGCTCGCCCGCGCGGAGGTTCGCCGCCAGCCAACCGCGCACCGCCGGCGCCAGCGCCGGCGGCCAGAGCCGAGCGAGCCCGGCGAGCGTGAGCGCGTCGACGGTGCCGTCGAGCGTCACCGTCGGCGTGTCGCGGAGGATGATCGACGCCGTGGCCTCGAGCCGCGACGACCCGACGGTCTCGCCCAGGCGCGTGAAGCGCAGCGTCTCGGCCGCGGGGAGATACGTCCCGGTGGCCGCGACGCCGGCGAGCGTGAGAGGCGTCCCGGCGTCCCCGAGTGGCTGGAACGCGCCCGCGTCACCCGTGAGCGCGAGCTGCACGTCGCCGAGCATCCCCCCGCTCGCGAGTGCCGCCGACGCCTCGGCGCGCATCGGGAGCCGCAGCCGTCCGGGTGCGGCCGCTCCGGCACTCGTGACCTCGAGCACGGCCGCGAGCGTCACGTCGAGGCGGCCGTCATGCGCCGACAACACCAGATCGCCGTCGTCGAGCGTCGTGATCGCCCCGGTGCGCTCGTCGTCGATGCTGAGACGCGTCCGTGCGAGCGTGATGCGCGGCATGGCGGACTGACCGCCCGCCCCGCCTGCCGCGCCGAGCACGCCCCCGACGGGAAGCCCCGCATCGCCCGTGCCCGCGCCGACCATCCACACCCCGTCGGCGCGGCGTCGGAGCGCCAAGGCCGCGTCCGCCACGTCGATGCGCGCGATCACCACGCGTCCGCGCAGCAAGGCGCCGAGGCTCGGGCGCACGCGGACCTCCGGCAGCGACAGGATCGTCCCGCCGCCGCGCCCGAGAAGACGGAGGCCCGCGACCTGCAGCGCCACCCCCCGTCCCGCACGCACGAGCGTCGTCTCGCCCACTTCCGCGACCAGATCGGGGGTGAGCGCGCCGATCGCCGTCGCGATCGGCCGATCCAGGAACGCGAACCGGAGCGGCCCGGCGTCGAGCATCCAGACCACGCCCGCCAGCATCCCGACGAGGGCCAAGCCGACCAGGAGGCCGAGCACGAGGAGCGAGCGAACGATGCGGGATCGCAAGGGGGAAAACACGTCGCCGCTACATAGAGCGGAACGGCGGCGACCGCGAGGACTGGACGGTGGACGCCGCCGACCGCGTCAGCCCTGACGACCCTTGAAGAGCGTCGCCGTGCTCGTGGTCTTCGCTCCCGGCCCGTAGACGCCCTGCCAGCAGACCCCGCCGTCGCTGGGGACGAGCTGCGCGGTCACCGGCAGGGTGAGCGGCAAGCCGAGGCCGGGAAGACGGCCGCCTTTGCCCTCGAGGAGCAGGCTCGCCGTCGGACCGGGCTTCAGCGTCGCCGTCACGAGCCCGCCGGGCACGCCGCTCGGGTTCTTCAACCGAAAACCCTTCGCGCCGCGGGACTGCCACCCGCTGCCCGCGCGTTGCCCGGTCGCGATCACCAGGCCGTCGACGTCGTAGACGCAGACGGCGTACTCCGTCGTGCTCGTCGGAGCGCCGAGCTCGGCGAGCGTCGTCGCGCCCTTCTTCCACGCCCAGTCGAGGCGGCGCTTGGAGGCGACGTCGGAATCGCGGAGCGTGAGCGTGCTCGCGTCCGCGGCGCGACAGCCGGCGAGCGGTGCGGGCGGACAGAGCGACGTGACGCCGACGCCGACTGGCACGATGGTCGTCGCCGGAGCGCCGTCCCCGTCGCGGACCGTCAGGCGCACGTCGTAGGTGCCCGGCTTCGTCCACGTGTGCGCCACGACGTTGCCGGACGCGAGCGTGCCGTCGCCGAAGTCCCACTGCCAGTCGACGATGCCGCCGTCCGGGTCGAGTGACGCCGTTCCGTCGAGCGTCGCCACTTCCCCGAAGGCGACGTTCCCCGGCACGACGTCGAAGGCCGCCGTCGGCGACAGCGTGCCCGCGACCGGCAGATCGAGCAGGTAGACGTGGAGCTCTTCCGGCCCGATCGTCCCGTCGAGCGCGCCGCCGACCACGGTCATTCCCGCTTCGTTCCGTCCCGGGAAACGCGCGTGCGCCGGCTCGACGGCGCCGGCCGGCAACGCCAGGCTGACCGCATGCGTCGCCGTGCGCTCGGTCGAGAGCACGACCACGACGATCTGATCGTCCCGCTCCCACGACGCCGCGTGCACATGGGCGTGTCCGGTCGCGAGCTCGGTGCGCGTGCCGTGCAGGAGGAAGGACGTCAGGCTGCGGAGCTCGCCGTTCAGCCGTCCGAGCTCCTCCCACAACCCGGGCACGACGCTCGGGAGCAGCGTGCCGTTTCCTTCCCACATGGTGTACCAGAGGATGCCCTTGGCGCCGTAGACGAGCGGGGCGTAGAGCAGGTTTCGCGCTTCGCGCGTCGTCGGGTACCGGCCGCCGTCCTTCCACCGATACGCCTGGGGGTTCGCGACGAAGAGCTGCCCGGTCCCCGCCAGCTGGTCGCGCACCCACGCGAAGCTCTCGGCGTTCTCCTGCAGCGCGTAGTCGTCCGGGTGGTTGCCGGCGCCGAGCGGGTAGCTCTGGAAGCCCATCACGTCCATCGTCCCCGCGAACTCGGCAATCCGGTACCCGGGGAACGACCCGCCGCTCGCGTAGCTCAGATGATTCGGCGCCAGGGCCGCGATCGTGGCACGGCGCGCCGCGACCTCGGACGGCGCGTGGTTGTAGCTCGGACCCGCATACGGCGCGTTGAAATCGTCGGCGACGTTCCACCCGATCATCGCCGACTTTGCCTTCCACTCGTTCACGAAATCGTCGGGCCCGTGGGCCGGCCACGGCACCTCGCCGATCACGTACACCCCGTGCGCCGCCGCGGCGTCGAGCAGGTCGGCGGTCGAGTCGCGTCCGTCGATGGTGGGATGAAACAGGTTGAAGCCGGCATCGGCGGCCCGCACGAGATCGGGGATCGCCTCCCCGCCCTGCCGATCGCCGATCCACGACACGTGGTAGATCCCGATCGGAAAGAACGGCGTCCCGTCGACGAGCAGCTTGCCATCGGGCCCGACGGTAGCCGTCGTAGCGAGCGCGAGCCCGCGCCCGACCACGAGCAGCACGAGCGCGACGACCACGATCCGGAAGCACACGCCGGCACTCTCCCGAATCCGCGCTGTTACAGTCAACCCACGGCCAGCAGGTCGCTCAAAAAGGCGGAGATGCAAGGCGCGACTGACTGAGCGCGGAGGCGTAGCGGAGCTACGCCGCACAAGCGAACGACCGAGCAACGAAGCAGATGGCCCTTTTTCAGCGACCTGCCCCCAGGTCGAGGGCGCGCCAGCAATACCAGCTCGCCACCGTCCGATACGGCCGCCAACGCTCGCCATGCTTCGCGAGCTCCTGCGGGGTCGGCAGCGCGCGCTTCTTGTGGGCGAGCGCGAAACCCTTGCGGACGCCGTAGTCGTCGACCGGCAACACGTCGGGGCGGCCGAGGCGGAAGATCAGCAGCATCTCTGCCGTCCAGCGGCCGATGCCGCGGACCGCCACCAGCCGCTCGACGATCGCCGCGTCGTCCATCGTGCGGGCCTCGGCGAGGGTCGGGATCTCGCCGGCGCGCTCGCGGCGGGCGAGATCCTTCAGCGCCAGCACCTTCGCCGCCGAGAGGCCGGCGGCGCGCAGGCGCTCGTCGGCGACGCGATGGATGTGCTCGGCGGTCGGGCCGTGGGGCGCGCGCGGGAAGAGCGCGCAGACCCGGCCGTAGATGGTCGCCGCCGCCTTGCCGGAGAGCTGCTGGTAGACGATCGCCTCGGCAAGCGCCCCAAAGACGCTCGGCGTCTTCTTGAGCTCGAGCGCCCGTGCCGCGCCGGCCGCGTCGATCACGCGCGCGAGCTTCGGGTCGACCTTCTTCAGATGCGCGACCGCCGCCCGCCACTCGAAGCCGAGCCCGGCATTGCCGTCGAAGAGCGCCGGCTGCGGCTCGGGCGTCGTCGCGACGCCCTCGAGCGCCAGCAGGCGGGACTTCGTCGTCACGCCGCCGGTCGCGGTGAACCCGCCCATCTTCCCGCCCGCCGCCAGCACGCGATGACACGGCACGACGATCGGGAAGGGATTCCGTCCGAGCGCCTGCCCCACCGCCCGCGCCGACCCCGGCGAGCCGATGCGAGTCGCGATCTCGCCGTAGGAGAGCGTCGTGCCGGGCGCGATCGCGCGCGCCGCTTCGTAGACCTGGCGGTGGAACGGCGGCACGCCGTCCAGGTCGAGGGCGATCGTCGCGAGGTCGACGGGTGTGCCGTCGAGGAGCTTGCCGATGGCGGCGACGGCGCGCTTGATGGGCGCGGGCGGCGCGGTCTCCTCACGGGCGCCGGGAAAGCGCGTCTCCAGCCGGAGCCGTGTGGCGCGCTCGCCCGACTCCGGGAGCTGCAGCCCAACGACGCCGCGCGCGCCCCAGGCGATGCCGCAGCGACCGATCGGGGTGTCGAAGAGGGTGAAGGCGGGCGTCGTCATGGCGGGCGAACCTAGCATCGGGATGGCGGCTCGCAATTGGAGAATCTTGCCTGCGCCTTCACGGGCAGACGCACAGCTGCGGGGCGCCGCAGACACCCGTCGCCGTATTGCAGACGTCGGCGGTGCAAGGGTTACCGTCGTCGGGACACGTGATCGGGGTGCCGCCGTCACAGGCGTCGCTCGCGCAGGCCTCCCCCGTGGTGCAGGGGTTGCCGTCGTCGCAAGGGGTCGCATCCGGCTGGCCGATGCACGGATCGGGGAGTGGGGTCGGGGATGCGGTCGGTGTGGGACTTCCCGGTGGGGTGCCGGTCGGCTGTGGCACGATGCTCGTGAGCGGGAAGGCGTTGACGAGGAACACGTGCGCCATTCCGCTCGGGTTTTGACCGGTGAAGTCCGCGCTGCTCACGAAGGCGACGAAATCGAGATAGCTGACCGGGCTCGAGAGGATCGGGACGCCATTCGTCAACAGAATCGTCGTCGCGGCGCTCCAAGCGTAGAGCCGCTCGATGCCGCTCGGATGCCCCGTCAGGCTTGCCGTCGATTTGAAGAACAGGCGCACCGTGTTGTTGGTGCCGCCGACCGCGGGCTCGGTCGTGTCGCCGTCCGTCCCGAACGTGATCTGCGTGAGCCGTGGCGGCACGTGGGCGAGCTCGAGCCGGAACACGTTCGATCGCACGTTGCCGGTCAGCGCGAGGTCGGCCGCCGACTCGAAGAACAGCGTCTTGCCGTCGGCCGTGAAAGCGGGCCGGCGCGTATCGGCGAGGCCGAAGGTGAGTTGCTGGACGGTGTTCGTCCGAAAATCGCGGAGGAAGATCTGCGAGGCGCCGTTGACGCAACCGGTGCCGGCGGCGTCGCCGCGCGACTCGAAAGCGACCCGACCACCCTTGGCATCGATTGCCGGACGGCTCGCCTCGGTGGACGAGACGAGCGCGATCCCGGGGTTACCGCCGCCACACGGATAGCTACATCCGCTCCTCTCGGCTTGCACGAGATCGACACGATAGAGGTGCGTGCCCGCCCCGACGCCTGCTTGCGTGAGATCCCCCGTTGACGAGAACACGACGTACCGGCCGCTGCTGCTGACGATCGGCTCGAAGCTCTCCCCGCTGCCTTTGGTGATCTGCCGCAAGTGCAGGTCGCCTTTCTTCCACTGCGCCTTGCGGGACGCGAAGACCTGGCGTCCGGTGCTGCCATTGCCGAGGAGATCGTCCAGCGAGTGGAATGCGAGCGCCGCGCCGCGCTTGGCCGCCGACGGTGCGGCGCTCGCCTGGCCACCTGAGGTCAACTGGTAGATGCCGAGACCCTTCTTCCCGGTGACGCGTACCTTGTGGTCGAAGAGGAAGATCTGCGGGACGGTGTTGCCGTTGCCGAGCTGATCGCCGTCGGACTGGAATACGAGGATCCCTCGCCCCACCGAAAAGCGCAGTCCACCGACGATCTGCGAGGGCGCGACGGTCACCTGCAGCACGGGCGGAGTCTTCGTGTGGAGCGCGTGTCCCCGCTCCATCGTCGCCATCCACAACGCCCCGAGCGCCATGATGCGAAAGAGCGTCACCCACCGCCGGTTACGCCGCATGTGCGCTCCTACTCCTTGCCGTCATGCCGAGCGTGGTCTGCCGGCAGTCGATGATGTCCCCGACGCGGTCGATGCTTTGCTCGAGCGGCCAGGGCCGGAGGTACAGAGACCTCGGGTACGCGGCGTGCGGGTCCATGGCGTCCTCCGGCCGACGCGTACCGTCACGCGCGGCCGGATGTCCAGCGAAATCGCCGCGGGCAGGCGAAGGCCGCCGGTGGTGCGCCGTTGGAACTCCCTCGGGCGAGACGAGCAATCTGGACCACCGCTGCTACGGTCGGCGGCGTCTAAAAACGACGAGCAGCATCGTCACCACCACGCACCCCCACGCGAACGCATCCCCGATCCGCGCATACAGCGTGAGATCCCGGCGCGGCACCACCTCGGCCCGCACCACCCCGTGGGCGTCGAACGGCAGCGCGTCGACCACGCGCCCCAGAGGATCGATCATGGCCGACGGCCCCGAGGTCGAGGCGCGGACGAGCCAGCGCCGCACCTCGACGGCCCGTAGGCGCACCATCGCGAGCGCGATCTCGGCGTACTGGCGGCGGCCGACCCACGAGTCGTTGGTGAGGGTGACGAGCCACTCGGCACCCTGGCGCACGCGCGCAACGGCCTCGGCGCCGATCATGGCCTCGTTGCAGATCATCAAGCCCGCCGGACCGAGCGGGGTCGGAAACGGCGCCTGCTCTGTCCCGGGCGTGAACTCGCGGACCTCGCCGAACTGACGGCGCAAGAGCGTGAGACCGGCGAACGGGAAGTACTCGGCGAAGGGCACGAGGCGGCCCTTCTCGTAGACCAGCGTGGTCTCGCCGGCGGGCGTGACGACGAAGGCCGCGTTCCGATACTCCTTCCGGCCGTCGCCGCCGGCGAGCACGCGTGGACCGCCGGTCAGGAGGGTCGCGCGCACGTGGGCCGTGAGCTGTCCGAGATAGAAGGCGTAGGTCGGCTCGGACTCGAGGAAGAAGGTGAGCGCGCTCTCCGGCCACACGACGAGGTCGGCGGGACGCGCCTTCGTCGCCGCCGTCGTGAGATCGGCGTAGGCCTCGAGGTTCGCGCCGTAGAAGTCCGACTGCCACTGCGTGCCGAGATCGAGGTTGGCCTGCGCGGCGACGACCGAGAACGCCGCGCGGTCGGCCTCGGGACCGTCGCTCGCGAGGCGGAACGCGCCGTAGCCGATGGTACCGACGACGAGGAGCGCCCCGACGGCGACGCCCTGGAGCGCCCCGCGCACCCACCATCCCGCGACGGCCGCATTCACCGCCGCGACGACGAAGCCGACGCCGGCGACCCCGGCGAGGTCGGCGATCTGCACGAGGATCGGCACCGCCGTCTGCGAGTAGCCGAGCGCCGCCCAGGGATTGCCGAACGGGATCACGACCCGCGCCACCTCGGCCGTGATCCAGGCCGCGGCGACGGCGAGCGGCGCGGTCGCACGGCCGTCGGCCACGAGGCGACGCGCGATCAGCGCGAACCCGGCGTACTGCCAGGCCGCCTGCCAGAGCGCGCAGGCGAGGAACATCAGCCCCCCGACGACGATCGACTGCTGGTAGTAGTTGACGACCGCGTCCGGCATCCAGGTGCCGACGCCGTAGGAAGCGACGACCCCGAGCCAGAGCCCGAGGCCGACCGCACGCCGCGCGTCGCTCCCCGCCACCGCGATCAGGAACGGCACCAGCGCCACCCACCCGAGCGGCCACCACCCGACCGGGGGAAACGCGAGCCCATAGAGCACGCCGGAGAGCGTCGTCAGACCGAGCGCGGCGCGCAGGCGCATCGGTGCTCGTGTAACACGACCGGTGCCGAACGGCATGCGCCGGCCCTGCTCTGCAAACGGCGCGTCCACCCGACGTCGGTCGCGGGTCCCGCCGCTTGCCGCCCGGCGCGTCCTGGTCCATCGTCGGCAAGCGTGTCACCGCTTCCGTCGTTCACGGCCGCCTGCGTCCACCGCGTGTCCACCTCGCGCGTCCTGGCGCGGGTATTCCGCGAGCCGATCGACGCGTTTCCGGTCGCGGCCATCGCGAGCGTGACGGTCCTCCAGCTCGCGATCTTCGCCCTGCTCGACGACCCTCGGCTGGTGCTGCTCGCAGTCGTGCTGCTCTTCCCGCTCCAGCTGAACTTCGCCGGAATGTGCCACAACCACCATCACCGCAGCACCTTCCGCCACCCGCTCGCCAACCGTGCCTTCGAGGTGGCGATGTGCTTCCAGCTCGGGATGCTGCCCTACGGCTACACGCTGCACCACAACATCGGGCATCACCGCCACTATCTGGACCAGGGGCGCGACTCGAATCGCTGGCGCCGGGCCGACGGCAGCGTGATGGGGGCGTGGGAGTTCGCCTGGCGGCTCTGCGTCGCGATGTACCCGACGGTCTGGCAGATCGGACGGCGCCATCCGACGGTCTTCCGGAAGTTCCGCCGCATGGCGGCGCTCTGCGGCGCGATCCTGGCCGTGCTGTTCCTGATCGACCCGGTGAATGCCGTGCTGGTGTTCGTGCTGCCGCTGCCGCCCGCGCTCCTCCTGCAGGCGCAGGCGACCTACTATCAGCACGCCGGGCTCGCGACCGGCGACCCGCTGCGGGCGTCGCGCTCGTTCGTCGCGCGCGGCTACAACCTCCGCACCCTGAACCTCGGCTACCACACGGCGCATCATCTCCGGCCGAGCCTGCACTGGTCGAAGCTCCCCGCCTTCCACGCGACGATCGCCCCCGCCATCCCGCCGGAGCTGCTCGATTGAGCGCGGAGCGGCGCGATCGTGCTGGGTCGAACCCCGGCCGCACCACCCGAGACGAGTAGGTCTTCAAGCACGCGAGGTGCGCGTGCTAAGCCGACCCTGTGAAGCCGGGACGCCGCCCCGCGACCTATGACGACCTCTACCAGGTGCCCGAGCACATGGTCGCGGAGATCATCGACGGCGAGCTGGTCGCCAGCCCACGCCCGGCGTCGCCGCATGCGCGGGCCGCCTCGGCGCTCGGCAGCACGCTCTTCGGCGACTTCGACGGTCCACCCGGCGGCGCCGACCGACCCGGTGGCTGGTGGCTCCTCTTCGAGCCGGAGCTACATTTCGGGGCGGACGTCGTCGTCCCCGACCTCGCCGGGTGGCGCTGCGAGCGGATGCCCAGCATCCCCAACGTCGCCGCGTTCACCCTGGCGCCCGACTGGGTGTGCGAGGTCGTCTCCCCGAGCACCGCTCGCATCGACCGTGAGGGCAAGATGCGGATCTACGCGCGCGCGGGGGTGATGCACCTCTGGCTCCTGGACCCGCTCGCGCGCACGCTCGAGATCTACCGCCTCGACGAGCAATGCTGGACGCACGTCGCCACGCACACCGGTGACGCGCCGGTTCGAGCCCTTCCGTTCGAAGCCGTCGAGCTCGCCGTCCGACGGTGGTGGCTCGAAGGCTGACCGGGAACGCCTCAGACCCGCGGCGGCGCATCCAACGCGTGGTGTTTGCCGGTAATCCGGTACGCGATCCCGGCGACCAGCACGCCGATCGAGATTGCCGTCACCTCGTTCCAGAACATGCAGACCGGGCCGCAGGTCGGCACCGAGAGCGACATGATCCCGGGGGGCAGCATGATCAGGAAGCCGCAGAGCGCGCCGCGGAGATACCAGCGCGGCGGCCACCACGTGATCCCCACCAGGACGCCGACCAGGAGACGCGCCGTGTACCAGCTCCACACCGCCACCGCCCCCTTCAAATAGAAGAGGTTGAACTTCTCCGGGATCGGCCCGTGCAGGAACATCGGGATCCAGCCGAGCGCGAAACCGAGGAGAGCGCAGAGGAGCGGATACGGGAGCTGCATCGCTCGCGTCTATCCCGGAGAAGTCGGGAGCCGCAAGGCACCCGCGACGTGCTCGGGCGTCGACCAAACTGCGCCAGAACTGCGCAGCTCACGGCGTGGCGAGTGGCGACGCCGAATCGGAGCAGGCGCAACCGGTCGCGGGCGGAAAGAACGAGACCGCGCCGCGG
Organism: uncultured Polyangiaceae bacterium; assembly: GCA_964631985.1. GTDB lineage: Bacteria > Desulfobacterota > Binatia > UTPRO1 > UTPRO1 > UTPRO1. Next base: position 14,601 of record CAZWAX010000007.1, on the reverse strand, counting down.
CAGGGCGTCGGGGCGAAGGATCCTACTTTGCCACCGTCGTCCGATCGCGCTACAGAACCGCCCCCATGCACGATAGGACCCCCACCTCTCGAGCACGCGTGCGAGTGCTCGTGCTCGCGATGACGGTCGTGACGGGGAGCCCACTCGTCTCGGGCATCGGAGGTCCCGCCGCGCAGGAGCCTCCCGCCGGCGCGGCGCGCGAGGCGACTCCGCCGCCCGCACCGCTCGGCGTCGCTGCGCTCGGACGGCTCGAGCCCGAGCACGGCATCCGCCACGTGTCGGGGCCGTCGCTGCCGACGGTGGTGGTGCGCGACCTCCTGGTCGATCGCGGCGACCGCGTCACCAAGGGTCAGCTGCTCGCGGTGCTCGACACGGCCGATCTGCAGGCCGCGGTCGTGAAGGAGAAGGAAGCCGAGCTCGCCAATGCCCGCCGCGAGTACGAGCGCAGCCTGCAGCTCAGTCGCAGCCAGGTGGAGTCCGACTCGCGCCGCGACGAGTGGCGCACCAAGGTCACCGTGCTCGAGGCCCAACGCGAGCGCGCCGAGGCCGAGCGCCGGCTGACCGAGGTCCGCGCGCCCATCGAGGGTCAGGTGCTCGACGTCCACACCCGTGCCGGCGAGCGCGTCGGGAGCAACGGGATCCTCGATCTCGGCGCGACGCACGCGATGTTCGCGATCGCCGAGGTCTACGAGACCGACATCGGCCGCGTCACCGTCGGCCAACGCGCGCAGGTCTCGAGCCCGGTCTTTTCGGGACCCATCGGCGGCGTCGTCGAGCGCATCCGGCCGAAGATCCAGAAACAGGACGCGCTCGGCACCGACCCGGCGGCGCGGAAGGACGCGCGCGTCATCGAGGTGGAGATCCGGCTCGATCAGAGCGCCCCGATCGCGGGCCTCACGTTGGTCCAGGTCGAGGTGGTGATTCTCCCCGCGGGCCGTTCGTAGCATGCGCCTCTTCCATCCCATTCCGCTGGGATGGCTCCAGCTCTGGCATCGCAAGGTGCGCTTCGTCGTCGCCCTCTTCGGGATCGCGTTCGCCGTCATGCTGATCCTGATGCAGCTCGGCTTCCGGGCGTCGCTCTTCGAGAGTGCCGTGCGCTACCACCACCGCTTCAACTACGACGTCGCCATCTTCTCGCGCGACAGCCAGTACATCGTCGCTCCCGAAACCTTCTCGAACCGCCGGCTCTACCAGGCCCTCGCCGTCGACGGCGTGGCGTCGATCAGCCCGATCTACATCGGCCGCGCCGTCTGGAAGAACCCCGAGACGCTCACCAGCAACATCATCTACGTCGTCGGCATCGACCCCGAGGACGACGTGCTCGACGCGCCCGGCATCGCCGAGGGCCGGCGTTTGATCCGCCTGCAGGACGTGCTGCTCTTCGACGACGCGTCCCGACCCGAGTACGGCCCGGTCGCCGCCCGTTTCCGGGCCGGCGAGCCCGTCGTCACCGAGCTCAACGATCGCCGCATCCGGATCGGCGGGCTCTTCACGTTGGGCACGTCGTTCGGCATCGACGCGAGCCTGCTCACGGGCATCACCAACTTCCTGCGCGTCTTTCCGATCCGGATGCACAATCAGATCGACCTCGGCCTCGTGCGCGTCGAACCCGGCGTCGAGCCGGCGGCGGTACGCGACCGCCTGCGCGCGCTCCTCCCCGAGGACGTGATCGTGATGACCCGCGCCGACTTCGTGGCGCGCGAGACCGCCTACTGGAACGCGGCGACGCCGATCGGCTTCGTGTTCACCTTCGGGGCGATCATCGGGCTCGTCGTAGGGACCGTGATCGTCTACCAGATCCTCTTCTCCGACGTGTCGGACCATCTCGCCGAGTACGCGACGCTGCGCGCGATCGGCTACTCCAACGGCTACATCTCGCGCGTGGTCATCCAGCAGGCGCTGATTCTCGCCGTCCTCGGCTTCGGGCTCGGCACGCTCGCGGCGGTCCGGCTGTACGGCATCACGCGGGACGCCACCAAGCTCCCGATGGAGCTCACGCTCGAGCGCGCCGGCGTCGTGCTCGTCGCCACCATCGCGATGTGCGCGTTCTCGGGCGTCCTGGCCCTCCGCCGGGTGCGGAAGCTCGATCCCGCCGAGGTCTTTTGAGCGCGAGCACGACAGAGCGCCGGGCGGCGCCGCCGGTGTCCATCCGTGGCCTGAACCATGCCTACGGCACGGGCAGCCTGCGGAAGCAGATCCTGTTCGACGTCACGACCGACATCGGCGAGGGCGAGATCGTGATCGTGACGGGCCCCTCGGGCGGCGGGAAGACGACGCTGCTGACGCTCGTCGGGGCACTCCGCGCCGCGCAGAACGGCTCGTTGACGGTGCTCGGGCACGAGCTCTGCGGCGCCCGCAAGAGCACGCTCGAGAAGGTGCGAAAGCAGATCGGCTTCATCTTCCAGGCCCACAACCTGATCGAGGCCCTGTCGGCGCAGCAGAACGTCGAGATGGCGCTCTTGATGCGTCCGAAGGAGAGCCGGCGCGCGATCCGCGACCGCGCCTGCGCCATGCTCGAGTCGGTCGGCCTCGGCCAGCATCTGCACCAGCACCCGAGCCGCCTCTCGGGCGGCCAGCGGCAACGGGTCGCGGTGGCGCGCGCGCTCGTGACCGCGCCGCGCATGGTGCTCGCCGACGAGCCGACGGCCGCGCTCGACAAGCAGTCGGGCCGCGAGGTGATCGACCTCATGCGGAACCTGGCGCGCGCCGAGGGCACCACCATCATGCTGGTGACCCACGACAACCGCATCCTCGACGTCGCCGACCGCATCCTCCACCTCGAGGACGGACGGCTGCAGACCTTCACCGAGGCAGTCATCGCCAACAACCGGCACATGATGCACCTCCTCGCCGCCGACCGCCGGAAGGCGGTCCCGTCGTTCGTCGAGGAGATGTCGCAGCCCGAGTTCACGGCGCTCCTGCAGGAGGTGACCAGCGAGTCGCGGCGCTTTTTCGACTCGACCCAGCTCGCGACCGACGAGGCCTTCAGCAGCATGCTCGACCGCGCGCTCCGCGCCTTCACGCGCAAGATCGGGAGCCTGCTCAACGCCGAGCGCGCAAGCCTCTTCCTCGTCGACCCAGAGCACGACGAGCTCTGGATGACGATCGCCCAGGAAGCGAACGAGGCCGTGACCGAGCTGCGCGTACCGGTCGCGAGCAGCATCGCGGGTCACGCCGTCCGCACGGGGACGACCGTCCTGGTCGACGACGCCTATGCCGACCCGCGTTTCAATCCCGAGATGGACCGTCGCACCGGCTTTCGCACCCGCACGATCATGGCGGTGCCGCTGCTCGACGCGCGCGGCGAAGTGTTCGCCGTCGCGCAGGTCTTGAACCGGCGCGACGGCCGCCCGTTCGACGCCGCGGACGAGCGCCACTTCAAGGAGTTCCTCGGGCCGATCGCCGTGCTGCTGGAGACCTGGTGGCGCATGACCAGGCTTCGTCGCATCGGCTGACGCCTGACGCAGCGCGGGTGCGCCAGAACGGCGCATTCGAGGCGAAGCAGTGTCATAAACCAAAGTATTGTGTGCGGGTTTGCTCTTTTTGTTGGTCTTTTCGTCTCGTAACTCCTAATCCGAGCGAAGACCGATGCCGCGCTCCTCCGGCCCGAAGGGACCCCCTCATGATCTTCCGCGTGTCCTCGTCGCTTCGGCGGCGCTCCTCCTGGTTGCGCCCGAGTGCACGATCGGGCTGCAACCTCTGCGCCAAAATGTAGCATCGTGCACATATGCACTTTTTGTTGCTCTTATTGTTCGACTAATCGTATGAGCTGAGTGTAACTGCACGATCAATACACCCGAAGGGAAGTCCCCCATGACCTTCTCCTCCCCCTTTTTCTCGCGTCCCTTTTTGGCCTTGAGCGCCGCCCTCATCGGTAGCGTGACGCTCGGGTCCGCAGCCCCGGCGCGCGCCGGCTGCAACCTGATCCCCGGCACGACGATCACCTTCAACGCGGCGCTCGGAGCGACGACCCGTCCCTACGCCGGGCCCGGCGAGACCTTCGAGATCATGCTCCGCGGCTGCGACGGGCACGCGCTCCTGCCGACCGCCGCCGACCATCTCGTGACGGTGATCTTCACGCCGCCCGTGGGCGAGAAGACCGCGGTGGTGCTGACGGCGGACGGCAATTGCACCGCCGTGAACGCGAAGCTCGGGGCCTGCGAAGGACAGCTTGGTGCCGGGCGCGCGGTCTGCGTCCCCGCACCCGCCTCGCGGCTCGCGATCGTCCCACACAACGGCATCCCCCACGTAAGCTTCCGGTTTCCCGATACCGACTCGCGCTGCTTCGGCGGGAGCGACGACGGCGAGCTCTGCAACGGGGATACAGTGTGCGCGTCGCCCGGGACGTGCACCTCGTCGCGTTGCGTCGGCGGCGCCAACGACCAGGAGCCGTGCGTCGGGGCTCCGGATTGCGCGATGCCTGGTACGTGCGTCGCCGGGGCGTGGCGCACGACGCTCACCGGGCCGGCCGCGGTCGCGGTGAGTGACGCCGACGACGCGTTGCCCTGCGGCGTCGCGAGCGCGGGCTGCACCGGTACGAGCGGGCTCATCGCCTGTGCCGACCAGTACTACGCGGACGACGGCGCGTGCGGGACGTCGATGTCGCATCCGACCTTCCCCCATTTCACCGCATTGCCGGTGCCGAATGACTACCAGGCCGATTGCTTCAACGACGCGCCGCCCTGCAACGCCACCGAGACCGCCGTCCGCTACACGACCGACGCCGCCGGGAACGTCTTGATGCCGGTCGACTGGACGGGCGTCATGCTGCCGAGCGCGGTGCCGGTGCCGCGCCTCCTGCAGGTCTCGTTCCGCTCGCCGTACGACTTCGCCGTCCCGGATCAGGTCTTCGTCGGGTCCTACACTCCCGAAGGCGGCCACCTGCCGCCGATCTTCGAGCCGAAGGTCAAGCCGGGGAACCCGGTGGCCAATACGGTCGACCTTTCTGGCTCCGTCGACGCGCCCTACACGATCCTCCGCATCGCCCATCGCCACGGCACCTGCGAGAGCGGCGACAACGCCGGCAAGCGCTGCTCGACCTCGGCGGATTGTCTCGGAGCGCCCTGTCCGACGAGCTGCCGCGGCGACGAGACGATCGCGTGCACCACCGACCTGGACTGCGGCCTCGACGGTCCGTGCGGCGAGCTCTACGACGCGACGGCCTTCGCCAGCCCCGACGCGGTGCTGCTCGCCCGTCAGCAGAGCAATCCCAACCTCGGCCTCTGCCAGGACGACTCGGCGATCAGCTGCCCGGACAATGCCTGCCCGAGCGGTCCGTGCGTCAACTACGCGTTCCAGGCGAACAGCCCCGTCGACCTCTCATCGCTGGCGCTCCGCTCGGCGGAGATCCGCACGTTCTCGGCGATCGAGCGGCTCGGTTTGAAGGACGAGAACGGCGACGGCGACAGTTTCGACCGCACCGCGATGCTGCGCGACCGCACGACCGGCGTCGCGCAGCCGCTCGGCGCCGACCCGATATGCCCTACCCCCGGCATCACTCCCGGTCTTCCCCGCACCGGCCGCGCGGTCATCTCGTCGCGGAACGCGGTCGGCTTCACCTTTCCGGCGATCGCCATCGAGGACGACCTGATGGCGATGCTCGAGTCCGAGCCGGCTCAGGGCTTCTGTGAGATGAGCGCCGACGGCGACCGGGCCGACGCCGTGTTGCGGGTCTTTCAGCTCGGCGGCGGCGAGCGCGCGGTCGCCGGGTTGCCGCGCGTGATCGCGGACGGTGGCGCCGTCATCGACGGCGACGCGGTCACGATCTCCGACGGTCTCGTGTTCGCGCGCCGCTCGGAGGTCGGGCAGAGCAAGAAGCGGACGGAGCTCGCCGGCACGCCCGACTTGAGCGCACCGGGGTTCAACACATGGCCGTCGGAGGCGCCGAAGCTCTCCGGCGACGGGCGGTACGTCGTGTTCAAGGCTACGGGCGGCCTGTACGTGCGTGATCGCTGCGTCTCGCACGGGCGGGCCGTTCCCGGCTGTACGATCTCGAACGTGGTGATCAACTCAACCGTCGTGGGCCCTGCCAATTATCAAATCTCGCGGAACGGGCGCTGGGTGATGTTCGCGAGCACTTCGGGGACGATCGTCGTCCCGAACGACGTCGACTCCTATCAGGACGTGTTCCTGCACGATCGTTGTGTCGCGGACGGCGTCGCCGTGCCGGGTTGCAGCACTTCCACCGAGAAGATCAGCGTCGACGGCGGCGGAGGGGAGGCGAACGAGAACTCCAACTCTCTCGAGGACTTCAGCGCGCGGCAGGCCCGCGGCGTCATCAGCGACGACGGCCGCTACGTCGCCTTCGACAGCAGGGCGACCGACATCGCGGGCGGCGACTCGGGCGTGAGCGACGTATTCGTGCGCGACAGACAGACCGGCACGACCGAGCTCATCAGCGTCGGCGTCTTGAGTGACAGCCGGCGGCCGTCGATGTCCGCCGACGGCCGCTACGTCGCGTTCGACACCTGCCTGGACGCCTTCGGCTGCAGCCCGCAGGAAGTGTACGTCCGCGACCGCTGCCTCGGCGCACCACTCGGCTGCACGCCTTCGACGACGCTCGTGAGCTTCGGCCTTCCCGGCAGCCCGCTGCCCTCCGGACGCAGCTACCGTCCCGCCATCTCGGCGAACGGGCGCTACGTGTGCTTCGACACGGCGAATAGCCAGATCACGCGCGCGTCAGGCGTCGTCGTGCGCGATCTCGTGACCGGCCTCGCAGAGAACATCGACCTCAATTTCGACGGGAGCCCGAGCGGCACCGGAAGCTTCTGCGACATCTCGGCGGACGGGCGCTACGTCGCGTTCCAGAGCACCGGCATCGTGAACGACGCTCCTTCCGGGTTCTCGTCCGACTCGTCGTACGTCCACGACCGCGCAACCGGCATCACCGAGCTCGTGGACCGCAACTCGGCCGGCACTCCCGGCACGGCATGGCGGCTGAGCTCCCTCTTCGGGCCGCCGGCGCTGTCCGACGACGGCTCCGTCGTCGCGTTCAGGACGGATCACAGGAACCTCGTGCCGTTCGAGACGGACACGCAGTACGATACCTTCGTCCGCGGCCCCGATCCGGCTCCGACGCCCGTCGCCGCGAGCGATCTCGACGGCGACCTCGACCTCGACGACCGGCCGCTCTTCGTGCTCGATCCGGCGGGGACGCCGAGCGCGGTGACGCTCTGCCCCGCCGACGCGGTGTCGGTCGCCAGCGGTCGCGCCGCGTACGTCCGGCACGAGCGCACCGCGAAGTGCCTCGGCGGCACGAACGTCGGCCGGTACTGCGCGGTCAACTCGGAGTGCCCGGGTGGCGTCTGCGACGACGGCGCCGGCAGCTGCCCCGCCGGCTCGCTGAACGGCGATAGCGACACCAGCGACGGCGTCGTGCAGCTCTGGAGCCCTGGTGTGGGCCCGCGGGTCCCCGGCACGACGGTGAACTTGAAGTGCGCGGCGACCAGCGTCTCGCTCTCCGACACGTGGGTCGGCGCGCTCGTCTCCGAGGCCGGCGAAGGGACCAGCCTGAACGGCGACCCCGACCAGACCGATACGGTCGCGGGATTCCATCGCATCGCGGGGGCGAATCCCATGACGTGCAACGGCGGCACCTGGTCGCTGACCGGACAGGCCGCGGAGAGCATCGAGGTGTCGGGCGCGCTCGGGGTCATCCTGACGTCGGAGCTGGCGCAAGACGACGGCTCGCTGAACGGCGACGGCGACGACACGGATCGTGTGCTTCAGGTCTATGCGCTCGACAGCGGCACCGGCACCGCGTCCCTGGCGCCCTGCACGCCCGGTCCGCACACCGCCTGCACCACCGGCGTCCGCCGCGCGGCGACCGACGTCGTGGTCGGGGCTCCGGCGACGAGCAGCTGCGGGCCGGTGCAGCTCGTGGCCTTCCGGAGCAGCGAGGCCGCCCAGGGCGAGCACATGAACGGGCCGAACCGGTGTGCCGGCGGCATGAACAACTTCGGGCTCTGCGACGTCGACGACGACTGTCCCGCCGGGACCTGTGTCAGCGGCGACAACGTCATGAACGACCAGGTCCTGCACGTCTACGACGCCGAGAGCGGCTTGCTCGTCAACACGGGCATGGCCGCCATCCCTTGCACCTTCGACGCCTGCGATCCGCGCGAGCCCTACCGGATCGCCGGGAGCGTCGTGAGGTACCTGACGCTCGAGGCCGATCAGAACGGGCTCGATCTCGACGGCAACGGCACGACGAACGGACTCGTGCTCCAATCGTTCGATTTCTGCGCCTACCGCAGTAGCGTGATCGGCGCCGCCGACGAGCTCGCCGACGGACAGGCGCCGCTCCACGAGGAGCTCGCCTTCACCGCCGCCGCGGATCGCTGCCGCCTCGCGTCACCGGGGTCGTGCGACGACGATGCCGATTGCAGCGCCGACGAGACCGCCTTCTGCGATCAGGACACCTGCAATCCGAAGACCCTGAAGTGCCAGTTCCGCGAAGCGACCGCGTGCACGATCGACGCGCAGTGCCGACGCTGTGTCCTCCGGCAGCCGGGCGCGTGCAACGACAACAGCGATTGTCCGGGCTTGAGCACGAGCTTCTGTGAGACGACGCGCGTGACCGTGGCCGCCGCGATCCCCGACGAGGATCGGGACGGCGTCGCGAACGCCAGCGACAATTGCCCCGACGTCTCGAACCCCGACCAGGCGGACGCGGACGCGAACGACGTCGGTGACGCCTGCGAGGGCGGCGCCAGCACCGGCCTCGCGTGCAGCCCGGCCCCGGTCCCGAACATGAACTGTCTCCTCGCCGCGAAAGCCCAACTGCAGCTGAGCGAGAAGACCGCCGGCAAGGAGCAGCTGAAGGTGCAGTGGAAGGGATTCGGCGCCGCCACGACCCAGACGAGCTTCGCCGATGACCCCGTCGGCAGCGCCCTCGGCGCCGCGATCTGCGTGTACGGCGACGGCGGCGCCCTCGTCCAGAGCTACGTCGTCGACCGTGGTGGGCACCTCTGCTCCGGAAAGAAGTGCTGGAAGGCGAAGGGCACGAAAGGCTGGGGGTACGGAGACAAGGTCCAGATCGCGGACGGCATCGCGAAGATGAGCTTCGGGAGCGGCGACGTCGGCAAGGGCAACGCGAGCGCCCAAGGGAAGAACAATTCCGGGAAAGGGCTCACGGCGCTGCCAACGGGCGTCTTTGCCGCGCTCACGGGTGACACAAATCCGACGATCCAGCTCGTCACGAGCGACGGCTTCTGCGTCAGCGCCACGATGACCGACGTCACGAAGGACGAAGGGGGGCAATTCAAAGCGCAGAAGAAATAAGCGGACAGGGAGGTCCATTGTGCCCGGCATCACGCACACCGAATACGTCGACCCCAAGCGGCTCGACGACATCGCCCGGCGCGCCTTCACCGAGAGCCTCTACCAGGTGCATACGACCGTCTTCGACGGCGTCGAGTTCGACGAGTTCGCCAAGTACGTCGTCGATTCGAAGGCGGAGCGCACCAACATCCTGCTCTTCAAGGACGGGGGCGCGGTCGTCGGGTACTTCGCGTTCCACGTCTTCGAGAAGGAGCTCGGCGGCCGGATGACGGCCGTCATCCGCTGCGAAGCCGGCATGCTGCGCAAGTACCGGGGCGGCTCCTTCCGCAGATCGTCCGTACTCTTCAAGGCACCCAGCTCTTCCGTCCCCTCGACGCATGGGATCTCGATCACCTCGCCGAGTTGATGGAGGTCCGTCGCTTTCGCTCCGGCGAGCCGGTAATCCGCGCGGGCGAGCCCGGCGACGCGTTCTACGTGGTCCTCTCTGGGGCCGCCTACATCGTGGTCGATCACGAGGGTGAGGAGTATCTCCTCGACGACATGACGGCCGGGGACACCTTCGGAGAGATGGCGCTCCTGACCGGCGAGCCGCGCTCGGCGACCGTGCGGGCGGCGGGCGCGCTGACCGTGCTGCGTCTCTCGGGCGCGAGGCGTTCGCCAAGCTCCTGACCGCGCGCCCGGACGTACGGAACGCGATCTGGGACGCGTTCGTGCAGCGGGCACTCCGCAGCCACCTGCTCGGGCTCCCGGAGCTCGCGATACTCACGTTCGAGGCCCGCCAGCGCTTCGTGGCCTCCGCGGCGCGCGTGGACCTGCCGCCCGGCGAACGCCGCGAGCTTCCGGACGGTGCGTTCGCCTTCGTAGCGCTCGGTACGGTCGCGATCGAACGGGACGGCGGCGGCGCGACCACCATGCGAGCCCCGGCATTGCTCGCGACCCCGCGGCCGTTCCAGGCCGTGAGCGCCGACAGTGCCGTCATGGCCGTTCTCCCCGGAGTGGAAGCGTTCGCGGAGGAGGACGCGGCATCGCCGCCCACCGACCGGTCCGCACCGCCAGATCGTCGCGGCGATGCTCCCACCACCGCCGACGCTCGGCGATCAGCCTAGTAGCTAGGAGGCTGATCCAAGACTCGGATCTCCGCGAGCGTAGCGAGCGGCCGAGCGCGAGCGAGCCGGGGGATGAGCGAACGCGGCTTGGCCGCGGTCGCGAAGGGGGAGAGATCCCCCTTCTGAACTAGTTCGCTCACGGTGCGCCGCGCGCCGACCGTGACGGGGCCGACGAGTCACGGGTGGCCGACCGGGGAGCGCCGACGCGCGTCTGCACGAGGCTCAGCCGTGCCAGGTCCCAGCGGAGATCGAGTTCCTCGAAGGACCGCTGCGCCTCGTCCAGGTAGGCCCGCGCGCCGAGCGAGCGGAACGCGGCCGCGCTGCCGCTTTCCTGGAGTCGGCGTCCGATCTCGCGCCGGGCGCGTGCCGCTTCGGGACGCATGCCGAGACGCTCCGCCTCGTCGAGCGCCTTCCCGAGCCACTGGAGCCCGGCCCGCTGCCGTCCGGCGAGCCAGTACAGCTGCCCGACGGCCTGCCAGATCTCGGGGCGGAACCACGCGAAGCGAGCCGCCGCCCAGAGCGCACCACGGCGTGCTTTCCGCGAGTGGTGGAGCACGACCCGTCCCCCGCCTCCGAGCTCCCCTTCGCTGACGGCGAGCATCAGCCGCGCGCGCGCCACGGCGCCGAAGTGCCAGGGCGGGATCGGCCCTTTCGAGAGAGGCGCGTCAGCGTCGGCGATGGTTCCGCGCGCCCCGGAGAGGTCCCCGAGCAGCACCTGCACCTTCGCCTTCGTGCCGAGCGCGTGCAGGTTCAGGAGCACCTCGTCGTACGCGTCGAGGTAGGCCTGGCTCGCGGCGAGCGCCGCCTCGAGCTGGCGGCGCTCGGCGTAGAGATAGGCGGGGCACGCGTGCACGTAGACGCTCGCGAGGTCGTACGCGTACGACTGCGCGAGCCCGGCCATCCAATCGATCTGCGCGTCGGTCTCACGCCAACGCCCTTGCGCGGTGTGCTTGATGGCCTCGAGCCCGACGTGATGCGCGACGTCCCAGAGCTGGCCACGGCGAACGGCGTCGTCGACGACGTCGATCGGGATCTCGTGCCGGTCGTCCCAGTCGCCCGAGCAGAAGTGGTACGTGAAGGTCATCATCCGGCAGAGGAAGACCTCCGTCGCATTTGCCGGGTCGGCGTAGCGGTTGGCGACGGTGAGGAAGCGGCGCGCGACGTCGAACGAGATCCCGCCGTAGGCGAAGATGCCGACCGTTCCGGCGTACATCATGCCGGCGCCCGGGACCGTCGCCGGGTCGATGCGGCGCAGCTTGCCGAGGGTCGCGAGGCCCTGCAGCAGGAACCGCGCCGGATCGGCCGTGGTCTGCGTGCGGGCCCGATCGAACATGAGGGAGATGATCTCGAGATCGCGCTCGGTCGCCGGCGGCCGGCGCGACGCGCCGCCGCCGCGGAGATAGAGATCGAGGCCGACGGGCACCAGCGTCTTCGCGAGCGCGAGCCCGATGCCGAGCCGTGAGGTCGGGTTGACCTCGCCGAGGAGCGTCAGCGCCTCGTCGAAGCTCCGCGTCGACTCTTCCATCTGGCCGCGGTGCAAATAGGCCCCTGCGAGCCGCTTGTGCAGCGCCACCCGCTTGGCCGGATCGCCGCCGCCGGGATGGCGCGCGAGATAGAGCCGCGACGACTCCTGAAGCATGTCGAGCGCCTCGACCGGCGCGCCGGCACGGGCCGCGTCGTCGCCCGCCAGGAAGAGCTCCTCCTCGGCACGCACCAGATCGTTTCCGAGCGAGTAGTGGTACGCGAGCATGCCATGGTAGCCGGGCGCACCCGGCATGCGGCGCTCGATCACCTGCCCTACCTGCTGGTGCAGCTCGGCGCGGCGCGTCTCGAGGATCGACTCGTAGGTGACGTCCTGGATGAGCCGGTGCTTGAAGACGAAGGTGCGATCCGCGCCGCGCACCTCCGTCAGCAGCAGCTGCGCTTCGACCAGCGCGTCGAGCACCGCGGGCAACGCCGCGGGCTCGGCCACGAGGTCGCCGAGCACGGGCTCGGCGACGCGCTGGCCGACGACGGCGGCGATCTGCAGCACCTGCTTCGGCCGCGGCGGCAGGTGATCGACGCGCGACAGGATGACCTCCTGCACCGTCGCCGGAACCACCATCGATTCGATCGTCGCCGTAGCTCGCAAGCCGTCGCCCGTGACCTCGACGGCCCCCTGCTCGATCAACGACCGCAGGAGCTCCTCGACGTAGAGCGGGTTGCCGCCGGCGCGCTCGGCGATGCGCTCGCGCGAGGCGCGCGGCAGCGCGCCGTGGCGAAAGAGCGTACCGAGCAGCTTGGTCGTCGCGGCGGCGTCGAGCGGCTGCAAGTCGATGCCCAGGACCCGCTCGGGCGGCAGCGCTTTCACTGCTGCCGCCGTCACGCGCCCGGTGGTCTCCGGGAAGCCGGGGCGTGCCGCGTAGAGGAACACCACCGGCGCGTCCCCGGCGAGCGGCAAGAGCTCGGTCAGGAGCTCGATCGAGGCGCGATCGGCCCAGTACAGATCCTCGAAGAAGAGCACCAACGGTTGTGTCCGGGCGACGCCGCGGAAGAGCGTGCGGATGGCCCGCAAATAGAGGCGATCGATGATCTCGGGCCGCACGTTCGCCATGCGCTCGGCTTCGGCCGGCGGCAACGGCGTTCCCGCGATCATGGCGAGCGGGGGCAGGAGCTCGTCCGTCTCCGCGCCGAGGTAGGGGGCCACGGCGGTCGCGAGCCCCTCCCACGTCTCGGAGTGCGCCTGCGCGCCGCCGCCGAGCAGCGAGCGCAGGAGATCGACGAACGGATGGAAGCGCAGGTTCCGGCCGAGCGCGACCGAGCGCCCCTCCGCCCAGCGGACCGCCCGTCCTTCGGTGCTCGCCGCGAGCTCGGTGAGCAGGCGCGACTTCCCGAGCCCCGCGTCGCCGATGACGCCGGCGACCCCGCCCTGTCCGCCCGCGAGCCGCGCCAGCACCTGACGGAGCGTCGCGAGCTCGTCGTCGCGCCCGACCAGCTCCGCGAAGATCGTCTCGCCGCGTCCGAGGCGGCTGCGATAGACTTGCACCTCCTCCGAACGCAGGTCGTACGCGACGCCGACACTCGCCTTCTCGGTGGCCGACGTCGGCGCCGGCTCGTAGGCGAAGTCGCCCTGGGTCGCGCGGTGCGTTTCCGGACCCACCCACACCTGGCCGGCGGGCGCCACGTCCTTCAGCTTGGAGGCGATGCTGACCGCGTCACCCATGAGGGTGAACTCGCGGAGCAGCGGACCGCTCACGTCCCCCGCGACGCTCAAGCCGGTATTGAGGCCGACGTGGATGTCGAGCGGCGATGGCAGCTGCGCCGACGTGTTGTACTCGCGCACGCGGTGGCGCATCTCGATCGCGGCGTTGACGGCGGCGCGGGCCGCGTCCTCGAGCGCGATCGGCGCCCCGAACACGGCGAGGATGCAGTCGCCGAGGTATTTGTCGACCGAGCCTCCGTGCTTGACGGCGACCTCGTGCAGCACCTGCAGGCAGCCGCTCACGGCGCGATACGCCTCGGCCGGTGGCAACTGCTCCGACATGCGGGTGAAGCCGGTGATGTCGGCGAAGAGCACCGTCACCCGGCGGCGCTCGGCGTCACTGCCGCGCTCGACGGTGGCGGCCTCCTGGGCGAGCTCGGTCTCGATCGCGCCGGCGAGGAGCGCCCCGAGGATCAGCCGCGAGGGAGTGCCGACGGCCCGCGTCTGGATGCGTTCGCGCACCGCCGGGGCGAGCGGCTGATCGCCGGTCACCGCGTCGACGAGTGCCGTCGCCTCGGAGGCCGCGAGCGGCGCCAACACGACCGTCGCGAGGTCGGGCAGCGCCGCGCGGAGCCGGGCGGTGCGTGCCTCGTCGGGACGCATCGTCAGGAGCCAGAGCGTCGGGGTCGCGCGGAGGGCGTTCGCGATGCCCGCGATCAAGTCGAGGGAGGCGGGATCCGCCCACTGCAGATCCTCGCCCACGACGACGAGCGGACCGCGGGCGGCGAGCGTCTCGATCGCACCGGTGAGCGCGTGTTCGATCGCGGTCGCGAGCGTGCGCTCGATCGCGGTCGCGTGCGTCGGCGTCGCCGCGGGCGCGTCGACGCCCGCGAACGCGGGTGCCAGCAGGTCCACGTCGAGTCCGGGCACGCTCCGCGCCGCGATCCCGAGCGCGGTGCGTACGGCCGCCGGGTCGACCCCGGCGGCGACTCCGAGTCCGTCCCCGACGAGATCGAGGGCAAGGTGGAGCGC